>NZ_JBSGXZ010000028.1:0-124371 GCF_053610285.1 Lentzea sp. NPDC054927
AGTTGACACCCCTCCTCAGGTGTGGCTCGCTCTGGCCCGACTTGGGACGGGGACCCGCCCGGACCGCACCACCTACGCAACGCAACTCCGCCCAACGCAACTGGCGTGCCATCAACCCACGCACGGCGGAGGCCCCCAGATCAGATTGGCGGGGGTCTGGGGGCGGAGCCCCCAGGAAAGGTGACCACCACAACCCTGCACGTCAAACCAGGCGAGATATCCTCCCCCTGTGGAACACATCTTCACCGGACTCCTGGTGCTAGTGACAATCGCAGTCATGTGGTTCGCGGGCTACGTGGTCTACCGCCTCTACTCCGACCAGCGATGACCACGCCAACCCCAGGCGCCGAGCCCAGCGCCACCCAAGGCACCCCAGGCACCGTCCCCAGCTCCCCGATCCCGGGCAGCGGCGACGAGGCCATCCGCCTGGCCGAAGAACGCGCCGCGGCCACCAGAGAGCGCAACCTCCCCCAGTTCACCGACATGCCCATCCCGGGCGACACGGCGAACCTCCGGGAAGGCGCCAACCTCAACGACGCCCTCCTGGCAGTCCTCCCGCTGGTAGGCGTCTGGCGAGGCGAGGGAGAGATCGTCTACCCGACGATCGAGGGCCCGTTCCGCTTCGGCCAGCAGATCACCTTCGCCCACGACGGCCGCCCGTTCCTCGTCTACGAGGCGCGGTCCTGGCTGCTCAACGAGGCCGGCGAGGTCATCCGCCCGGCGGCCCGAGAGCAGGGTTTCTGGCGCCCGCAGGAAGACGACACCATCGAGCTGCTGCTCACGCACAACACGGGCATCGTCGAGCTGTACTACGGCAAGGTGCGCACGCAGACGTCGTGGGAGTTCGAGTCGGACGCGATCATCCGCTCCGCCACGGCCAAGGACGTCCAGGCTTCGCAGCGCCTCTACGGCATCGTCAACAACGGCGACCTCGCCTATGTGGAAGAGCGCGCCATGGTCGGCCAGCCCCTGCAGCCGCACGCGTCCGCACACCTCAAGCGCATCGTCGGCTGACCAGCCACACCGCAGATCGTTCAACAGTCCAGCACCGAACACGCAGGATTGTTGAACGATCTGCGTGTCGGATTGTTCAACAATCCCACGATTCCGCGTAGCATGGGTCCATGCTTCTGCGGCGCTGCGGAACCGATGCGCTCCTCGTCGAGGTCGACTCGCTGACCGAGGTCGCGGCGGTGCGCGCGGCCCTCCAGGGCCTGGCCGGGATCGAGGAGCTCGTGCCGGCGGCCAGGACAGTGCTGGTCAAGGGCGCGATCCAACAGGTCAGGAAAGCCCTCGAGGGCATCGACCTCACCAAGGCCCCGGAAACGCACAGCCGCGAGATCACCATCCCGGTGATCTACGACGGGCCGGACCTCGACCTCGTGGCGGAAGCCGCCAGGACCACTGCGGACGAGGTCGTGAAGCTCCACACCGAGGCCACGTACGAGGTGGCCTTCTGCGGCTTCGCACCAGGCTTCGCCTACCTCACCGGACTTCCCGCACAACTTCAGCAGCCGCGCCTCGACTCCCCGCGCACGAAGGTCCCCCAGGGCTCGGTCGGCATCGCGGGCGAGTTCACCGCCGCCTACCCCAGGGCGACACCGGGCGGCTGGCGGCTGATCGGCCGCACCGAGATCACGCTGTTCGACCCGAAGGCCGACACCCCCGCTGTCCTGCAGCCGGGCGACCAGGTCAGGTTCGTGATCGCGTGAACCGCACCGTCACGATCCTGCGCACCGGCCCACAAGCCTTGATCCAGGACCTCGGCCGGCCGGGCAACGCCCACCTCGGGGTCCCGCCCTCCGGCGCGATCGACCCGCACTCGCTCACCCTGGCCAACCGGCTCGTCGGCAACGACGAGACCGCGGCCGGGCTCGAACTCCTGCTCGGCGGCGCCCAGATCCACGCCAACACCAGTTGCACCATCGCCGTCACCGGACCGGCCGTCGAGGTCAGGATCGACGGCAGGCTCGCCGATTCGCACCAGCCGGTGCACGTGCCGGCGGGCGCCACCCTCGAGATCGGGACCCCGGAAACCGGGCTGCGCACGTACGCGGCAATCTCCGGCGGCATCGACGTGCCGGTGGAACTCGGCAGCCGCTCCACCGACCTGCTGTCCGGAATCGGTCCAGAACCGTTGCGGGACAACGACGTCCTAAAGCTTGGGACATCGAACCCGGCGAACGGGGCGGACGTGGTGCCGCCGATCGCCGTCCTGCAAACGTTGGTCATCCCGATCAGGCTCGGCCCGCGCGACGACTGGTTCGAGGACGCGGAAACCCAGCTGCGCCAAGGATCGTGGACGGTGTCGGACCGCGGCAACCGGGTCGGCGCGAGGCTTCAGGGCACCAAGCTGAATCGTCGTGACGGGGAGATTCCCAGCGAGGGAATGATCACCGGCTCGGTCCAGGTGCCGCCGGACGGGCAGCCGGTGGTCTTCCTCAACGACCATCCGACCACCGGCGGCTATCCCGTCATCGGCGTCGTCGACTGCGATCACCTGCGGTTTCTCGGGCAGGCCAGGCCGGGAACGAACATCCGGTTCCGCCCGATCGACTGAGGACCAGAGCGTTGACGTAAGTGGTCCAGACCAAATACCGTAACTCCCAGCCGCCGCGGAATCTCTACCAAACTGGAGTTCCGCATGCGCCGGATCCCTGCCCTGCTAGCAGTTCTCCTCGCGGTGTTAGCTCTGGCGGTCCCTGCACAGGCCGCCACCGGTATCACCGCGACCTTCTCCCGCACCGGCACGAGTGGCAAGTTCGTGGTCGCCAACGCGAGCACGACCGCGCTCAACGGGTGGTCGATCAAGTTCGACCTGCCGTCCGGTGTCACGGTCGGCAACGTTCAGAACGCGACGACCACCCAGAACGGCACGAGAGTGACGCTCACCCCTGCCTTCTACATCAACAACCTTCCGCCGGGGCGCAACACCGAGCCGTACAGCCCGACGTTCACGTTGAGCGCCGCGGCCGACCCGACCGCCTGCACGATCAACAACATGGCCTGTGACGGCAGCGGCAACCCACCACCGGCCCCGACCGGCCTCACCGCCGACTACTCGGTCGCGGGCGGCACGGCGAAGTTCATCGTCCGCAACCACTCCGCCGCCGCGGTCAGTGACTGGTCGATCAGCTTCACGCTGCCCAACGGCGTGACGGTCAGCAACGGCCAGAACAGCACGGTCACTCAGAACGGCAACCAGGTCACCGTGACCCCCGTTCACTACAACAAGACCGTGGCGGCCGGCGGCAGCACTGAGCCGTACAGCCCGGCGTTCTCCATCAGCTCGAACGTCGACCCGGTTACGTGCCGGATCAACAACGCGAACTGCGATGGCAGCGCGGACACTCCGCCAAGCACCCCAACAGGTCTCACCTCACCGACGAAGACCACCCGCACGGTGACGCTGCAGTGGAACGCGTCCACCGCGGGCTCGCTGCCGATCGCCGGCTACGAGGTCTACAACGGCTCGGCGCTCGCCACGAGCAGCACCACGACGTCCGCGACCGTGACCGGGCTGAACCCGAACAGCGCGTACTCCTTCACGGTGAAAGCCAAGGACACCAGGGGAACCCTGTCCGCGGCCAGCGCGGCGGTGAGCGTCACCACCAACAACCCCGCCGACGACACCACACCTCCGACCGCGCCGGGCAACCTGCGTTCGACGGCGAAGGACGCGGGCAGCATCACGTTGGCGTGGAACGCATCCACCGACAACCGCGGGGTCGCGAACTACGACGTCTACGTGGGCTCGACCGTGAAGACGACGGTGTCCGGCACCACGGCGGTCGTCAGTGGCCTCGCGCCGTCCACGAGCTACACGTTCACTGTGCGCGCACGGGACATCTACGACAACGTGTCCGCAGCGAGCAATGCGTTGACCGAGCGCACCAATGACATCGTCGGCGGGTACGCCCGTGTCGGTTACTTCGTGCAGTGGGGCATCTACGGACGCCAGTACTTCGTGAAGGACATGGACGCCGCGAAGATGACCCACGTCAACTACGCGTTCGGCAACATCGATCCCGTCAACCTGACGTGTCTGCACGGCGTCACGAAGGGCACGAGCCCGAACCCGCAGGACCCGAACCAGGGTGACGGCGCGGGTGACGCGGAAGCCGACTACAGCAGGCCGATGAGCGCGGCGCAGTCCGTCGACGGCGTCGCGGACAGCGGCTGGGAACCGTTGCGCGGCAACTACAACCAGCTCAAGAAGCTCAAGGCCAAGCACCCGAACCTCAAGGTGCTGATCTCGCTCGGCGGGTGGACGTACTCCAAGTACTTCTCCGACGTCGCGGCGACGGACGCGGCACGGAAGAAGTTCGTGTCGTCGTGCATCGACGTCTACCTCAAGGGCAACCTGCCCGTGTACAACGGCGCCGGCGGCCCCGGCACCGCGGCGGGCATCTTCGACGGCTTCGACCTCGACTGGGAGTGGCCGGGTGCGGAAGGCCACGCGGGCAACCACTTCGGCCCGCAGGACAAGGTCAACAACACCCTGTTGATCGAGGAGTTCCGCCGGCAGATGGACGCGTACAGCACCACCACGGGCAAGCGCTACCAGCTCACGGCGTTCACCCCTGCCGACCCCGGCAAGATCGCGGCGGGCTGGGAGCTCGGGCGGGTCGCGCAGTCGATGGACATCTTCAACGTCCAGGGCTACGACTTCCACGGCTCCGGCAGCGACAACTCGTGGGAGCCGAACCGGACCGGCCACCAGGGCAACCTCTACCAGGACCCGGACGACCCGTACACGACCAAGTTCAGCGTGGAGAGCACGGTGCAGGCCTACCTCGACGCCGGGGTGCCGTCGCGCAAGATCACGCTCGGGCTCGCGTTCTACGGCCGCGGCTGGCAGAACGTCACCAACGGCGGCAAGAACGGCGAGTGGCAGACCGCGGGTGGTGCGGCACCTGGCCAGTTCCCGGAGGAGTCGGGCACGCGCGGGTACGCCAACCTCGTCGCGTCCGTGCCTAACTGCACCGTCCACCACGACGAGGTGGCCGTGGCGACGTCCTGCTACACCGGCAACCAGTGGTGGACCTTCGACGACGCCTGGTCGATCCAGAAGAAGACCGCGTGGCTCAAGTCGAAGAACCTGCTGGGCGCGATGTTCTGGGAGATGTCGGGTGACCGCGGCCCGTTGATGGCCGCGGTCGACGCCGGTCTTCGTTAGAAGATCTAGTACTCGGACTCGTACAGGCCCTGCAGCTCGGTCAGCAGGGCTGACGAGTCGGGCAGCTGCTTGCCGTCCAGCGTGTTCACCCGCGTGATCTTGCGGACGCTGGACGCGAGGAACACGCCCTCGGCGTCGTAGAGCTCGCCGGTCTGGATCGGCTCCACGGAGACGGTCCAGCCGGCGCGCTCGGCGGCGCGGAACAACGCGTACTGCGTGGTGCCGGGCAGGATGCCGAGCTTCGACGGCGGCGTCACGAGGGTCTTGCCGCGCACCAGGATCACGGTCGAGGTCGGGCCTTCCAGCACCGAACCGTTCGACGTCGTGAAGATGACCTCGACGGCACCGCGGCGCTCGGCCTCGCGGATGGCGGCCATGTTGATCGCGTACGACAGCGACTTGGCGCCCAGCAGCAACCACGGCGCGCGGTCGGCGAGGTCCGGCTCGATGCCGCGGTCCAACGTCACCGCGGACAGGCCCTCCGCGCGCTGCTTGAGCACCTTCGCGCCGATCTCCATGCCGAGCGCGAACCCGGTGCCCGTGCCGTCGCCACCCTCGACACCGCGGGTGTAGACGAGCTTGAGGGCGAACTCCCGGCCGCCGGTCCAGTTGCCGATGACGAGCTCGACCGCGCGCTCGAACTCCGCTCGCGGAGGCGTGGGCATGTCGAGCATGGCCGCGGACCGGTCCAGGCGGTCCAGGTGCGGCGTGAGTTCGCGGGGCTTCCCGTCGACCACGAGGATCGTTTCGAACACACCGTCACCGCGCATGAGTCCGAGGTCGTCGACGCGGATCTGCGGCGAGTCGGGGTCAGCGAGGGTTCCGTCGAGCAGTGCCAGCACGCGCATGGCCCGAGCCTACTAACATCGGTGTTGTGGAGACCGCAAGAGGCCTGCGCAAAACGCTGCACGACCGCGGCATGCGGATGACACCGCAGCGCCAGCTCGTGCTGGACGCGGTCAGGGCCCTGGATCACTCGACCCCGGAGCAGATCTGTCAGCGCGTCCAGGAGACGGCTCCGACGGTCAACATCACGACCATCTACCGCACGCTCGACCTGCTGGACCGGCTCGGGCTGGTGCGGCACACGCACCTGGGTCACGGCGCGCCGAGCTACTCGGTCGACGACCACCAGCACGTGCACCTGGTGTGCCACGTCTGCGGCCGGATCGACGAGATCCCGTGTGAGCTGCTCGACCCGCTGGTCGGAACATTGCGGGAGCGCGATGGGTTCGAACTTGATGCAAGCCATCTCGCGCTGTCCGGCACTTGCCGCGACTGTTTGAAGCAGGAGCAGGAGACCGAGTGACCCTCCCAGGAGCCGTCCCGCCGCCCGACGATTCCACTGATGCCGGCGTCGCCTGGCACTACGGAGATCCGTTCGCCGAACAACGCTCCGCCGCCCGTGCCGTCGTGGTCGTCGACCGCTCGAACCGCGGCATCATCGCGGTTCCCGGCGAGGACCGGCTCAAGTGGCTGCACCAGCTCACGAGCCAGCACTTCGAGCAGCTCGGCGAGAACGCGAACACCGAGGCGCTGATCCTGGACGCGCAGGGCAGGCTCGAGCACCACATGGTCGTCGCGAACGTCGGCGGCACGGTGTTCCTGGACGTCGAGAAGGTCGACGACCTGCTGGCGTACCTGAAGAAGATGGTCTTCTGGTCGAAGGTGGAGCCGCGCGACGCCACGGCCGAGCTCGCGCTGGTGTCGATCATCGGACCCGACGCGGTCGCGCTGCTGGAGAAGCTGGACGTCCCGGTGCCCGCCGCAGTCGAGCAGCTGGGCGACGGGTTCGTGCGCCGCACGTCGTGGCCAGGTCAGAGCTCGTTCGACCTGCTGGTGCCGCGCGCCGAACTCACCTCGTGGTGGCAGCGGATCACCGACGCGGGCGCGCGCCCGGCGGGCAGCTTCGCGTTCGAGGCGCTGCGCGTGGAGTCCCTGCGGGCACGTCAGGGCATCGACACCGACGAGCGCACGATCCCGCACGAGGTCAATCTGATCGACCCGGCCGTGCACCTGAACAAGGGCTGCTACCGGGGCCAGGAGACGGTCGCGAAGGTCCACAACGTGGGACGCCCGCCGCGCCGGATGCTCCTACTCCACCTGGATGGTTCTGCGGACGGCGAGCCGGAGACCGGCGACCCGGTGAAGCTGGACGGGCGCGTGGTCGGCCGGGTGGGCAGCGTGGTGCAGCACCACGAGCTGGGCCCGATCGCGTTGGCGCTGGTCAAGCGGTCTGTGCCGGTGGAATCCGAGCTGCTCGCCGGCGCTCCTGAACGGGAAGTTCCTGCCCGGATCGACCCCGACTCGGTGCCACCGGACACCCCAGGTCTGGGCCGGGAAGCTGTTCGCAACCTGCGGGGATGACCCCTAGAGTCCCGGTACATGTCCTTGGGCACTCTCATCACGGTCGCTCCCACCGGAGCGGAGCACGCGAAGGCCGACGTCCCGCAGCTTCCAGTGACCCTGGAAGAGCTGGTCGCGACGGCGCAGAGCTGCGAGCAGGTCGGCGCGGCGATGATCCACGTCCACATCCGTGGCGAGGACGCGTTGCCGTCGCTGGACCTCGGTCGTCTGAAGGCCACCGTCGAGGCTCTGCGTTCTGAAACCAACCTCGTCGTGCAGCTCTCCACCGGCGGGTCGGTGCACGACCCGGAGGAGAACCGGCTGCGCGTGCTCGAGGCGATGCCGGACTCGGCGTCCTGCACGATGGGCACCGTCAACTTCGGCGACGACGTGTTCATGAACCGCTGGGAGTTCATCGTCTCCCTGCACAAGGGCATGCAGGAGCGCTCGATCGTCCCGGAGTACGAGATCTTCGACATCGGGCAGCTCGCGTCGTTGAAGCGCCTGCTGGACCAGCACGGCCTGCCCGCAGGCGGTCACGTGCACGTCGACCTCGTCATGGGGGTGCCCGGAGGTATGCCCGGCGACGCCGCGACGCTGGTCGCAGCAGTCAACGCTCTGCCGGACGGGGCAACGTTCTCCGCCACCGGGATCGGCAGGACCTCGTTGCCCGTGATGTTCACCGCACTGGGTGCGGGTGGCCACCTCCGAGTGGGTATGGAAGACACGATCAGCTACTCGCGTGGAGTGCCGGTTCGGGACAACACACAGCTCGTGGCGCGTGCCGCGGGGCTGTCCAAGATCGCACAACGACCCGCTCTCACACCTGACGAAGCGCGAAAGCTGCTGGGCGTGCACATTTGAGACAAGTTTGGTGCATGGGATGTGTTGGCGGGTGAGGAGGATCTACCGCAGGATGGACACGTGATCGAGGTGCGTCCTGGCGGGCGCCGCCGAATCGACCGGGTGCTCGCCCCCGACTACACGGAGGGCGTCGAGCAGCGCCCGCTCGTCGAGGTGCGCGAACTCCGCGACGAGGCAGCGCAGGAAGAGACCGACCTGTCCTACCTGCGGCGGCTGTTGCACGCGCGGATCGACATCGTGCGCGCGGAACAGGAGCGCCGCAGCTCTGGCGGTTCGGCGGTGGTCGACCAACTGGCCACGATCCTGTCCACAAACGCCGTGGGGCCGGCCACCGGTCTAGGCCGGTACCAGACCCATGAGCCGTCACGTGCTGACGCGCATCAACGGCACGTCGAGGCGCTCGTCTCCGACGTGGACCTCTCCGACGTGAGCAAGTTGTCCGACGATCGCCTCGGCGAAGCGTTGGAGACGTTTATCTCGGAGGAGGCCTCGGTGTCGGTGCGACGGCGTGAGGTGCAGGTCGTCGTGGACAAGCTCAACGCCGAGATCGCCTCGCGCTACCAGCGCGGGAGCGCGTCGGTGGACGAGCTGCTGGCGGCCGAGCGCGGACACCACCGGCGCAAGAGCTGACTCCCACAATCTGGGACGGTCGTTCCACTTTCTGAGCAGCAGACCTAGCGTGCCCTCATGGGGTATCGCTGGGTCGTGCTGTGCATCGGAGCTTTGGCGCAGGGCACGAACGCGGCCGTCTTCCTCGGCCTGCCCGCGATCAGCCCGCAGCTCCAGCAGCACTTCTCACTGACGTTGCCCCAGGTCGGGCTGCTTCTCGGTGCCGTCAACCTGGGCACGATGATCGCCCTCGTGCCGTGGGGAGTCGTCGCGGACCGACGCGGCGAGCGACTCGTGATGACCATTGGCGGCCTCGGAGCGGCGGGCTGCCTGCTGTCCGTGGCACTGGGCAACGCCTGGATCGCCGGCCTCGCGCTGTTCGCCGCCGGACTGTTCGGGGCCAGCGTCAACGCGGCCAGCGGCCGGGCTGTCATGTCGTGGTTCAGCAGCGGGTCGCGTGGCCTCGCGATGGGCGTCCGGCAGACCGCCACCCCGCTCGGCGCCGCGCTCACCGCCGCAGTCCTGCCCGGAATCGCGATCTCGGCCGGGGTACCGACGGCCTTCGTCGCACTGGCGGGCGTGACCGCGTTCGTGGCGCTCGCGGTGGCGCTGCTGGTCAGGGAACCGCCTGGCGCGGTCCGGGCGAGCGCCGAACACGGAGTGATCCTCAAGGATCCACGGCTGTTGCGGTTGTCGCTGGCCAGCGGACTGCTCGTAGTGCCGCAGTTCACCGCCACCGCGCTGCTGGTGCCGCTTCTGCACGGGCACCGAGGCATGACCGTCACGGCGGCCGCGGCGGTGTTCGGCGTTGCCCAAGCGCTCGGCGGTGCCGGACGGCTGGCTGTAGGCGTGTGGTCGGACCGGGTGCGCAACCGGATCGGCCCGCTCAAGATCGTGTCGATCATCACCGCGGCCGGGTTCGTGCTGGTCGCCGTGCTGGACCAGGCGCCGTTGCCGCTGCTCATCGCCGTGCTGGTGCCGACGAGCGTGTTCGCGCTGTGCTGGAACGGGCTCGCGGTCACCGAGGCCGGCGAGCTCGCCCCCGAAGGTCGCAGTGCCACCGCGATCGGCATGCAGAACTCGGCGAACTACCTCAGCGCCGCGATCACGCCGTTTCTCGCGAGCTTCGTCGCGGTGCACGTGGCGTGGCCTGCGGCGATGGTCCTTGCAGCTGCGGCGGCCGTGACCGCGCGGGTGCTGCTTCAGCCGTGGCGTTCCCTGCGGGCCAGCTCGCCCCAGAACTCGCGCAGCGTCTCGTAGCGCAACGCCACCTCCTCGGCGTCGCCCGATTCCAGCGCGTCGACGATGGCGTTCACGTCCGCCGCCGAGGTGTCCTCCAGCAGGTCCTTGTCCTCGAGCAGCTGCACCAGGCCGCCGTAGTCGAGTTCGACGGCGGAGTGCGGGTGGAAGTGCTCGAGCCAGCGTCCGGTGTCGGCCAGGATCGTGGCCGGCCCTTCGTTGCCCAGGGAGTTCTTCACGACCTTGAGCGCTCGGGCGACGCGACGACGTGCGTCCGCCATCGCGACCCGCCACGACACCTGCCGTTCCGGGTCGTCCTGGGCGCTGGCCAGCACGACGCGGCGTTGGGCGGGTTCGACCAGGGCGAACCACGGCAGCGGCACGGTCCAAGTCGTGGAGATGACGTGGACGGCTCCTGCCGCGAGTTCTGCCATCACGGCCGACGCGCGCGCTCGGACAGTTTCCGGGGCAACACCGAGAGCCGCGTCCTGCAGGATCGGCGGAGCGGAGGCCAGGAAGCCCACCAGAGCGGCGGCGGAACGTGCCCGGAGGTCAAGGGGGCAGACGAGAGGTCCGGGGCCGACACGCGCGGCGTCAGAGGTCGGAACCTCGGCGGGGCTGATCGCCATCACGTCGAAGGACTCGCCCGGAAGCAGCTTTTGTCCCAACTGTGATCGCAACCACAGCTCCCGTTCGCGGTCACCGACCTCCGAACGGAGGACAGGGCCGTTTTCCAGGGCTTTTTGGACTTTGTCCGCTAGCGGTGCGTCCAATACCGATAACGGTTCGTACACCCGTAGGTAGGCGACGAACGGTCTGGGCACGTGTGCATCCTTCCACGCGAGGGCGGCCGCGAGATTTGGCGGTACGTGTCACGCCTACCGCGTCGCGAGGAACCCCATCGGCACGGTACGGTAGTTACCAGGAACTAGTTGTCGAGACGAGTGGGGCCGCCGTTCCCCCGGCCGCCCCCGTCCCTGTGCGAGGGGGTCGAGCCATGGGGCGCGGCCGAGCGAAGGCCAAGCAGACGAAGGTCGCCAGGGAGCTCAAATACAGCTCTCATGAGACCGACTTCGCTGCTCTGCAGCGTGAGCTGTCTGGTGATGAAAGGTCGCCGAACGGGAGTGGTGGTGGCGATGAGCCACGCGACGACCCGTACGACGACTACGACGACTACCGTCGCTGAATTCAGCCTGAAGAGTTCAAGGGTTGGGCAACCGGATCATCGGTGCCCAGCCCTTGAACTCTGAGGGCGCTTTCAGAACGCCCTGGCGTACTGCCTCGGCGCGTTGACCTCCACACCCAGCTGCTGTGCCGCGTGCAGCGGCCAGTACGGGTCGCGGAGCATCTCGCGCGCGAGCAGCACCAGGTCGGCGGAACCGTCCGTCAAAACCTGTTCGGCCTGCACCGCCCCGGTGATCAGGCCGACCGCACCCGTGGGCACGTCTGCCTTGCGTCGCACAGCTTCGGCCAGCGGCACCTGGTAGCCGGGCCCGATCGGGATCTCCGCCTGCGCTGTGTTGCCACCGCTGGACACGTCGATCAGGTCCGCACCCGCGGCCTTGAGCGCCTGTGCCAGCACAACGCTGTCGTCGGCAGTCCAGCCGTTGTCGACCCAGTCGGTGCCCGAGATCCGCACGAGCACCGGCACGTCCGGGCCCACCGCTGCCCTCACGGCGGCGGTGACCTCGACGGGCACGGCGATGCGTTCTTCGAGGCTGCCCTCGTTCGTGAGCGGCGAGTAGAACTCGTGCAGCAGGTACCCGTGCGCGGCGTGGATCTCGATGACCTCGAACCCGGCCTCGACCGCCCTGAGCGCGCCGTCGACGAAGGCCTTCACGATCCCAGTGTGGCCGGTCAGTTTCTCCGGAGTGTTTCCGCCAGGGAACGGCTCGGTCGTGGGCGCCACCGGCACCCAGTCACCGATCGCCTTGCGCCCGGCGTGCGCGAGCTGGATGCCGGGGACCGCACCGTGCTCCTTGATGAACGCGGTGATCCGCTTCCAGGCCTCGACCTGCTCGTCGTTCCAGATGCCGACGTCCTGCGGCGAGATCCGGCCCCTCGGCTCGACGGCGGTGGCCTCGGCGATGACCAGCCCGGCACCACCGACCGCGCGCGAGCCCAGGTGGACGAGGTGCCACTCGGTCGGGACGCCGTCTTCCTTCGTCACCGAGTACTGACACATCGGGCTGACCGCGATGCGGTTCGGCAGCGTGACCGAGCGCAGGGTCAGCGGGGAGAAGAGCAGGCTCACTTCGGGGCTCCCTTGAAACGATTCGTAGGGCTACGAACTGTTCAAGGGAGCTCGTCGGCGGGTTGTTCCCGGCGGTGAGGTTGTCTCAGTCACTGAGCGGTGACGTAGAGACATCGACGACACCGCGTTCGCGCCGAACTTCGGGCGTGATCTCCGACGGCCACTTAGTGATGCGCAGCCATGGCAGATCCTGGTCGACGACCGGTGTCGGGTGCTCCGGACCACCGGGCGCTCCCACGGCCCACGGTGACCGGTTGCGCACGAAGCTGCCGACGGTGACCTGGACGAACCGGCGGTCCTTCACCGAGTCCTTCGAGATCCGCTCCAACACGTAGAGCCCGCCGACCCGGACTTCCACGTTGTCGTTGGCGAGGTGCTCGACCGTGGCACGGCGGTATCCCCTGTTGGTGTCTCAGCTCAGGTAGCGGACCTGCTTGGCCTTGCCTTCCAGCACTTCCTCCCGCGCGGCCGCGATCTCCGGCCGGTGCGAGACCTCCGGCACGCCGACCTCCCACCACGCCCCTGCCTCGGTCCACGACGACGGGTGCGTGCGGATCACGACGACGGCCGGGCGCTTCTCCGACACCGCTGCCTCGCGGGCCTTGCGGTAGGCGCCTTCCAGCTCGCCCAGCGAGTCGACCGGGAAGACCGCGCAGCCCATCGCCGCCGCGTGGCCGGCGAAGTCGGTGCGCGGGGGTTCGGTGTGGCTGGTCGTGCAGTCGGAGTAGAGGTTGTTGAAGCCCGCGCCGCCCTGGCCGGTTTGCAGGCGGTGGATCACCGCGTAGCCGTCGTTGTCGCAGACGACGGCCACGAAGCCGTGGCCGGCGAAGGACGCGGAGAACAGTTCGGAGTTCAGCATCAGGTACGAGCCGTCGCCGAGGAGGGTGGTGACGACGCCCTCGGTGTGGGCGATGGCGGCGCCCCAGGCGCCGGCGAGTTCGTAGCCCATGCAGGAGAAGCCGTACTCGACGTCCATGGTGGCCTCGCCGGACGCGCGCCAGCCGCCGATCAGTTCGCCGGGCAGGCCGCCGGACGCGGTCATGACGTAGTCGGTGGGGCCGCTGACGTCGTTGACGACGCCTACTACCTGGGCGTAGGTCGGCAGGCCGGTTCCCGGGGTGCGCAGCGAGGAGATGTGGTCGTCCCACTTCGTGCGCTCGGCCAGGGCCTGGCGGGACCAGTCGGGCGGGGCCTCCCAGGCGCCGAGGGCGTCGGTCAGTTCGCGCAGGCCCTCGTCGGCGTCGGCCACCAGGGCGAACGAGCCGTGTTTCACGGCGTCGAAGCGGGCGGCGTTCAGGGAGACCAGCCGCACGTCCGGGGAGAAGACGGTCCAGGACGCGGTGGTGAAGTCCTGCAGGCGGGTGCCCACCGCGATGACCAGGTCGGCTTCTCCGGCGAGGACGTTGGCCGAGGTCGAGCCGGTGATGCCGAGCGGGCCGGCGTGCAGCGGGTGGTCGTGCGGGACGAGGGTGCGGCCCGCGGTGGTTTCGGTGATCGGGATGCCGTGTTGTTCGGCGAACCGCAACGCCCTGCCCGCGGCACCGGAGTAGCGGACACCTCCGCCGAGCACGAGCAAAGGCCGTGATGCGGAACGGATCGCGCGGGCGGCCTCGGACAGAGCCCGGAGGTCGGGGCGCAGACGCAGCGGGCGGTGGACGACCTCGGCGAAGAGCGCCTCCGGGAAGTCGTAGGACTCGGCCTGGACGTCCTGCGGCAGAGCGAGGGTGACCGGGCCGCACTCCGCCGGGTCGGTCAGGACGCGCGCCACCTGCGGGAGCGTGGAGAGCAGCTGCTCGGGGCGGGTGATGCGGTCGAAGTAGCGGCTGACCGCGCGGAACGCGTCGTTGACGGTCGCGGTCGGGTCGTGGAAGTGCTCCACCTGTTGCAGCACGGGGTCGGGCGCGCGGCCGGTGAAGGTGTCGCCGGGCAGGAGCAGCAGGGGCAGGCGGTTGGCGTGCGCGACGCCGGCCGCGGTGATCATGTTCAGGGCACCGGGGCCGATGGACGACGTGGCGACGCCCACCTGGCGGCGGTGTGAAGCCTTGCCGATGCCGACCGCGGCCAGCGCCATGCCCTGCTCGTTGTGGCCGCGCCACACCGGGATGCGGTCGCGGACCTCCTCCAGGGCATTGCCGAGGCCGAGCACGTTGCCGTGGCCGAAGATCGCGAACACGCCGGGGAACAGCGGCGCGTGCGAGCCGTCGAAGAGTTCCGTGCGCTGGGCCAGCATCCACCGGACCAGTGCCTGCGCGGTCGTGAGCTTCACTTCACTCGCCCCTCAGCAGTCGTTACCGGGCAGCGCGGGTCGAGTTCCTGCGTCGCCCAGCTGTCGCGGACCCAGGTGTGCGCCGGGTCGTCGCAGAACGCCATCGAACGCTCAGAACCCGGACCAGCGAGAACATTCAGGTAGTACATGGGATATCCGGGCGCCGCGACGCACGGGCCGTGGTAGCCGCGCGGGATCAGGAAGACGTCGCCGTCCCGCACGGTCACGTCCTCGTCGATCGTGCCGTCGTCGGTGTACGTGCGGTGGAAACCGAAGCCGGTCCGCGAAGGGGTGACCTGGTCGCGGTCGGCGATCCGGAAGTAGTAGATCTCCTCGTTGTTCACCTCGCACGGCTCCGAGGTGTCGTGCTTGTGCGGCGGGTACGAGGACCAGTTGCCGTCCGGGGTGATCAGCTCGCACGCGTTGAGCTTGTCCGCGTGGTCCCACACGCCCGGCACGCCGAAGTTCGTGACCTGACGGGTGGCGTTGCCCGAACCGCGCACCCCGACCGGAACATCGTCGGCCGGTCCGTACTTGGCTGTCAGGCGGTTCTCACAACGCGCCATCGGCAACGCGACCTCACATCCATCCACAGAGGACAGTTTGACCGAGGCATCGCGCGGCACGTAAGCGAAGTCCGTGACACGGGTGAACACCGAGTCACGGCCCTGCAGTTCGAACCGGAGATCATCGACCTCGACCGTCAGCGATCCAGCGAGCGGCAGCACGAACGCCTCGAACGCGCCGGTCTCGATCGTGCGCACCCAACCGGCCTCGATCCGCAGCACACGCAGACCGGTGTACGTCCAGTCCGCGTCCTCCGGCGTCAGGTAGATGACATCGGTCGAGGTCGAGAGAGTCCCGTGTGGACGGTGCAGAGTCATTCCGTGACTCCCTTCGCGGTGCGCAGGATTTCGGCAGCGGCGGCGACGGCGGACGCGACGTCGTTGTCCGGCGGGTAGAGCAACGCCCGGCCGACGACCAGGCCGCGCACGGTCGGGTGGCGCAACGAGCGGCCCCACGATGCGAGGTCGTCTTCCGGCCGTTCGGACGGCACGCCGCCGAGCACCAACGCGGGCAACGCCGTGGTGTCCAGCACGACGTCCGGCTCGTCCGGCGCGGGCAGCTTCAGCCAGGTGTAAGCGGACGTCGAACCCAGACCCGCGGCCACGGCAGAAGCACGCGACAGGGCTGCGGCATCCTTCTGCAGCACCAGCTTTTCGTTGTGATCACGCTTGTAGGGCAACGGTTCGACCATCGCCATCAGGCCGTGCTCCGCGAGTTCGGTGACGGCCCGCGCGCAGCCTTCCAGCGTCGGGATCGTGCCGGGATCCGAATCGACCAGGCGCAGCAGCATCTTGCCGCCGTCGAGCCCGAACGTCGCGATGGACGACGCGTCGTACGCGGTGAACCTGTCGTCGATCTCCCAGTCCGCGCCGGCCAGGCCGCCGCGGTTCATCGAGCCGATGACCACGCGCTCGTCCAGGCCGTCCAGCAGCAGCAGGTCCTCGATCACGTCCGGCGTGCCGAGCACACCGTCGACCTCGGGATTCGCCAGCGCCGTCAGCAACCTGGCGAGCAGCGACCGCCGATCGGCCATCGCCAGCGGATCACCGCCGACGCCCAGCGCACCTCGTGCCGGGTGATCCGCCGCGACCAGGAACAGCGTGGACTTGCCGTTCAGCAACGAGTTGCGCCGCTTGCGCGCCTGATAGGCCCGCCTGATCGAGCCGGGGTCCTCTGCCCGCCGCCACAGCAGTTCGCGCCACTGCCCATCCGTGATCACAGCAGTTCCTCGATCTCTTCCTGGTCGGGCATGGCATCGGCGCAGGCCAGTCGGGACGCCACGATCGCGCCCGCCGCATTGGCGTAGCGGGCGATCTTCACCGGGTCCCAGCCGGACAGCAGGCCGTGCACCACCGAACCACCGAACGCGTCACCGGCACCGAGCCCGCACACGACCTCGACCGGGTTCGGCTCGACGGTCCACCGGCCCTCCGGCGTGGCCACGAGCACGCCCTCTGCGCCCTTCTTGATGAGCGCCAACGAGATTCCGCGCGCCAGCAGCCGGTCCGCGGCCTCGTCGGGGTCGGACGTGCCGACCGCGACCTCCACCTCGGTCCGGTTGCCGACGGCGACCGTGACGTGGTCGAGCATCCAGCCGATCTCGGCGCGCGCGGTCTGCACGTCCGGCCAGAACATCGGCCGGTAGTCCAGGTCCAGCACCGTGTGCTTCTTGCGTCCGCGGTTCGCCAGCATCATCCGCTGACTTCCACGGGCGGGCTCGGCGGAAACGCCGGTGCCCGTGACCCACAGCAGCGGCACGTCGCGCGTGAGGGCCCACGGCACGTCGTCCTCGTTCAACGTCAGGTCCGGCGCGATCGGCAGCCGGTAGAACAGCAGCGGCGGGTCCGCCGGCGGGTTGAGCTCGCAGAACACCACCGGGGTCAGAAGATCGGGCGAGGTGCCGACGTGTTCCGACGACACCCCGAATCCTTCGAGTGCCTGGCGTACGTAGGTGCCGAACCCGTCCGGCCCGACCTTGGTGAGCACGCCGGCCCTGCGGCCGAGCCGCGCGGCGGCGACCGCGACGTTGGTCGCGGTGCCGCCGAGCGACTTGGCGAAGGTGCTGACCTCGGCCAGCGGCACCCCGGACTGCTCCGGGTAGAGGTCGACACCGACCCGGCCGACGGTCAGCACTTCCAGAGACGTCACGCCTCGACACCTCGCAGCTCGTGCTCCAGCGCTTCCAGCTCGGCACCGCCGGCCATCTGGCGCGTCAGCTCGTTGATGTCGATCTCGTTCTTCTCGTAGCTGCCCAGCGCACGACCGCGCTTGAGCAGCAGGAACCGGTTGGCGACCGGGTAGGCGTGGTGCGGGTTGTGCGTGATCAGCACGACGCCGAGGCCACGATCACGCGCCTGGGCCACGTACTTCAGCACGACGCCGGCCTGCTTCACGCCGAGAGCCGCGGTCGGTTCGTCCAGGATCAGCACCTTGGCACCGAAGTGCACCGCGCGGGCGATGGCGACGCACTGCCGTTCGCCACCCGACAACGTGCCGACGGGCTGTTCCACGTCCCGCAGGTCGATGCCCATGTCGGACAACGCCTTCTTCGTGACGGCCCTGCCCTTCTTGTGATCCAGGAACCCGAACCGCGTGGTGGGCTCCGAGCCGAGGAAGAAGTTGCGCCACACCGACATCAGCGGCACGACCGCAAGGTCCTGGTACACGGTCGCGATGCCGTGGTCCAGGGCTTCACGCGGCGACGAGAACTTGATCTCGTTGCCCTCGACCTTGAACGAACCCTGGTCGTGCTGGTGGACTCCGGCCAGGATCTTGATCAGGGTCGACTTGCCCGCGCCGTTGTCGCCGAGCACGCAGGTGACCTCACCGGCGTTGACCACAGTGGACACATCGCTCAGCGCGATGACGCTGCCGTAGGTCTTGCCGATGTTCTCGGTCTCGATGAGTGGTGTCATCGCCGGACCCTTTCCGCTCGGCGGCGCAGCATGTTGTTCACCAGCACGGCGGCCAGCAGCATCACGCCGAGGAACAGCTGGAACCAGTCGCTGTTCCAGCCCGCGTAGACGATGCCCTGCCGGGCCATGCCGAAGATCAGCGCGCCGATCGCCGCACCCACCGCGGAACCGAAGCCACCGGTGAGCAGGCACCCGCCGATCACCGCCGCGATGATGTACTGGAACTCCAGGCCGATGCCCTGGTTCGCCTGCACGCTCGCGTACCGCAGGATGTTGATCGAGCCGACCAGCCACGCCGCGAACGCCGTGGTCATGAACAGCAGGATCTTGGACCGCACGACCGGCACACCGACCGCACGCGAGCTCTGCGCGGCACCACCGATCGCGAAGATCCAGTTGCCGAACTTGGTGCGCAGCAACACCGCCGACGCGATGACGGTGAACAGGACCCACCAGATGATCGACACGTAGAAGCTGGTGCCGCCGATCTGGAACGTCGAGGCGAACAGGAATCCCGCCGACTCGTAGCCGGCGGTCTCCCGCATGCCCGACACCTGCACGCTGCCCGTCACCAGGCGCGTGATGCCGAGGTTGAGGCCCTGCAACGCGAGGAAGCTGCCCAGCGTCACGATGAAGCTCGGCAGGCCCGTGCGCATCACGAGCCAGCCGTTCAGCGCGCCCACCGACAACGCGAAGGCGAGCGACACCAGCAGTGCCAGCCAGACGTTGAGTCCCAGCTGGGTGGCGAGGAGAGCCGTGACGAGCGCGGTGGACGCGGTCATGACGCCGGCGGACAGGTCGAACTCGCCGCCGATCATGAGCAGCGCCACCGCGACCGCCATGATGCCGAGCATGGAGGCGTCGTCCAGCCAGGTGGCGGCACCACCCATGCTGAGGAACTGCTCGGTGACCACGGAGAAGAACAGGAACACGAGCAACGCGCCGAGCATGGCGCCGATCTCCGGGCGCTTGATCAGCTGATCTACCGCCCTGGGTTTGCTCAGCCGTTCGTCAGCAGCCGGTGGCGCTTGGGCCGTCACGGTCATCTCCCCGCTTCCTCCTTACCGCTTGCCGTTCTTGGCGTACTCCGCGACCTTGTCCACATTGGACTTGTCGACGAAGCCGGGACCGGTCAGGACGGGCTTGCCACCACCGAGGGTGTTGGCGTTGTCCTTGAAGAGCTTCAGCATCACGATCGGCAGGTAGCCCTGCTCGTACTGCTGCTGGTCGACGGCGAACAGCACGTCGCCCGCCTTGATCGCGCTGACCACGTCCGCGTTCAGGTCGAACGTCGCGACCTGCGCCTTCGAGCTCGCGCCCTTGATCGCGGCGGCCGCGTTCACGGCGACCTGCGGGTTCAGCGCCAGCACACCGTCGACCGCGGTGTCGGACTGGAGCTTGGCCTTGATGCGGGACTCGATGTCGGTCGGGTTGCTGATGTCGACCTGGAGGTTCTCCACCGCGCCGCCGAAGCCGCTGCGGGCGCCGTCGCAGCGCTGGTTGAGGCCCGTGTTGCCGGCCTCGTGGATCACGCACAGCAGCTTGGTCTTGCCCGCTGCCTTGAGCTTCTTGCCGGCTTCCTCACCGGCGATCGACTCCTCCTGGCCGACGTGCGCCATGGCACCGAACTCCGCGCTCTTCGCGCTGCCGGAGTTGATCGTGATGACCGGGATGCCCGCCTTCACCGCGTTGTCGATGGAGGTCTTCAACGCATCCGGGTTCGCCATCGACACCACGATGCCGCCGACCTTCTGCGACACGGCGTTGTCGATCAGCTTGGCCTGGGCGCCGGGGTCGCCGTCGGAGTTGTAGGTGACGCCGACGCCGAGCTGCTTGCCCGCGTCCTCGGCGCCGACCTTCACCACGCTCCAGAACGCGTCACCCGCGGTTCCGTGCGTGATGACGGCGACCTTGAGGTCACCCGTCGCCGGCGCGCTGTTGTTCTGCGTGGTCTGGGAGTTCGTTCCCGTTGGACCGCTGCACGCGGCGAGTAGAGCAACACCGGCGAGAGCTACGCCCGCACGGATGACCAGACGAGACTTCATCGTCTCCAGTCCCTTCAGAGGATCTTGCTGAGGTGCGCGAGGCTGCGCGCGGTGTCCTTCAGTGGCTTGTCCACTGCGCTTCCGTCCTTGAGCTGGGTGTCCTGCTCAAGAACGAACCATCCGGTGTAGCCCGCCTCTTGAACGAGCTTCACCAGCGCTTCCACGTCCACGTCGCCGTCCCCGAGCGGCACGTAGATGCCCTGTTCCACGGCATCGGTGTAACTGAGTTCGCCGCTGCGCACCTTCGCCGCGATCTCGTCACGCACGTCCTTGAGGTGCACGTGACCGATCCGGTCCGGGTAGCGGCGCGCCAGCTCGACCGGGTCCGTGCCACCGATGAGCAGGTGGCCGGTGTCCAGGCAGAGCTGGAGATCGGAGTCCGCGAGGAACCTGTCGACCTCGGCCTCCCGCTCGACGTGGGTGCCCACGTGCGGGTGCAGCACGGTCTTCAGGCCATGCCCTGCGGCGATCTCGCGGATCTTCGCGCAGGTTGCGACGAGGGTGTTCCACTCGTCGTCGGTCAGCTGGGGCGTCTCGTCGTAACCGTCCAGCCCGGTGGCTGCGGCGAGCACGAGCACCTCGGCACCACCGGCCTTGAGGATCGCCGCCACCCGGTCGGCTTCGTCCAGAGTGGACTGCACGTCGGTGTGCAGCGTGACCGCGAGGAAGCCGCCGACCAGCGTGAGCTCGTGCCCGGCGAGCAGCGTCTTGAGCTGGGCGGGGTCGGCGGGCAGGTAGTCGGGCGGGCCCAGTTCGGTCGCGGTCAGGCCGAGCGAGTGCATCTCGGCGAGAACCGTGTCGGACGGGAGCACGTTGCCCCAGCCGGGAACCTCGCACACGCCCCAGGAGATCGGTGCCCCAGCGATCTTCGCCATGCCTAGTTCCCCTCGATACGAACCGGTGCGCCACTGCGACGCGACTGCTCACAAGCTTCAGCCAGGCGGAGGCTGATCAAACTCTCCCGCGCTGGCGACGGGTTCGCGACCTCGCCCTTGATGACCTGCGTGAACAGGTTCATCTCGTTGACGTACGCGCGGTGGAAGCGCTCCGGGAAGCCGGGGTAGGCGTCCGATCCGGCCACGTGACCGCCGGGCTCGAGCGAGTTCAACGGCGTGCGCGGGTCGACGCCGGCGACCAGGGAGTCCTTGCTGCCGAGCACCTCGATGCGGTGGTCGTAGCCGATCGGGTCGTGCCGTCCGCCGGCCAGCGTGGCGTGCGCGCCGCCCGCGAACTTCAGCATCACGACGGCGTTGTCCACGTCGTCGGCGTCCGCGAACGCTTGGTGCACCAGGACGGAACCGCTCGCGTAGACCTCGACGACCGGTTCGCCGACCAGCCACGGCACGCAGTCCAGGTCGTGGATCAGCAGGTCGCGGAAGATGCCCCCGGACGCGGGCAGGTAGGAGAAGTCCGGCGGGTTGGCGTCGTTGCCGACCGCCCGGACCAGGTAGACGTCGCCGACCTCGCCCGCGCGGATGCGGCGGTTCAGCTCGTAGATGGCGGGGTCGAACCGGCGCTGGAACCCGACGAGCACCTCGACGCCGGACTTCTCGACGTCCGCGATCAGCGCGGCCATCTCGGCGACGTCGCTCGCGATCGGCTTCTCGCACAGTGTGGGGACACCCTTGCCGATCGCCGCGCGGAGCATCTCGGGGTGGGTGTTGGTCGGCGTGGCCAGCAGGACGCCGTCGACGTTGCTCAGCAACGTGTCGAGGTCGTCCACCGCCTTGGTCCCGCTCAGCTCAGCCGACGCCTGCGCGGCACGACCGGGCACCGGGTCGAAGAGAAGCACCTCGTCGACTCGATCCAGTGCGGCGAGGTTGGTCGCGTGCATGGTGCCGATCCTGCCGACACCCGCTACTCCGATCCGCATCGCAGGTTTCCCCTGTTCATCGCCGGTGAAGTGTTAGAGCGCTCTATTGGTTGGAGCGCTCCAATGCTGTAGCTTCCGTCACACGGGTGTCAAGGGTGGGTTTCCTGCTCGTGACGTGAGGGGAGGTGATTCCGGTGGTCAGACCGACTATGGAAGACGTCGCACTGAGGGCAGGCGTGTCCCGCGCACTGGTGTCGCTGGTGATGCGCGGTTCACCCAAGGTGAGCGAGATGCGACGCACCGCTGTTTTGAAGGCGGCAGAAGAGCTCGGTTACTCGCCGCACGCGATGGCTCGTTCGTTGGCCTCGCGCACGTCGACGGTGCTCGGCGTGATGGTGTCCGACCTGCACAACGCGTTCTTCGCCGAGGTCGTGGACGGCATCGACGAGGTCGCGCGCGAGCAGGGGTTCGACATCATCATCAACACCGGTGGCCGCTCACCCGCCCGCGAGCGCCGCGCGTTGGAGAGCCTCCAGTCGTTCCGTCCTGCCGGGCTCATCCTGTTGTCGCCCGTTGTGCCCGCGACCGCGATCTCCAAGGCGGCCGAACAACTTCCGATCGTGCTCGTGGCCCGTTCGTCGCGGGTGTCCACCGTGGACACCGTGAACGACGACGGCGAGCAGGGTGCGCGGCTGGCGATCGACCACCTGGTCTCGTTGGGACACAAGCGCATCGCACATCTGGACGGCGGTGAAGGCACCCAGGCCGGACCTCGCCGTCGTGGCTACGTCACCGCCATGGAAGCCCACGGCCTGCCGCCGCAGATCGTCACCTCCGAGTACACCGACGTCGCCGGGGCACGGGCGATCCGTTCGCTGATCGCCGACGACGCTCTGCCCACGGCCATCCTGTCCTGCAACGACTTCAACGCCGTCGGTGCCATTTCGGCGTTGGAAGACGCCGGGCTGCGCGTGCCGCAGGACGTTTCCGTCGTGGGGTACGACAACACGTCGCTGGCGGCTCTTCGCCATGTCTCCCTGACGACGATCGACCAGCCCCGTGCCGAGTTCGGCCGGCTGGCTGCCGAGGCGCTCCTGCAGCGGGTTCGTGAAGAACGCACCGAACCTGTGCGCCACCTCCTCAATCCCTCGCTAGTAGTCCGCAACACAACCGCCCCACCAGCGACTTCGCGTCGGTCGTCCGGTTCCCTCTTCTCGCCAACCGCCGAAGGCGATTCGGCGGGAAGCGGGGACCGGACGACCGACTTCCAGGCGAAGTCGCCGGAGCGGCGGAGCCGCGACCAATAACACGGAGGCTTGCGTTGAGCACCATCCCCCACTGGATCGACGGCGCCCGCACCACGGGGGTGTCGTCCCGCACGTCGGACGTCTTCAACCCGGCCACCGGCGAGGTCGCCTCCCAGGTCGTGCTCGCCGAGCAGGCCGACGTCGACCTGGCCGTCGCCTCTTCGCTGAAGGCCGCGCAGTCCTGGGCCGAGTCGTCGCTCTCGACGCGTTCGCGGATCCTGTTCGCCTACCGCCACCTGCTGCACGAGGCACGCGGCGAGCTCGCCGCGATCATCACGTCCGAGCACGGCAAGGTGCTCTCCGACGCCGCCGGCGAGGTGCAGCGCGGCCTGGAGGTCGTCGAGTTCGCGTGCGGCATCCCGCAGCTGTTGAAGGGTGAGCACTCCGAGCAGGTATCGCGTGGTGTCGACGCGTACTCGTTCCGCCAGCCGCTCGGTGTCGTCGCGGGCATCACGCCGTTCAACTTCCCCGTGATGGTGCCGATGTGGATGTTCCCCATCGCCATCGCGACCGGGAACACCTTCGTGCTCAAGCCTTCCGAGCGCGACCCGTCGGCTTCGGTGCGCCTCGCCGAGCTGTTCCAGGAGGCCGGGCTGCCAGACGGCGTGCTGAACGTCTTGCAGGGCGATGCCTTCGCGGTGAACGCGCTGCTGGACCACCCGGACGTCGCGGCCGCGTCGTTCGTCGGCTCGACCCCGATCGCGAAGCACGTCTACACGCGCGGCACGGCGGCTGGGAAGCGCGTGCAGGCGTTGGGCGGCGCGAAGAACCACATGGTCGTGCTGCCGGACGCCGACCTCGACGTGGCCGCTGACGCCGCCGTCTCCGCTGGTTACGGCTCCGCGGGCGAGCGCTGCATGGCGATCTCGGTCGTGGTCGCGGTGGGCTCGGCGGGCGACGAGCTGGTCGCCAAGATCGCCTCACGCACCCGCGACCTGCACCCGTCGGTGCTGCCCGGTACCAACCCGGACGCTCAGATGGGTCCGTTGGTCACCGGTGTGCACCGGGACAAGGTTCGGTCCTATGTGGACGCAGGCGAGGCCGCCGGTGCGTCGCTGGTCGTCGACGGCCGCGGGTACGCACCCGAGGACCACGAGGACGGCTTCTGGCTCGCGCCAACGCTGTTCGACCACGTCACCCGCGACATGACGATCTACACCGACGAGATCTTCGGCCCGGTCCTGTCGGTCGTGCGCGCCGAGACGTTCGAGGACGCCGTCGAACTCGTGAACAGCAACCAGTACGGCAACGGCACCGCGATCTACACCGGTGACGGCCTGGCCGCGCGCGAATACCAGCGGCGCGTGCACGTCGGCATGGTCGGCATCAACGTGCCGATCCCCGTGCCGATGGCCTACTACTCGTTCGGTGGCTGGAAAGACTCACTGTTCGGCGACACCCACGTGCACGGCGCCGAGGGCGTGAAGTTCTACACCCGCGCCAAGGCGATCACGGCCCGGTGGCCGCAGCAGCACGGCGTGAACCTGGGCTTCCCCACCCACGGCTGATCCGTTCGGCCCAACGGCCGCCCTGTCCGCATCGAGCGAACAGGGCGGCCGTTGCTGTTTGGTACGAACCAATAACAGCTCGAACAACTCGCTGATCTGGACAAATGAACTAAGCGAACGATTGTCCTGCTGAAATTGAGTGCAGTTTCGCTGATCTTGGAATATCCGGGCACAACTGATCGGTTCGACAGAGGTGCTGGACACGGAGGTAAGATCCGCGTTCACACAGTCGAACACCGCTCCCTTTCTCGCGGGCGCCGTCCCGTTTGTTACACCCGCACAAAGGGAGAAGAACGCCTCAGCAGGAGGACCGAACACGATGTCGCCCAGCGAGGACGACAGTCCGTTCGCGACGGCATGCCGCGCCACCACTTGTGCCGAATTCGTCTGCGCGCTGAACCAGCTGCGCCTGTCGAGAGGATTGTCGTATGGGCAGGTGTCGGTCGGCGCCGGCGTCCGCGTGCTGCCGAAGAGCAGCGCCCACGCGCTGTGCACGTTCCGGTTTCCGAAGCGAGAAGACCAGTTGAGAGCGTTCCTCACCGGCTGCGGAGTGCCGGTGGACGCGCTCGACGGGTGGGTGGCGCAGTGGCGGCGCGTGACGGCCTCCCGCGCCAACAGGAGGCCGCACCCCGCTGCTCAGCTGGTCCAAAGCTCGGCCAGGGGTAACTCAGCACCGAAATAGCATTCCGGCACGTTCGCAAGACTAACGGCCCATCACATCGCCGACCAGACTGTTGGACGGCATTGGACGCGGTCAATACGACCAATTGACCACGACATGGTCAGGGGCACCGGCAAAGGTGACAAAAACTGGACAGTTGGACTTCGTTGCACGGAGTTGGACGTCGTTGCACAGGACATGAAAAACGTGGACGGCCATTCAGTTGGCAATCACCCGTGTGAGTGACAGGATCGTGCTTGAGCCGTTATGTCGCGGAGTCCGCGGCAACGCCAATTGCCCGTACGGACGCCATCCGCACATCCGGCTTTTCACTGTTCCGCACCAACTGGTCCACCCGGCGCACGGTGCCGCCTTGCGCCGGGTCCCCCTTTCCAGGAGTTCGCATGACCACCACCCCCTACTCCGGGGCGCTCCACCCACGCCGGCGGTGCTCCACCTCCGCCACCAGCACGGTCCTGCTGGCGGCGACGGCGTTCCTCTTCGCCGGCTGGATGCTCGCGCAGGGCTACTCGCCGGTCGTGGCCGTCTCCACGACGAGCGCGGTCCTGGCCGTGACCACCACGCTGAGCCGCAGCCGGCTGTTCACCGCCAGGTTCGGCCCGCTGCCGCCGGCCAACCAGACGGTGATCTGGCAGGACGGCGAACGATGACCTACCCGGAAGGCGATCCTCTCGAGCGCCTGAACCGGCTCTGGTCACAGCTGATGGCAGGGCTGGCCAGGTCGGGGCGGCGAGCGGAAGCCCTCGCGGCGTACCGCGAAGTGCGGGTGATCCTCGCGGCGGAACTCGGCATCGAGCCCGAGCCGACACGTCCGTTGATCGCGACCTCGACCGCAGAGCTGCGGGCCGCGACCGAGGCCGAGTTCATCGACCTGTTGCGGACGATCCGGGTGAGGTCAGGGCTGACACCGCCGGAGATCTCCCGCAGAGCAGGGCAGACGCTGCCGCGCAGTCAGATCTACTCGCTGCTCAAGCGGGGAAAGCTGCCGACGAAACCCGAGCAGGTGCGGGCGTTCGTGACGATCTGCGGACTGCCCGAACCGCAGGTGGCGCGCGTGATGGAGTTGTGGGCGTCGCTGCGGGAGCAGACCGAACTGGCGGTCCGCGGACCTGAGGACGAGAAGCCGTTCGCGATCCTGATCGTGCGCAGCGCATGAGAAAGCCCCCGCCGGGAGAGCGGGGGCTTTCTCATGCGATCAGGCGTCGACCTTCTCGCGGTCCGGTTCCGTCGCAGCGGGAGGCTTCGGCAGGAACCGCTTGATCAGCGGGAAGAACAGGATCAGCAGGATGACCACGTAGACGATGATCGCCATCGGCGTGTTCACCAGGCCCGTCAGCGAGCCGTCGGAGAGCTGCAACGCACGGCGCATCTGTTGTTCCGCGGCCGGACCGAGGATCACGCCGATGATCGCCGGCAGCACCGGCAGGCCGTAGCGGCGCATCGCGAAACCCAGCAGGCCGATCACGAACATCAGCAGCAGGTCGAAGATGTCCGCGTTCACCGCGTAGGCGCCCACCGAGGCGAAGAACAGGATGCCCGCGTAGAGGTACGGCCGCGGGATTTTCAGCAGCTTCGCCCACAGCGGCGCCAGCGGCAGGTTCAGCACCAGCAGCAGCGTGAGGCCGATGAACAGCGACGCGATCAACGCCCACACCAGGCCGGCTTCGCGCTGGAACAGCAGCGGACCCGGCTGGATGCCGTACTGCTGGAACGCCGCCAGCATCACGGCCGCGACCGCGGTGGTCGGCAGGCCCAGCGTCAGCATCGTGACCAGGGTGCCGGCCGCGGACGCGGACGCCGTGGACTCCGGGCCCGCGACGCCCTCGATGGCGCCCTTGCCGAACTCGTCCTTGTGCTTGGAGAGCCGCTTCTCCGTCACGTACGACAGGAAGGTCGGGATCTCCGCGCCACCGGCGGGAATCGCACCGAACGGGAAGCCGATCACCGGGCCGCGCAGCCACGGCTTCCAGGTGCGCTTCAGGTCGGACTTCGACAGCCACGGGCGGCCGACCGGGATCGGCTCGAACGGCTTGCGGCGCAGGTGGGCCGCGACCCACAGGGCCTCGCCGACCGCGAACAGCGCGACGGCCACGACCACCACGTCGATGCCGTCCGCCAGGTGCAGCGAGCCGAACGTCAACCGCTGCTGGCCGGTCATCTCGTCGAGCCCGACCAGGCCGAGCGTGAGGCCGATCAGCAACGACGCCACGCCGCGGATCCGGGAGGCACCGAGTACCGAGGTCACCGCGATGAAGGCCAGCACCATGATCGCGAACAGGTCGGGTGCGCCGATGTCGACCGCGTGCTTGGCCACGAACGGCGCCAGCAGCACGATCAGGATCGTGCCGATGATGCCGCCGGTGAAGTGGCCGATGGCGGCGGCGGCAAGCGCTTGCGCACCACGTCCCTTGCGGGCCATGGGATTGCCTTCGAAGGCGGTGACCACCGCCGCGCTTTCGCCTGGCGTGTTCAGCAGGATCGAGGTGGTCGAGCCGCCGAACATGCCGCCGTAGTAGATGCCGGCGAACATGATGAACGCGCCGGTCGGCTCCATGCCGTAGGTGACGGGCAGCAGCAGTGCGACCGCCATGGCCGGGCCGATGCCGGGCAGGACGCCGATCGCGGTGCCGAGCAGCACGCCGATCGCCGCCATGAGCAGGTGGGTCGGCGTCAGCGCGGTCGCGAAGCCGTCGAGCAGTTGTTCCACTTAGAACACCTCCATCAACGGGCCACCGGGCAGGGGGACGCCGAGCAGGTTGTTGAAGATCAGGAAGGTCGCGACCGACATGCCGGCCGCGATCAACGGGTCGCGCACCAGGTTGCGGCTGCCGAGCGCGTAGGCCGCGCCCCAGAACAGGATCGCGCCTGAGATCGGGAACCCGACCACGCCGATCAGCACTGCGTTGGCGAGGAAAGCCCCGCACAGCAACAGAACCGTGCGCATGTCGGCCGGTGCGGTCAGGTCGACGTCCTCACCGCCCTCCGCCTCGCCACGACCGCCGCGCAGCACGTCACGCGCCAGCAGGGCGGCCACGAGCAGCAGCAGCGAGCCGACCAGGATCGGCACCGCCTTCGGGCCGACCGGGCCGCGCTGGGCGAAGTCCGTGGGGATGCGCAGCGCGTCGGTCAGCACCAGCACGCCGAGCACGACCAGCAGGGCGCAGATGCCCAGCTCAGAGCGTTCACGGAGCCAGCCCCTGGCTCCCGGCTTCGTCTCGGTCGTCATGCCAGCCCCAAGTCCTTCAGCACCGTTGCCACCCGCTTGTTCTCGTTTTCCAGGAAGGTCTTGAACTCGTCCCCCGGTGCGAAGGCGTCGGTCCAGCCGTTGCGCTGCAACGCTTCCGCCCACTGCGGTGTCTTCTGGAGCCGCGCGAACACGTCGACCAGCTTGTCGCGGTCGGTCTGCGAGATGCCCGGCGGAGCGACGATGCCGCGCCAGTTGGTGAACTCGACGTCCACGCCGGCCTGCTTGAGCGTCGGCGCGTCGATGCCCTGGATGCGGTCCTTGCTCGTCACCGCGAGCACCCGCAACGTGCCGGCCTGGATCTGGTCGCGGTACTCGCCGACGCCTGAGACGCCGAACGCGACCTTGCCGCCCAGGACGCTGGCGAGCAGCTCGCCGCCGCCGTCGAACGGGATGTAGTTGACGGTCTTCGGCTGCAGGCCCACTGCCTTCGCGATCAGCATCGGGGCCAGGTGGTCGGGCCCGCCGGGAGCAGAGCCGCCGCCGACGGTCACGGTGCCGGGGTTGGCCTTCCACGCGTCGACGAGTTGTTGCATCGACGTGTACGGCGAGTCCTTCGCGACCACGACGATGTCCGGTTCCTCGATCAGCTTCGCGATCGGGGTGGTGTCGAGCAGCGAGTTCGGCGACTTGTTCGTGTACACCGCGCCCACGACGCCCAGGCCCATCGACATGATCAGCTTGCCGTTGCCGCGTTCGCCGACCGTGCGGCCGAGTCCGACCGTGCCGCCGGCGCCGGGGAGGTTGAACACCTCGGCGTTGCGCAGCAGGTCAGCGTCCTCCATGGCCTTCGCCGCGGTCCTGGCGGTGATGTCGTACCCGCCGCCGGGCGCGTTCGGCACGAGCACCCGCAGCGCCCTCACCTGGTTCGTGTCGCCGCTGTCCGCACCCGGCGTCAGCAGCGGTGGCACCAGCAGGACGGCGAGCAACGCCGTCGCCACCGCCACCCACACCTTCACCGACACTGTGATCCCCGCCTCTCGTCCGCGTGGTTCGACATGTTGCTCTGGTGTAAACCTTGATGTCGCTCTTGCGCTTCTAAGGTTTCTTTCGGTCTTTCTGGTCACGGGAGGTTTCATGCGCCGCCGCCGTTCCCTGGCCAGCCAACTTCTCGTGTGGCAACTCGTAGTCGTCACCTTGCTACTGTGCGCGGTCGGCGCGCTGACTGTCGTCCAGACGGGCAGCAACTTTCGCTCCAACGAGGAACGCCGCATGCTGTCGGTCGCGGAGACCGTCGCCGCGAACTCGCTGGTCCAGGAGCAGATGGGCAACTGGCGGCTGCTGTCCGCGCCTGCCGAGACGGCCCGCAGCCTGTCCGGTGCCACCTACGTGCTGATCCTCAACGCCAAGCGGCTCGTGATCGCCTCGCCGGACCCCGCCCAGATCGGATCCACTCTGGACACCCGCACCACCGCGCTGGAGGGCAGGTCGTGGACCGGGACGGTCGGCGACTCGATCGAGGCGCACGTGCCGGTGTTCGACCCGATCAGCCGCCGCGTGAACGGCATGGTGATCGCGGGCGCGGAGGAACCGGGGATCTTCGCCGGAGCGCTGGAGCAGCCCGTCGACGCGTTGCGCTACCTGGCGATCGCGCTGCTCATCGGCGTCACCGGGTCGTTGCTGCTGGCCCGCCGGGTGAAGAACCAGACGCTCGGGCTGGAGCCGCACGAGATCACCGCGCTGGTCGAGAACCGCGAGGCGTTGCTGCACGGCATCCGGGAGGGTGTCGTCGGCCTCGACGTGCAGAACCGGATCACGCTGGTGAACGACCACGCGAGCGATCTGCTGGCGTTGCCGGAGGACGCCGTCGGCCGCTCGGTCGAGGAGCTGGAGCTCAACGACCGGCTGCGCGACGTGCTGACCGGCCGCGCGACCGGTGTCGACCAGCTGGTGCTGCGGCAGGGCGTCGTGCTCACGTTGAACCGCATGCCGATCGAGGGCGCCGGCGCGGTGGTGACGTTGCGAGATCGCACGGAACTCCTTGCGCTGCAACATGAACTCGATGCCTCACAGCACGCGACGGACACACTGCGGGCACAGGCGCACGAGTTCGCGAACCGGCTGCACACGATCGCCGGGCTGATCGCGCTCAAGGAGTACGACGAGGTCACCAACTACATTCACCAGATCAGCTCGGCGCAGGACCAGTGGCGGGCGGAGGTCGGCTCGTCGATCGGCGACCCCGCCGTGGCCGCGCTGCTGATCGCCAAGGCGTCGCTCGCGGCCGAACGCGGCACGGCGCTGAGGCTGGGACCGGACAGCGTGCTGGGCCGCGTGGACGAGGCGTTGTCGGCGGATCTGGTGATGGTGCTGGGAAATCTCGTCGACAACGCGTTGGACGCGCTGAGCTCGCTGAGCACCAACGGAGCCGGCAAGTGGATCGAGGTAGGTGTGATGCAGATGGACGACGAGGTCCAGGTCGTGGTGCGTGACTCGGGTCCGGGGGTGGCGCCGGAACTGGCGGAAGAGGTGTTCCGGCACGGGTTCACGACCAAGGCGGCATCGCACGGCGAACGCGGCATCGGGCTCGCGCTGATCAGGCGGGCGTGTCTGCGGCGCGGAGGTTCGGTGAGCGTTTCCGGTTCCGTCTTCACGGCAAGGCTGCCCTGGTGATCCGGGTGCTCGTCGTCGACGACGACTTCATGGTGGCGAAGGTGCACAGCGGATATGTCGCGCGCACAGACGGTTTCGAGGTCGTCGGGGTCGCGCACACCGGCGGTGACGCGTTGCGGCTGGTGTCGTCGTTGAAGCCGGATCTGGTGCTGCTCGACATCTACCTGCCGGACGTCAGCGGGCTCGACGTGCTGAAGTCGTTGCGCGCCAACGAGGAGGTGGACGTCATCGTGATCACCGCGGCGACCGATGTCGACACCGTGCGCAGTGCGATGCGCGGTGGCGTGCTGCACTACCTGATCAAGCCGTTCGACTACTCGGCTTTGCGTGACCAGCTCGCACACTTCGCGTCGTTGCGGGACAAGCTGCACCGGCTGGACTCGGCCGGCCAGGCGGACGTGGACCAGGTGTTCGGGGCGCGGCCTTCGTCGAAGCCGTTGCTGCCCAAGGGTTTGACGCCAGAGACCGCACGGTTGGTGGAGGGCGCGCTGCGGTCACGTCCGGAAGGGCTGTCGGCGTCGGAATGTGCTTCCTCGACGGGTGTCGCGAGGGTCAGCGCGCGCCGGTACCTGGAGCACTTCGTGTCGATGGGACGGGCCGAGGTTCGGTTGCGGTACGGCGGAACCGGGCGCCCGGAACGGATCTACGCGCTAGTCCCAGGAGCCTGAACGGCCGCGGCCGCGTTTGGTGTCCGCGCGGCGCTTCTTCGATGCGATACGGCGTTCCTGCGAGCCCTTGGTGGGCTTGGTCGGCCTGCGCATCGGCGGAGGTGGAGCGGCGGCGCTGCGCAGGATCGCGGCGAGGCGTTCCCGTGCGGCGGCGCGGTTCTGCAGCTGCGCGCGGTGCTCGGACGCGGCGATCGTGAGCACGCCGTCGACCAGCCGGCCTTCCAGGCGGTCGAGCATCCTGCGCTTGAGGTGCTCGGGGATCGACGGCGAGGCAGCCAGGTCGAACGAGAGCTCCACGCGGCTGTCCGCCGTGTTCACTCCCTGCCCGCCCGGCCCACCTGACCTGGAAAAACGTTCGCGCAACTCGGACGCCGGCACCACCAGCGTCCTCGTCACGGTCACGTCGTTCATGCCTTCAAGGTTAGAAGGTCAGACCCGGAAGTGTCGCGATCTTTATCAGCGCCTCGCGGTCGAGCACGGGTTCCGGCCGCTGCGGCTCGCCCAGCAGGTCGACCTTGCCCCAGAACGAGAGGTTGAACCTGCCGATGTTGTCGCTGGTCACCTGGACGTGCGTACCGTCGGGCCGCCACGCCTCCGCCGTCAGCACCTTCTGGGTCGTCGTCCCCGGTATCGGCATCTGCGCGATGTAGACCTTGATGCCGTTGCGCTCGTACGTGTGGCATTGGGTGATGGGGTCGTTGCAGTCGCCGGTCGAGAGCCGGGGTTCGCGGTCGAGCCAGATGGTGAAGCCGCCGACGCCCTGTGCGTCCCGCAACCGTGCCACCGCCCAGCGTTTGCTGTCGCGGGAGCGGAACTCGAACGCCGTCGCCCTGATCTCCTCGACGTCCTCCGCCGCGAAACCGGGTGGAACGACGCCGGCCTCGCGCAGCACCTTGGTCAGCTCGGCGTTGCGCTCCACCTGCAGGACTGGGTGCGCGGCGTTCTCCTGCGGACGGGCCAGGAAGGCCACGCCTCCGAGTGAGAACACCAGCAGCGCGGTCAACGCGGTCGCGATCGCCGTGCGCCGGCGCGCCAGCCGGGACCTGCCCGCCCTGATGACGTCAGCAGTGTGGATCTTCGATGCGGGCTCGTCCTCCAGCAGTTCGCGCAACGCCGCGAGCCCCTTGGCCGCCTGACTCTTCACCGTGCCCTCCGTCCTGCCGAGGAGGCGGGCGGTCTCGGTGACGCTCAGGTCCTCCCAGTACCGCAGCACGACGACAGCGCGTTGCCCCGGTGGCAACGCGGCGAGCGCCCGGCGCAGGTCGAAGTCCGCGGAGTGGTCCGAGACCGCGAGTTCTGGCACGGCGTCGACGGTCCGTTCACGCGCGAAGAACCCGCGTCGCTGCTCGTCGATGGCGGTGTGCACCACGACCTTGCGGGCGTAGGCGTCGACGCTGTCCTTGCGCACGCGCGACCAGGCCACGTACATCTTGGTCAACGCGGTCTGGACGATGTCCTCAGCGCGATGCCAGTCGCCGCACAGCAGGTACGCGGTGCGGCGCATGACGAGAGCGCGTGCGTCGACGAACTCCCCGAACTCGCGGTCGCGGTCCAAGTGCCCCCTCCTCGGTCGCCGCTTAGTACGCGACGACCGCCTCAGGAGGTTGCCTCAGAAACGCGGGTGGTCGCCGACGAGTGCGGCCCCACCTTCGGGAGACTTGGTGATCTCGCCCAGCACCCACGCCGGGACGTGGCGGGCGGTGAGGACGGCCAGTGCGCGGTCGACGTCCTCAGGTGCGACGACGGCGACCATGCCGACGCCCATGTTGAACGCCTTCTCCATCTCCTCGCGCTCCACGCGGCCGCGCTGGGCGATGAGCTGGAAGATCGGCGCGGGCGTCCAGGTACCGCGGTCGAGCTTCGCGTGCAGGCCCTCCGGCAGCACTCGGGCCAGGTTCGCGGCGAGGCCACCACCGGTGACGTGCGAGAACCCGCGGACCTCTGTCTCGGCGATCAGCGCGAGGCAGTCCTTGGCGTAGATCTTGGTCGGCTCCAGCATCTCCTCGCCGAGGGTGCGGCCGAACTCCTCGACGTGACCCTCGAGCGGCATCCGCGCGATCTCCAGCAGCACGTGCCTGGCGAGCGAGTAGCCGTTGGAGTGCAGGCCGGACGAGCCCATCGCGATGACGACGTCGCCGTCGCGGACCCGGTCCGGGCCGAGCAGCTTGGACTGCTCGACCACGCCGACGCCGGTGCCGGAGATGTCGTAGTCGTCGTCGCCCATCAGGCCGGGGTGCTCGGCCGTCTCGCCGCCGAGCAGCGCGCAACCGGCCTGGACACAGCCCTCGGCGATGCCCTTGACCAGCGACGCGATCCGGTCGGGAACGACCTTGCCGACCGCGATGTAGTCCTGCATGAACAACGGCTCGGCACCGCACACGACCAGGTCGTCCACGACCATGGCGACCAGGTCGATGCCGACCGTGTCGTGCTTGTCGAGCGCCTGCGCGATCGCGATCTTGGTGCCGACGCCGTCCGTGGAGGAGGCGAGGACCGGTTCCTTCCAGCGGTCGAGCTTGAGCTGGAACAGGCCGGCGAACCCGCCGATGCCACCGAGCACCTCGGGCCGATGCGCCTTGGCCGCCCACGGCTTGAGCTTCTCCACCGCCTCGTCACCTGCGGCGATACTGACTCCGGCGGCGGCGTAGGTGGCCTTGGCGCTGTCGGTCACGTCAACTTCTTCCACTTGATCTGGGAGGCCTCACGGGCGACGCAGTGCGTCCTCGGCACCATAGCCGTTGGCCAGAACGGGGGCGGCTGAGCCCGCCACGCCCTTGAGGCCCTCGAGCAGGTGCTTGCCGATGAGCGCGTCCGGCGGCAGTTCGATCGGGTACTCGCCGTCGAAGCACGCCGAGCACAGCCGCGTCTTGGGCTGCTCGGTCGCGGCGATGAGCTGCTCGAGCGACACGTACCCGAGCGAGTCCGCGCCGACCGACCGGCGGATGCCGTCGTCGTCCAGGCCGTTCGCGATGAGCTCCGCCCGCGAGGCGAAGTCGATGCCGTAGAAGCACGGCCACTTGACCGGCGGCGACGCGATCCGCACGTGCACCTCGAGCGCACCGGCCTCGCGCAGCATGCGGACGAGGGCGCGCTGGGTGTTGCCGCGCACGATCGAGTCGTCGACGACGACCAGCCGCTTGCCGCGGATGACGTCGCGCAACGGGTTCAGCTTCAGCCGGATGCCCAGCTGACGGATGGTCTGCGACGGCTGGATGAACGTCCGGCCGACGTAGGCGTTCTTGACCAGGCCCGACCCGTACGGAATGCCGCTGGCCTGCGCGTATCCGATCGCGGCCGGGGTGCCGGACTCCGGCACCGGGATCACCAGGTCGGCCTCGACCGGGTGCTCCTTGGCGAGCCGGCGGCCGATCTCGACACGGGTGGCGTGCACCCCGCGCCCGGAGATCGTCGTGTCCGGCCGCGCCAGGTAGACGTACTCGAAGATGCAGCCCTTGGGCTCGGGGGTCGCGAACCGGCTGGACCGCAGCCCGTCCTCGTCGATCGCGATGAGTTCACCCGGCTCGACCTCGCGCACGAAGCTCGCGCCGACGATGTCGAGCGCCGCGGTCTCGCTCGCCACGACCCAGCCGCGGTCGAGCCTGCCGAGCACCAGCGGGCGGACACCGTGCGGGTCACGCGCCGCGTACAGCGTGGACTCGTCGGAGAAGGTCAGGCAGTAAGCGCCCTTGACCGTGGGGAGCAGCTCCAGAGCGGCCTGCTCGATGCCCTTGTCGGCCGCCGCGTGGGCCAGCAGCGCGGTGAGGATGTCCGAGTCGGTGGTGGCGCCGTTGCGGCTGGAGATACCGAGTTCCTTGACCTTCTCCAACAGCTCGGCGGTGTTCACCAGGTTGCCGTTGTGACCGAGGCTGAGCCCCGACCCGGCGGCCGTGGTCCGGAACGTGGGCTGCGCGTTCTCCCAGGTCGTGGACCCGGTGGTGGAGTAACGGCAGTGCCCGACGGCCACGTGGCCCTTGAGCGACTGCAGGACCTGCTCGTCGAAGACCTGGCTCACGAGTCCGAGGTCCTTGAAGACGACGACCTGCGATCCGTCACCTACGGAGATGCCCGCTGCCTCCTGGCCGCGGTGCTGCAGGGCGTAGAGCCCGTAGTAGGTCATCTTGGAGACGTCTTCACCGGGAGCCCAGACGCCGAAGACGCCGCACTCCTCACGGGGTTCCTGTTCGGACTGGGAATGGTCGTCGACCACCGAATTGGCTCCCTCACGATGGGGCTGGCTGCAACCCGAGTGTAAGTGGAGCAACGGGTGAACTACCCCCTCCAGACCCCTGGTGAGGTGATGAAACTCATGCCATCCGGCACTTCGAGAGCTGCAGCGGGATCCCGTTGAGGTACGAAAAGCCCACGGACTGCTCCTGCCCATCACAGATGATCTCGGCCTCCCAGCGGCCGAGCCCGCAGCCGGCGAGCACGAGGCAGGCCGCGAGCACCGCGACGGCCTTGCGCATCAAGCCTTCTCGCACTGGAAGAGCTCGGTCTGGACCGAATTGGTCTGCAGGGCTCCGATCGTGCGTTGTTTCGCCAGGCAGACGACTTCGTCGCCGGCCTTCACCTCGCCGTCGATCTCACCGGGATGCACCGAGTCCTTCGAATACTGCCTGCGCACCTGGTCGTCGCCGCCTGGAAGCTGACCCACCAGCTCCATCTGGACCCTCGGCTCAGGCGCGCACGTCGCACAGGGCTGGTACTCGTCCTGCCCGGTCACCTTGAACCGGACCTCTGCCTCCCAGGTGCCGGCGCATCCGGTCAGCACGAGACAACCCACCGCGATGAGAACGATCTTGCGCATCACGCCTTCTCGCAGGACGACAGGTCGGTTTTGATCACGCTGGTCTCGGTGTGGCCGCGGGTCTTCTGCTCGGCCTGGCAGGTCACCTCGTCACCTGCACGCACCTCGCCCCTGATCGAGTAGCGCCTGACCACCTGGGGCGTCACGGTGTCGGGATCCAGGGCGTCGTCCGGCACCTCGCCGAGAAGTTCCAGCCGCAACTGGTCGTCCTTGCGGTCGTAGCCGGACGGCACCTCGTAGATCTTGTCGACCTTGAACCGGACGGCCTGCTTCCACTGGCCGGCCCCACAGCCGGCCAGCACGAGGCAACCCGCGAGCACCGCAACGATCTTGCGCATCAAGCCTTCTTGCAGCTCTTCACGTTGGTGACGACGTTCGAGTCCTCGAACGCGCCACCCTTCTTCTGCTCGACGACGCACAGAACCTCGTCACCGACGGCGGCGCCACCGATGTCAGCCCGCAGCACGGAGTTCCGGCTCAGCCCGTCCGCCTTCAACGAACCGTTCGGTGCGTCACCCACCAGTTCGAGGCGGAAGAAGGTGTCGTCGGCAGACACGATCTTGTAGCGAACCTCGTTCTGCCACGACGCGGCACACCCGGCGAGCAGGAGGCATCCGGCCACGACCGCGATGAGCTTGCGCATCAGTGGCCCTTCCCGACCTCGAGGACGTCCAGCACGTGCTGGTCGCCTGTCATCTCCTTGAGGTTCATGCGGTTCCAGAGCCAGAAGTAGACGAGCTCGGCTTGACCGGTCACCTGTGCGTCGCCTTCCTCGCCGGGGGCAGCGGCACGCGTCTCCGGCACCCCATCAGCCGTGAGGGTGATCAACCACGACTCGGGTACATCGGTCGGCCGCACCACCGCGGTACCGGAGACCTTGCTCGGTGAGTCACCGTCGAGCTTGGCCGCCACGATCGTGGTCAGAACCTCGTCGATGCCGTCGACACAAAGATCGATGTCCGTTGCGACGACCTGCCGGACAACCGTCTGCGCGTCGAACCGACGGAGCACAGTCTCGTGCGCGATGCGTCGGTGCCACACCCACGCGAGGTCAGGTGCTGACGGCGAGAAGGTCCACACGGGGCGATTGCCCGGCACGGCGGTAAGAATCTCTCCGGCTGCGGTGAGCTCGAGGTCGAGGTACTCCAGTGGTGACAACCCGGTAGGCGGCGCTGGTGGCTGCATCGGGTTCCGGCTGCCGGTGCGCAGGTAGGCGGTGGAGGTCTCCAGGAAGCGCGCGAGATGGATGACCAGGTCCTGAACGGTCCACCCAGGACGCGTCGGCACCTCCGCGGCCGGGTCCGCGTCTGCCACTGCCTTGCGGAACATCTCCGCCTGCTCGATGAACACAGCGGTCCACCGCTGGGCCGTCCACCCTGTCTGCACCATGAGCGTCATCGTGCCCCAAACGCGTCACGCATGAGCGGGGAACCGGCCATGATGCTTCTGCGTCGCATGGATCAGAGACCAACCAGGGGGTGGCGATGTTCGGCGTTGAGCCCGAACTGCTGCGCAACGCGTCCAAGGAGTTCGGCAACGGCTCCGACGCGGTGCGCGAGGCGGCGGAGATGATCTCGATGCTCAAGCTCGACGCCGGTGCGCTCGGCGAGGTCGACGCCGCCGCGGAGTTCGCGGACGCGCTGTCGAAGTTCGTCGGCACCCACTCCCAGGATCTTCAGCGCGGTTCGGCTTGGCTCACCGACGCCGCCGACGGCCTCGTGTCGAACGCCGATGCCTACCAACGCACAGATGAAGATCACTCGAACGCGCTGAAGAAGCTCTTCCTGGGACTTGGGGGCGGCAAGTGAGCTACACGGATCCCGAGAGTCTGTACGGCAAGCTCGCCGCGGGAGACGCCGGGCGGATCGCCGCCGCCGCGGACCCGATCACCGGTGCGATCAGCGCGGTCGGACGCGCGGGCCAGTCCGTCGCCAACGGTGGCAAGACCGCGATCAGCAACTGGACCGGTGCCACCGCCACGAAGTTCACCGCGCGCGCCGACCTGTCCGCCACCGCCGCCAAGGCCGCCGGCGAACGTCTGAGCGCTGGTGTCGACATCGTGCAGGCCGCTTCTCGTGCATACGGACAGATGCGGGGCGCGGCCGACCAGGCGATCAGCGTGTGGCGCAGCCGTCCGCCGGGCCTGGACGAGCAGCAGACCCGCACCCTCGCCAACCAGGTCAACGACTCGCTGAACAAGGTCAAGTCCGGCTACGAGAACGTCCTGCGTTCGTACGCGGGTGCTCTCACCAAGATCCCGCCGGGCTTCGAGCAGTCCGCCCGCACGGACTGCGGCTGGGGCCGCGCGGCCGCGCGCACCGGCGCCGGAGGAGCGCTGCCGCCGGTGCCGCCGCCGGGATCCGACCCGAAGACGGTCGCCGCCTGGTGGAACTCGCTGAGCCCCGAGCAGAAGAAAGCGCTGCAGGACACCAAGTACCAGGAGCTCGGCCAGCTCCGCGGGCTGCCCGCCGATGTGCTGCACGCGGCCAACAAGCGGCGCATCCCAGAGGACCGGGCCAGGTTCGAGCAGCAGAAGAACGAGTTGCAGGCGCAGCTCGACGCGCGCGCTCGCGAGCTGGGTGTCACCCCTGGCACACCTGAGGCCGAACGCGCGTTGCGCAACGACCCTCAGGGGTCTCAGCTGATGGCACAGCACGACGAAGCCGCACGGCGCTATGAGAACTCGAAGAACGCCGTGGAAAGGATGCAGGAAGCAGACAAGCTCGCCGGCGAGAGCGGCAAGCAGGCCTACGTCCTGTACTGGAGCCCGGACGGTCCAGGTGCCAAGGAAGGCGCGATGGCCGTGGCGTTCGGCAACCCGGACACCGCCAAGAACCTCGCCGTCGCCGTGCCCGGCACGACCTCGAGCCTCTCCGGTTTCAGCATGGAACAGGCGGCCAACCTCAGTCAGGCAATGGGGCCGGACGGCGCCGCGATCCAATGGCTCGGGTACGACGCACCCGAGTTCGCGCTCGGCCAGGTCAACGACCCGGCGCAGGCCATCGAGGGCGGTCAGATCCTGGCCAAGGACGTCGAGGGCTACCGCGTCGCCAACCCCAACGCCCACGTCACGGTCATCGGCCACAGTTATGGCAGCACGGTGGTCGGCTACTCCGCGATGGACAACGGTCTGAAGGCGGACGACATCGCGTTCGTCGGTTCGCCCGGCGTTGGTGCGTCCAACGTGAACCAGCTGGGGCCGGGCGCCGGGCACGTCTACGTCGGTGGCACCGAGCACGATCCGGTCATCCAAGGCACCAGTGGTGACTGGTTCACGAAGGACGGGTCGTCGACCGGTCCGTACGACTCGTCGTTCGGCGCGAAGCAGTTCGGCACGTCGGGCGAGTCCTGGGTCGGGCACGCGCACTCGTCCTATTACGACAAGGGTTCCGAGTCGCTGGACAACCTCGCGAAGATCGCGACCGGCCATGGCGGTGACGTCAGCGCACAGCGTTGGCAGGACTCGCCCACGCCGGTCGAGGTGCCCGGCTCGAACCTGCCGGGAGTCGGTCCGGTCATCGACTGGGGCGTCAACACCGGCAAGGAGGTCGTCGACATGGGCGAGGACGTCTGGCGCGGTGGCGGCCAGGTCGTCGACGACATCTCGCAGGGCAACTGGGGAGACGCGGGACGGCACGCGCTGGGCACCGCCGGCGAGCTGGGCAGCGACGCCGTCGACGTCGTGGCCGACACCCTGGGCAACGCGACCGAGCTCGGACGTGACGTCTACGAGGGTGGCAAGGCCGTCTACGAGGGCGGTGTCGAGGTCGTCAAGGACGCCGGCGGAGCGATCGCGGACGGTGCGAAGTCGGTCTACGACAACACGATCGGGTCGTGGTTCTGACAGCCCAAGACTAGAAACGCACGACCGGCAGCAGGTGTGACAGGTCGGCTCGGGTCCCGGAGGCGGTGACCCGAGCGCCGTCCAGGGCGTCGGACCAGGCCAGGTCGCCGGTGGCCAGTTCCAGCCACGTGCGGGGATCGGTTTCCACCACGTTCGGGGGCGTGCCGCGGGTGTGGCGCGGGCCCTCGACGCACTGCACGGCGGCGAACGGCGGCACGCGGACCTCGACGGTGCGGCCCGGTGCGATCTGTTCGAGGGTGCGCAGGCTCAGGCGGACGGCGGCGGCGAGAACAGGGCGTTCGGGCTGGTCAGCCTCGCCTCGCAGCCAGGGGAGCACGGCCTGCACGGCGGCGCGCATCTCGGCTGGGTCCACGGCTTTGGCTGGCACGTCGCCCACATTAGCGAAGGGGCAGCGGCGGTCCCTGGGCTGTTGGTATATGTGGGCGGTGATGAGGAACTTCGCCGTCGTCGGTCCCGGGCAGGCGACCAGGGAGCGGTTGACGGCGGCTCTCGCGGCCGCGCCGGACCTGGCCGTCTACCGGATCGGGCGGGGTGCCGACCCGTTGCCCGTCGCGGCCACGTTCGATCCGTCCGACCAGTCGGGGTGCCGGAGTCTGCTGGACTGGTTCGAGCGCGGGGCGCCGTCGGGGGCGGTGCTGCTGGTGGACGACTGGGCCTTGTGCGCCGGGCAGGACCCCGAGCTCGACGGGACCGTGGAGTGGATCGCGGCGTTCGGGCCCGCGCGTGGGGTGCAGGTCGTCGTCACGGCGCGGAGGTGGGCCGATGTGCCGGCCCGGCTGCGCAAGCACATGCTCGGTGAGCCGACGGACTTCCTCGCGTTGCACGAGATCGAGGCCGATCTGAGCAACATGTGGCAGCGCAACGACTTCAGGGCCGCTGCCGGGGTCGACGACCGGGGCTGGCCGGTCAACGCCGAGCTCGCGCTGGGCAGCGCCGTGCACCGCGGCACGCCGGATCAGCTGCTGAGTCTGCTGCTGGGTTTCATGGTCACGCACTCGGCCGACCACGTGCAGTACCTGCTCGTCGACGGCGACGGCACCGGTGTGTTCGAGCCGCTCGCGTTCATGTCCCAGGTCACACACACGATGACACCGGCGGCGGACGACGCGACGGTCATCCGGCTGCTGGACGCGTTCTACGGCGAGATCAACCGGCGCCAGGAGATCGTGCACACCGCCGGGAAGTTCAAGAGCCTCAACGACTACCGGACGGCCCTGGTGAACGGTGCCCCGCTCGACCCGGTCGCGGAGCTGATCGTCTGCGTGTCGGGTGCGAACGCCTTCATCGCCAGGGAACCGAAGTTCCTCGCGGCGCTGCTGATGGGCATGCGGGCCGGCCGGGTGCTGGGCGTGCACGTCATGTTCGCAGGTGAAGTGCCACAAGGACTTCCGTACGAGCTCCCGGAGTGGCCGCTCGCCACTCCCACGTTCGACTTCGCCGAGATGCTTGACGTGCTGCCGGACGTCACCGGCGGCGGATTCGCCTACGAGATCCTGCTTCCGCCGCTGGGCGATCCGCTGACGCTGGACATGCTCCCGCCCGGCGCCGTCGGCCTGATCGACAAGCCGTACGAACACCGCATCGACCCGTTCGTCCCGGACTTCACGGCAGAACTGCGGCACGGCGCCATCGTCGGCGCGCCCGGCACCGGCAAGTCCACGACGCTGCGCACGCTCGCGACCGTTCTCGGCGACCTCAGCGCATACCAGCTGCTCGACGGACCCGGCGAAGCCCTCGACCCGCAACGCCACATCGTCGTCACCGCGCGCACCTGGGACCAGGTGCCGCCGTTCATCAGGGACAGCCTGGCGTTCGGCATCGAGCTCCGCCTGGACGACCCGGACACCTCGCTGATCAACAACCGCAGCGCCGCGCACGTGCCGAACCTGCCCGGCATGGGCCTTTCCGTGCACGACAAGGCCGCCGTCCAGATCGCGGTCACGTGACCGAGCAGATCTACCGCATCGGCCGCGGCACGCCGTCCGAGCCGGTCAACGTGTCGTTCGACCCCGCTGACCACCGCCGCTGCCAGAACCTGCTGACGTGGTTCGAACGCGGCGGCGAACCCGGCGCGGTTCTCCTGGTCGACGACTGGAAGCTGTGCGCGGCAAGCTTTCCCGGCCTCGCGGACTCCGTGCGCTGGATCACCGCGACGGCCAGGAACGTCCGGGTGATCATCGAGGCGGGTGTGCTGAACGACGTGCCGGCGGGCCTTCGATCGTTGGTACGGCTGAACTTCCTGGCCCTGCACGGTTTGAGCACCTTCACCAAGGCCCTCGCGTGGAAGGGCCGGTGGTGGAAGGTTCCGATCGGCGTCGACAGCCACGGCGAACCCGTCGTCGTCGAACTCACCCACTTCGTCGACGGCAAGTGGCGCACCGGATCGCACCTCAGCGTCACCGCGCCGGACGCGTTCCGGAGTCTGGTGCTGGGGCTGATGACAACGCAGTCGCCCAGGCTGTTCCACACGATCTTCATCGACGCGCACGACACGGACACGTTCGCCGGGCTCGACCAGGCACCGCACGTGCAGGCTCATCATCGGAACGCGGCGAGGAATCCCGGACGGCTCGCGGATCTGCTGCTGGCCGAGTCCCAACGCCGGCTCGAGATCGTCGGCAACACCTGGACGATCTTCCACCACCGCGGGTTCGACCAGGTGCTGCCACAACTCCTGGTCTGCATCACCGGGTTCGAGGACATCGCGCAGGCGGACCCGTCGTTCGCCACTGATCTCACGATCATCGCCAAAGACGTTGGCCAGACCGGGATGCAGCTGCTGCTCGACAGCCCGTACGAGGCAGCGGACGTGCGGATCGACGAGTGCACGGTGCCCGTGGACCTCGACGAGATGGCCGTCTCGTTGCCACAGCTGATGCACCAGGACGAGCCGCCGCCGGACTTCTTCACCCTGCACGACATGCCGAACAGGTTCGACAAGCCCCACGCGTGGCGGCCGCGCCCGCTCGCCATGCAGTACCGGGTCGCGGTGGGCGCGGACGAGTACGGCCAGCCGATCGAGATCGACCTCAAGTCCGGCCACCTGCAGGACGGAATGGGACCGCACGGCGAGGTGATCGCACCGGCCGAACGACGTGCGGAAGCCCTGCGCGCGCTGGTTCTCGGCCAGATGCTGCGGCACTCGCCGGACGACCTCCAGGTCGTCCTGATCCCACTCGACGGCAGCAAGGTGTTCGAAGGCCTTGAAGACGCACCGCACGTGCGGTTCGTGGACCTGCTGGAAGACCACGCACAACGCACCAGAACGCTCGCGGACCTCGGCTACCGGAGCATCTGGGACTACCGCGCGGCGCGGTCCGGCGGTGCGGAACTCGCTCCGCTGCCGGAACTCCTCGTCTGCGTGGACGGGCTGGCCGAGGTGCCCCCGGAGTTCCTGGACGTCCTCAGGACGCTGGGCCAGGCCGGACGCACCTACGGCCAGCACCTGCTGCTGTCCGGCCCGGCACCGCTGGGGTTCGACTTCCTGTCGTACCGGCTGGAGTTCACCGGGCAGGGCTGGACCCGGCGCATCAGCAGGTCGGTGGAGAGTCTGGTGCTCCCCACCGACCTGGACGACGTGACGCGATCGCTGCCGCGCGTGATGCGGGCCGCTAGCTCATGAGCGGCGCAACCGCTTCTGCGCGTCGTAGAGGTTGCGAGGCGTGACAGCCGTGGTGCCGTAGAGCTCCAGGCGCGAGTTCAACGGCCCGGTGAAGTCCGGCTTGTCGATCTGACCGAAGTCGCGCACCTCGGAGATCGCCACGGTCGCACTGCACGGAGCGACCTGGTCGATCCGGACGTTGCCTGCTCTCTGGTTCGTCACGGTGACGTTCCAGTGCGCAAACCGGGCTCCGTACAACGGGCCGGCGTTCGCGCTACCACCGTGCGCACCGACGTTGTTGATGGTGATCTCGGTGCGGACGTTGGCGAACGGCAGACCGCGGTGGGTGTCGAAGACGTCGTGATCCATGTGGCCGCGGGTCCAGACGTTGCCGCAGGACAGGCCTTCGACGTTCAGACCGTGGTTGCCCGCACCCGCCTGCGACGGCTCAGAAGGCGCCTCGATCACGAACCCGTCGGTCAGGTTGTCGTGGGACTGCTCGCGCGTCGCGTACGCGTGGTGGTGACCACGGCCCGACACACGCGTGTTCAGCAGCGAGATTCCCTTCGAGGACACCAGGAGGAAGCCGTTGTCGACGTCCTGGACGTGCACGTCGTCCGCCCAGCAGTCCCACGCGCACTGGAACGCGAGACCGTTGTACCCCTTGTCCTGCAGGTGTTTCGGCGTCGGCACCTTGAACATCTCGATCTTGATGCCCTCGACGCCCGCACCCGTGACGACCGGCGCCATCGTGGTCAGCCGCGCCTTCCACTCCGGGCGGATCTCCAGCGGCAACGGCTGCGCGAGCTTGACCCTGTTGCCGCGCACCCACTCCACCCGCACCGGCCACAGGAACGGGAAGTACGACAGGAGCTTGTCCTTGTCGTCCCACTTGTAGGACGTCGTGCCGGGAACATCGCCGCACATGTGCTTCGGCAGCGAGTACTCGGAGTCGTCCAGCCGCAACAGAACGCGCTGACCGGCACGCAGCTTGCGTCCATTCTCGACAGTCACGACGAACGCACCGCGTGCCGCCGAACCGGTCACGGCGGTCAGGGTCGACCCCTGCTCCAGCTCGTTGCCCGTCCAGCCCTCGAACGGCCACTTCTTCGCCTTGATCGCGTCGACCAGCGGCTGGTAGCGGTCGCGGTGGCACACCCACACCAGGCCACCCGACCAGCTCCACGCCGAGTTCTCCGAGCCGTATCGGCTGCGGTTGATGCCGACGATCTCCTCCAGCGACCGGGTCGCGTAGAAGGTCGTCTTCTTGCTGCCCGCGCCGCGCAGCACCACGTTGTCGTAGCCGATGCGGATGATGTCGTCGATCCGGTAGCGGCCCGGCGGCACGTGGACGGTGCCCCCGCCCAGCCGGCCGACGAACTCGATCGCCTTGTTGATCGCGCGGGAGGCGTCGGCAGAGCCGTCCCTGCGTGCGCCGAAGAACAGCACGTTGGCCAGCACAGGGCGGTGAGCAGGCTTTTCGCCCATCCGGTAGCCGGCGTAGGCGATGTTCGGGATCTGCGGGTGGTTGTACGGGTTGGCAACGAACTCTTGCCACAGCGAGGCGGAGGACTGCGCCGAAGCGGTCCCCGGCAATGCTGACGTCCCGACCAGTGCAGCCCCTGTAGCCAGCAGGAACAGCCTTCTGTCGATGCTCATTTCGCCGTCTCCAAGGGGTCTTGGCCACGGCGGCGGTGGTCAGATCAAACCAGACATCAGCCGCCTGCGGAACGAACCGCTTCGGTGATCAGCTCGTCCACCTGGTGCATCATCCGGCGAGCATCGGTCGGCGTGAACGTGCTCCACGGCGGCTGACCGTTGGAGGCACGGCGTTGTTGCAGGTAGCGGCCTTCTTCGGTGTCGAAGAACGCGACCACGCGCTCGGGCCGCCAGCGCTTGCCGTACTTGTCCCTGGCCGCGGCACCGAAGTTCCCGGTGTGCACGATGCCGGTGAACATCTTGATCAACGCCTTGGCGTCGTCCTCGCGCAGGCCGATGCCACGGAACGCGGCCTCCATCGACTTCGGCGACCCGTCGGTCTGCGAGATCGCCTTCTCGATGTCGGCGCTGGGCAGCGTCACGGACAGGCCCGTGCCGGCGGGGTGGGACGGCAGCACCGAGAGCACCGCGGAGGCGAGCCCGGAGCCCGCCCACGGCTGGAACGTCAGCTGGTCGTCCCGCAGCGTCGCCACCGCGCCCCAGTCGCCGTTCGCCACGGCGAGGACGCGCAGGCTGTAACCGAGCCAGAGGCGGCCGTCCGCCTCCCGCTCGGGCTTGACGAACATGCGCAGCAGTCCGTCCAGTTCGGACGAAAGCCCGCGCGAGTTGCCCAGTCGGCGGTGGTCCAACTGCTGGTAGACGCGGTTCTCGAGCTGGATGCGCTCGTCCCGCGTCTTACCGGGAGTGGGAACTTTGAGCACGAGCGGCATGGGACCGACGTTCATCCGGTCCCACAGCACGTCGAACTCCTCGGCGGAGAGAGTGATCGGCTCCCTCTCCGCCGGGCCGCCGAACAAGCTCACTCCGTGAAGCCTCCGATGACGGGAGGCGCGACCATGCGGTCGTCACCGAACACGTCGCCGGTCTCGACCAGGTAGTCGGCCGCCTTGTGCTCGAGGTCGTCCTCGCCCTCGCCCTTCTGGCCCTGCGCACCACCGGCACCAGCGCCGGCGGCACCGCCCTTGCCCGCGGCACCCGAGCCGGAGCCCATGGCACCGCCGCGCATCCCGTCCGGGCCGGCACCCATGCCGGGCATGCCGCCGGGCTTCATCGAGCCCTGCTGGCCGGACGTGCCGAGCGAGCCGGACATCGGGCCGAACGCCTTGCCGGAACCGAGCTGACCACCTCGAACGTTGCCGAGCTGACCACCGCGGCCACCACCGGAACCGCCACCGGGCGTGCCCGTGGCCGGCCGGGTGAACACCGGTCCACCAGGGGTCGGTGTGGGCGTCGGCTGCGGCAGGTTCGTCGGAGGAGGCGTGTTCACCGGCGGCGTGGGCGTCGGCGTCGAAGGAGGCTGCGTCCACGACGTGTGCGTGGTGTCGGTGGGCGGAGGAGGTGTCCAGCCCGTGGAGACCTGCTGCTGCGTGGTCGTCGGCGGCGTCACCCACGACGGGTTCGTGGTGCCGGTGGGGCCCGACGGCGAGGGTGCGCCGGTCGAGCTGTAGCCGACCCGAGTGCTGCCGGTGCCGGTGTCGGTGGGCGGCGGCGTGTCGATGACGACCTGCGGCGGCTGCGGGAACTCACCGAGCGTGGAGGAGTTCCAGCGGCTGTCCGACTGGTAGTCCTCCATGACCTTGACGGCCTGAGCTGCGGCGTTGTCCGCGGCGGCTTCCTGCTTCTCGTGGTCCATCTGCTGGCCCACGACGTGCGCCATGCCGACCGGACCCGTGAGCGCGCCGACCGCCATGTCCATGAAGCCGGGCTTCTCGGTGGTGACCGGAACGACCTCGGGCATCTTCTTGCGCGCGTCGGCGATGAACTCACCCTGCAGGCGCGCGGAGCTCTCCATGGTCGTGGCGCCGCTCTCGGCGAACCCGGCCCACTGGGCCAGCGGCGACAGCGCGCCCTGCGCGGCGTCGGCGGCGTCGGACTCCCAGTCCGCGCCCATCTTCGCCAGCCCGGCGTGCAGGTCGGCGTCGATCTGGGCGAGCGAGGCCGCGATCGTCTTCCAGCCCTGCTCCACCGGGATGGAGGCGGAGACGCCAGGACCAGAGTTGATCATCTTGTACAGCTCGGGGTGTCCGTACCCCTGAAAACGGTGGTCAGTCATCGGTCAGCCCCCTCTCAGTCCCGGTCCCGCAGGTGCTTGCCCCACATGGCCTCGTTGTCACCCTCGGTCTGCCGGTACTGCGTCTCGATCTTCGTGAGCTGGCTGATCACGCCGACGAGCTGCTCCCGGTAGAACCTCATGGCGGCGAGCGCCTTCTCCGAGGTCTGCTCGTTGAAGGCCTTCGAGGTCTCACTGCTGATCGGGTCCTGCGCCCAGGGCTTCGTGGGCAGTTGCTCGATAGCGTTCTTGATCTTGTTGTCGAACTCGTCGAGCGCGTGCTCGAAGGCCTTCCTGGCCTGCGGAATCGCAGAAGGATCCACCTTGAGCTTGCGCTGACCGAACTCAGGAGGCGACGAGCTGCCGCCACCGTCCGCGAGATACACGGAACACCCTCCTCAGTACGGCCCCCCAGTTTTGGGCCGCGTGTGCATTTGAAACGACTTTAGCTCTGATGCATGACGCGAGTGACCGGTTCCCGGTACAAGCCGAGTACTTCTGCTCACTTCGTCGCAAGCACTGCCCCCACGGCCTCCGCGAGCGGTTTGACCTTCTCGCACGCACTGTCCGCAGTGGCCGTACTACCCCATCCCGCGATCACCGAAACCAGCAACAACTGCTCGTCGTGGGCGTCGAAGTAGATCTCGCACTGGGGAGACCCGGCGCCGGACTCACCCTTGGCGAGGTAGGCGGGGTAGCCGGCGACCTTCAGCTCGGTGAGCTGGCTCTCCTTGCCGACCGTCCTCTTCAGCCTGTCGGCACCGCCGTTGACCACCGTGTGGATGTTCCAGGTGAAGTTCCGGTCCTCGAAGCTGGTGCCACATGCCTTGCTGCCCTCGCCGTAGTCCACGTCAGCCGGGGCCGACTGCACGGTGCGGATGGCGAGCGCCGTCTTCGTCTCGGGCGTGACCAGCGAGCACGGGTCGAGCGTCTTCAGGTCGACGGCCTTGGGCCTGTTCACCGGGGCGGTCCCGGCCGAAGAACCGGTCGTCGGCGCCGCGCCGGTCTGGTCTCCCGCGGAGGGCGTCCCCGATTGCGGCGAAGAACACCCGGTCAGGACCGCTGCCAGCACGAACGGGACGGCAATTCGAAGCATGAAGGCCAACGTATCGGATGGCCGGGCACGGAGTGTGGCGAACGATGTGTCCCGTGTCACCCATAAGGCGCATTGCCGGTGACCTCACAAAAAGGAAACCTTCTTTACGATACCCCGAAGCGCCGCCGCCCCGATGCGTCGAGGAGCGACATGCTGCGCAACCGACCACTACCGACACTGGTCGTGGCGGCGGTGGGCCTGGCCCTGCTGGTGCCAGGAACCTCAGCCAACGCGGGTCCCGTGCCCGGCACGGGAGCGGCGCTCAAGGTGGCCGCGAGCCCCGGAACGACCTCCACCATCCCCGACTGGCGGATGCAGACCAGCACCAAGGCCACGCAGGCCGGTGACGTGATCTCCGGACCGGCCTATTCGGACTCCGGGTGGATGACCGTGCCCGCGCGATCCACCGTGATGGCCGGTCTCATCGCCAACAACAAGTACGGGGACGTCAACTACTCGGACAACCTCAAGAAGGCCGTCCGCGGCGACTTCCAGGTGCCGTGGTGGTACCGCAAGGTCTTCCAGGCCGACCCGCAGCCGGGCGTCAACACGTTCCTCAAGCTCAACGGCGGCGTCATCTCCCGCGGTGAGATCTGGCTGAACGGCAAGAAGATCGCCGGCACCGACACGGTCATCGGCGCCTACCCGACCTACGAGTTCAACGTCACCAGCCTGCTGCGCAAGGGCGACAACGCGATCGCGATCAAGGCGTCGCCGGCCGACCCCGCCAAGGACCTGGTGATCCACTTCATCGACTGGTCCCAGCTCCCGCCCGACCGCAACCAGGGCCTGTTCCGCGACGTCGACCTGGTCGCGAGCGGCGCCGTCTCGTTGCGCGGCCTGCACGTGCTGTCCGACCTGCCGCTGCCGAACCTGAACAGCGCCACGGTCACCGTGAAGGTCGACGCGCGCAACAACACCGGCAGCGCGGTCACCACGACCGTCGCCGGCAGCGCGGCCGGCCAGAACTACAGCCAGAACGTGAGCCTCGCCGCGAACGAGACCAAGACGGTCACGTTCACGCTGAACGTCAGCAACCCGCAGATCTGGTGGCCGTACCAGATGGGCGCGCAGCCGTTGTACGACGCGACGGCCACCGCGACCGTTTCCGGGGCCAAGTCGGACGAGCAGAAGACCACGTTCGGCATCCGCGAGGTCACCTCGAAGATGATCAGCGGCAACATCCAGTACCAGATCAACGGCAAGCCGATCCTGATCCGCGGTGGCGGCTGGGCGTCGGACCTCTTCCTGCGCACCAACGTGCAGAAGATCGCCGACGAGATGATGCTGACGAAGTCCATGGGCCTCAACACGATCCGGCTCGAGGGCAAGCCCGAGAACGACGAGATCTACGACATGGCCGACCGCATGGGCATCCTGCTCATGACCGGCTGGGAGTGCTGCTCGAAGTGGCAGAACACCGGCGGGTTCTCCGCGGAGGACAAGAGGGTCGCCGGCGCGTCCGCCGAGGGTGAGGCCAAGCGGATTCGCAACCACCCCAGCGTGTTCACGTTCCTGGTCGGCTCGGACGAGGCCCCGGTGGCCGCCGTCGAGACGATCTACCTGGACGCGTTGAAGCGCGCTGACTGGCAGACGCCGATCGTCACCGCGGCCGCCCGCCGCAGCTCGCCGAAGCTCGGCGACTCCGGCATGAAGATGGACGGCCCGTACTGGTGGGAGCCGCCGGTCTACTGGTACAACAACCAAAAGGGCGGCAGCGCGGGCTTCGCGTCGGAGATCGGTCCCGGTCTCGCGATCCCGGAGATGGACGAGCTGAAGAAGTTCCTCAGCCAGTCCGAGATCAACAAGCTGACCGACTACAACGCCTCGCAGTACCACCTGTCGCCGTCCGGCAACTTCAGCAAGATCGGCTTCTGGGGCACGGCGCTCGACAACCGGTACGGCAAGCCGTCGAACGTCGACGACTTCGTCAAGAAGGCGCAGCTGCAGCAGTACGAGACGAACCGCGCGCAGTTCGAGGCGTTCGGCAGGGACTTCTCCGACACCGGCGCGAACCAGGCGCAGGGCGTCATCTACTGGATGCAGAACGACCCGTGGCCCAAGCTCTTCTGGCACCTCTACAACTACAACCTCGCGACCGCGGGTTCGTACTTCGGGGCCAAGACGGCCAACAAGGCGCTGCACGCCCAGTACTCCTACGACGACAAGTCGCTCGCCGTGGTGAACATGGGTCTGCAGGCGCAGGAGGGCCTCAGCCTCCAGGTGACGGTCTTCAACTCCGACGGCACCCAGAAGGCGAACGAGACGCGCCCGGTTCCGGCCAAGGCCAACGGTTCCGTGCGGGTCGGCAACGTGCCGCAGCCGTCGGGTCTGTCGCCGGCGTACTTCGTGCGGCTGCTGCTCAAGGACGCGAGCGGCAAGGAAGTCGACCGCAACGTCTACTGGCTGTCCACCAAGGCGGACACCCTGAACTACAACGGCGGCGACTGGTACTACACGCCGCAGGCCCAGTACACGGACCTGAAGACGTTGAGTTCGTTGAAGGCGGGCCAGGTCTCGGTGTCCACCGCCACGACGCCGGGCACGGACGGCAGGCAGGCCACGCACGTGACCATCAAGAACACCGGCACGTCCGTGGCGTTCTTCCTGCGCGCGTCACTGCGCAAGGGGCAGGGCGGCGCCGAGGTGCTGCCGGCCGACTGGACCGACAACTACATCACGCTGTTCCCCGGTGAGATCCAGACGATCCGGGCCGAGTACCGGGCGTCCGACCTCGGCGGCGCGCAGCCTGTGGTGGAGGTGTCCGGGCACAACGTTTCCAAGCGCTAGCTGCCGTAACGGTTCGCCACGACCGCGGGTCGTTCCACGGGACGGCCCGCGTCCAGCGACCACGCCAGCCGCACGTACTGCGCGTGCGTCCAGGCGAGTGGGGTGGCCGAGGTGGTCCCTCGGCCGTCCCACACCTGTTCGGGCAGCATGAGGCCGCTGTTGGCGGTGGCGGCGATTTCTTCGAGCCGCTTGGCAGCAGCGGCTTTCTGTCCGGCGAGCAGCTCGTACTCGCCGCGTTCGCCGCTCAGCAACGGCCACAACCGTCCGTACGTGCGGGTCGGCGTCGGCCAGTTGATGCCCCACGGCCTGCCGTCCACAGTCTCGCCGTAGCCGTCCTGCGTGAACCGGTGCCAGTAGCCCTGTTTCTTCAGCTGCTGGTCGACCACGGCGACGGTGTTGCGGATGACCTGGTCGTCAGCGCGTTTGACGCCGAGCCGCACCAGTTCGAGGAAGCTCGGGTCCACCACTGCCCGCTGGTCGATGTCCGTGGGGTTGTTGTCGCCGAGGTTGTACTTGGTCGGCGCGTCCGGCTTTCCGTCCTTGGTGAGCCGCAGGTAGTACGGCTTGGGGGCGTACGGTCCGGTGCTGGTCGCGGTCCAGCCCTCCACCTTGCGCTGCCACTCGTCGGCAGCTTTGAGGTACTTCTCCGCGTTCTCCCCGTTGCGCTGCAACAGATCCGCGAAGCACACAAGTCCAGCGATGACTGAGGCGATGGTCGCGGGCGAGTAGCCGTCCTGGTTCTCCCACCGCTCCTGCTCGCTGAACGGCGAGTTCGGGTAGCTCAGCAGGTAGTCGGCCGAGCGACGCAGTGAGTCCACTGTGGACTTGTCGCGGCGGCCCAGCTGGTGGGCCAGCAGCAGGGGCGCTGCGGTCTGATCCAGCTGGACCTTGGTCCACACCGGGGTGCCGTCGACCCGAGTGTTCTGCGGCAGGTGGCCGTCGGGCTGCTGTTGCTTCTGGAGCATGAAGTCCAGGGCGCGCCCGGCGAAACCGCGATCTCCAGCCGCGATCATGGCCGTGGACACGTGGTAGAGATCGCGCGGCCACACCAGCGCGTACGGGCCGAGTTCGGGCGCCAGCTCCCGGTCGAACCCGAAGGCCCACGGGAAGCTCGGCGACGCGATCGACGCGCCGGGGTTGGTCTTGTCCTCGGTCGCCGCCAGCACCATCACGGACATGTCGTAGAGCCGCCGGTCCGCCGACTTCGGCCGCTTCAGCCCGTCGAGGTAGTCGTGCCAGCCTCGCGCGTACTCCTTCGCGATGGCGCGGAATCCGCGGTCCAGCGCGGCCTGGGCGACGCCTTCGCCGAACCCGACCGCGAACGTGCCTTTCGCGTGCCGCACCGGCTCGGTGGGCAACGTGCTGGTCACGTCACTGGAACCCTTGATCCGCACGTGGTCGATCGACAACCGGACCGGACGCTCGGCCCTGACGGACACGTCCGCGAGCACGGCCGCACGCCGAGGATCGGTGACGTAGGTGATCTCAGCTCGCCAGCCGTCGCCGCGCAGCCGTTGCCGGAACGTCAGTGACCTGTCGTCTGCGGGCTCGGTGTACGCCTGACCAGGCTTTCCGTCGACCAGGAGCCGGGTCTCGCGGGTCGCGGGAGTGCTCAGGTCGGGGTAGAAGATCTCGGACAGGCCCTGGTGGCCGAGCGTGAACCACACCGGGCTGGCCGCGGACCTGGCCGTGCCGAAGGCCTGTTTGTCGGCGGGCAGCGGGACGACGTCCGCGGCGGCGCGGGCGACCGGAGTCATGGTGACGAGCAGGAGCACGACCAGGGCCAATGACTTCATGGCCTTGGGAGTTCCCCGAGCTAGAGATCACCACGCAGGAGGCTGTCGATGTTCTCCGGCGGACCGGGCCTGGCGAAGAACCAGCCCTGCCCCGTGTCACATCCCAGCCGCAGCAAGCGGGCCGCCTGAGCCGGCGTCTCCACACCCTCCGCCGTCACACCCAACGACAGCGCGTGCGCGAGCTGCACCAGGGTCGCCACGATCTGCGAGTCGACCGGGTCTTCCTCGTTCTCGGCCCGCAGCCCCTCCATGAACGAGCCAGCGATCTTCAGCTCGTGCACGGGCAGGTGCTTGAGGTAGGCCAGGTTGGAATACCCGGTGCCGAAGTCGTCGATCGCGATGCGCACACCCATGTCGCACAACGCCCGCAGCGCTTCCAGGGGCTCGTCCGCGGTGCCCATGATCGCCGACTCGGTCAGTTCCAGCTGCAGGTGGTGCGGCGGCAGGGCGCACTCGTCGAGGATGCGCTTGACGTCGCGGACCAGTTCGGGGTCGCGGGACTGGCGCACGGCCAGGTTCACCGACACGAACGGTGCCGCGTCACCGAACTCGACCAGCCAACGCCGTGCTTCCTCGCACGCCTTGCGCAGCACCCACCGTCCTAACGGGACGATGAGGCCGGTTTCCTCGGCCAGCTCGATGAAACGGTCCGGTGCCAGCCGGCCGAACTCCGGGTGTTGCCAGCGCACCAGGGCTTCCACGCCGGTGACCGTGGAGTCCTCCAGCCGCACCAACGGCTGGTACTCGACGTAGAACTCGCCGCGTTCCAACGCGCGCGGCATCGTCGCGGACAGGGTGAACCGGGCCACCTCGCGGGCGTTGCGTTCCGGGTCGTACAGCGCCCAGCGCGCCTTGCCGTCCGCCTTGGCCCAGTAGAGCGTGATGTCCGCGTCGCGCATGAGGTCGGCGGAGGTGGTGCCGGAGAGCTGCCGTTCGACGATGCCGATGGACGCCGAGACCGACAGCTCGTGGCCGGCGATGCGGATCGGCGCCTCCAGTTCGGTCAGCACGCGGTCCGCCACGTCGACGATGTCCTGTTCACCGGCCGAGCCCTCGACCAGGATCACGAACTCGTCGCCGCCCATCCGCGCGACCAGCTTGCCCTCGCCTGACACCGAGTGGTCGAGCCGGCGGCCCACCTCGACCAGGAGCTGATCTCCTATGTCGTGGCCCAGCGAGTCGTTGATGACCTTGAAGCCGTCCAGGTCGAGGTAACAGAGGCCGGCTCGCACGTGCTTGGCGCGGTTGTTGAACACGCGGCCGAGTCGCTCCAGGAACAGCGCGCGGTTCGGCAGGCCGGTCAGCGGGTCGTGCAGCGCCTGGTAGCGCAGGCGGTTCTGCAGCAGGTGGCGGTCGGTGACGTCCTCGATCATCGCGACCTGGTACTGCGGCTCGCCGTGGTCGTCGCGGACCAGGGACAGGGTCAGGTGCGTCCACACCTGTTCGCCGTCCGCCCGGTGGAACCGCTTCTCGGCGCGGTAGTGGTCGCACTCGCCGGCGATGAGCTGGTCGTAGAGCCGCCACACGCTGCCCGCGTCCTCGGGGTGCATGAGGTCGCGCACGTTGTACTGGCGCATCTCCTCGACGCTGAACCCGAGCATGTCCTGCAGGGCCTGGTTGACGTCCAGTATCCGGCCGTCGATGTCCGCGATGCCGATGCCGATCGCGGCCTCGGTGAACATCGCGCGGAACCGGGCCTCCGAGGCCCGCAGCATCGACTCGGCCTGGTCGCGGGCGTCCAGGACGGCCGCCCTGATCGCCTCCTGCTCGGCGAGCGTGCGTTCGCGCAGTGCGCGGGCATATCCAGCGGCCAGCGCACCCTGCAGGGCCGCCAGACGGGACTGCAGGCGGTCGTCGCCGGGGAAGCCCAACTCGGTCAGCAGGTCGTCACCCAGCAGCTGGACGGTGCGGCCCAGCGTGTCGGTGCCGGTGAAGTGCGCGTCGACCAGCCGTGAGCCGATCTCGTAGCCGGGTGCCGTGCGGAACGGGCTCGCGAACAGCGCCTCGACCAGCATCTCGGTGAGGTCCTGCAGGTGCTGCGCGACCTCGGCGCGGGTCATCGGCACGTAGCTCGACCCGATCACGGCCGTGGCCCAGCTGCGCGCGAACGACTTGGCACCGGCCAAAACGGCCGGGTCCAAAGGAGAGCGATCCTCACGCACTCGCTGGTCAACCCGTTCGGTCATCTGCTCGGCCCTAACGCCACGAACGCGCAGCATACGGGCGGTCGCCGTGAGTCGTCACCCACAGTCCGTGTCCGGCAGGTCGCGTCCGCGACAGCCGCGCCCGAGGGGGCCGCTGACGGCACCGCCGCAACCCCCGAATACGCCCGGTATGAGGGGATCGCGGCGGCACCGCCAGCGGCCCTCTCGGACGTGCCTCTCATCGAACGCGACCTACCGGACACGACCTACGCCTTCCGGCCTACCGCCGCGAAGCCCGGGAAGGCCCTCCCGAACTCCTCGACGTCGTCCACCGACTCCGGGCGCCACGCCGGAACGCGCACGACTCCCGGCTCGACCAGCTCGAAACCCTTGAACAGGCGGGTCACCTCTGACCTGTTGCGCAAAGTCGTCGTGGTGACGCCGCGGTCGTAGATCTTGCGCGCCTCCCGCGAGGCGACCGGAACCTCGTCCGACTCGTCGTAACCGGCGTGGGAGACCGCCAGGAAACTGCCGGGAGCGAGGCGGTCTCGATAGTCGCCGACGATGCCCTCCGGGTCTTCCTCGTCCGACACGAAGTGCAGCAGCGCGATCATCAGGACCGCGATCGGCTGGTCGAAGTCGAGCTGCTCGGCGACCTCCTTCGAGGCCAGCACGGTCGCCGTGTCGCGGACGTCGGCCTGCAGCACGCTCACCTGGTCGTTGCCGGTGAGCAGCGAGCGGCTGTGCGCGACGGCGACCGAGTCGATGTCGACGTAGACGACGCGGGCGCCGGGGTCGGTGGCCTGCGCGATCTCGTGCACGTTGCCCACGGTCGGGATGCCGGAACCGAGGTCGAGGAACTGCCGGACGCCGGCGCCGACCAGGTAGCGGACGGCCCTGCGGAGGAACGCGCGGTGGTTCAGCACGACGCTGCGGACCTGCGGCATCGTCTCCAGGGTCTGCTGCGCGATGGCGCGGTCGGCGGCGAAGTTGTGCGCGCCACCTAACCAGTAGTCGTAGACGCGGGCGACGCTCGGCCGTTCCAGGTCGATGTCCCCCGGCGCCCAGTTCGGCCGCTCCACCAGCTCACCTCGTTCGCGATCGGAGAGGTTCAACCCCATCATCTGCCGATAAGTCAGCCTGGCACACCACCTGCTTGGCAGAATGCCGATCTCGTGAGGTTCCTGCCGGCCGCCGGTGCGCGCAAGCACCGCCGCGCGCAAAGTTTGCTGCTCGTGACCATTCTCGCGTCGCTGGGCGCGTTTGCCCTGGTCGGTGGCGCCCTGCTGCTCATCGACCCCGGCGCGCCCAAGCACGAGGCGATCAAAACAGGTGGCCTCGCGGGCGGCGCGATCGTGGCGCTGTACGCGTTGTGGCTCAACGACCGGCGGCGCAAGGTCGAGGAGGCCCGCCAGGAGCTCGAGAGCCAGCGCATCGAGCACGACAGGTCCCGCGTGGCCGACGAACGGTTCGCGCGCGCCGTGGAGCTGCTGGGGCACGACGCCGCGCAGGTGCGGGTGGGCGCGATGCACGCGCTGGCCGGCCTCGCGAAGTCCCGGCCGGAATACACGCAAACCGTGCTCGACATCCTCTGCGCCTACCTGCGCCGGCCGTTCCAGCACCACGAGGACGACCTGGAGGACTTCGACGCCGTGCAGAACGAGATCGAGCTGGAGGTCCGGCTCACCTCGCAGCGGCTGATCGAGGACCTGCTGCCACGCGTCGAGGAGAAGGACCCGGTCCGCTACGACCTCAACCTCACCAAGGCGCACCTCGAGTACATGGACCTGTCGTACCGGCACGTCGGCGACCTGATCCTGCGCGTCGCCCGGCTCAACGAGGCGAACGCGTTCCACCACATGGTGATCCACGGCGACGTCTACCTCACCGAGGTCGAGTCGACCGGCCGGTTCTACATGCACCACACCGAAGTCCGCGGCAAGGCGTGGTTCAGCCGGTTCAAGGCTCGCGGCCTCGCGGTGCTCACCGAGTCGAAGTTTCTGGGCGAGACCAAGTTCAAGGGCTCGGAGTGGACGGACGTGAAGGCGGACGGCTGTACGTTCGCGATGAAGGCCGAGCTACCCGAAGCGTGGAGGAACTGACGTGAAGTGGCTGTTCGCGGTCGTCATGGCCGCGGTCGTCACGGCCGCAACCGCGGTCCTGCTGTACTTGCTGCGCGCACCCGCGGTCGAGATGGTGAAGACCGCCGGCGTGGCCGGCGGTGCCGTCGTCGCGCTCTACGCGTTGTGGCTCAACGACCGGAAGCACTTCCTGGAGAGCGAAAAAGTCGCCGACGAACGGTTCGCGCGCTCGGTCGAGTTGCTCGGCAACGAGGCCGACCAGGTGCGGGTGGGCGCGATGCACGCGCTGGCGTGGCTGGCGAAGTCGACCCCGCGATACCGGCAGACCGTGATCGACGTGCTGTGCGCATACCTGCGTCGTCCCTTCGAGCACCCCGCTCATCTGGCCAGGCCGGAGGACCCGGACCAGGACTTCAGCGCAGAGGTGTCGCCGGAGATCCGGCTGGAGCACCAGGTTCGGCAGACCGCGCAACGGTTGATCAAGGACACGCTGTCGTGGGGGAAGAAGCGCAAGCACGACCACCTCGACCTGGACCTGACCGGTGCGAGCCTCGAGTACTTCTCGCTGGACGGCAGGCACGTCAACAGGTTCGTCGCCCGGCGCGCGCAGTTCTACGGCATCACGAACCTGCGCAACATGCACGTGCAGCGGGTGACGCTGTTCTCCGGCGGCAAGTTCCACGGCAGGTTGCAAATGGCCAACGCGACGTTCGAGCACGGGGTCTCGTTCCAGGAAGTCACCTTCGCCGGTGAGGTGGAGCTCAGCAACCCCAAGGACGGCGTCTCGAAGGTCGGCAACTTCTGCCACCCGTCCAACCAGCCGCCCGCACACCAGACCGGTGAGATGGAGGTGCTGGAGGGCACCGAGTTCCGCAGGCCCGCGACCGGCTGGCAGCTAACCGGCCACACGGAGGCGGCCGGACTTGGCCTCTCCGACCATGTCCAGCAGAACGCTCGCGGCGGCGCTGACGGTGTTGCCGGTGACGACCACCGTCTCGGCAACGGGCAGGTCGCCGCGAAGGCTGACGAAGCACGCGCGGTTCGTCTTGACGACGAAGGACTGCGGGACTAGCGCGACCCCCAGGCCGAACCCGACGAAGTCCAGGAGCGAGTGCACGTCGTTGACCTCGACGGCGACGTGCCGCTCGACACCGGCAGCGGCGAGCATGCGGTCGACGTCGTCCCGCGTGCCCCAGTCCGGGTTGAAGTCGACGAAAGCCTGCCCGGCGAGCTCCTCCAGTCCGACGAAGTCCCTGTCGGCGAACGGACTTCCCACCGCGCACGCGAGCATGAGCGGTTCACTGGCCAAAGTGGACACCCGCAGGTCGTCCGCGATCTTCGGCTGCCGCGTGACGAACGCGAGGTCGAGCCGGCCCGCCCGGACCTCCTCGACCAGTTCGGCGTTGCCGGACTGGCGCATCCGGATCTCCACACCGGGGTGGATCTCGTGGAACCGCGCCAGCACCGCGGGCAGGTGCACCACGTGCAGGCACTGCAGGCTGCCGACGGACAACGTGCCGCGCAGCAGCCCCTGCACCGCGGCGACGGCGTCTCTGGCCGACTCGACGCTGCTCAGAGCCCGGCGCGCCTCCGGCAGCAGGGCACGGCCGGCCTGGGTCAGCTCGACCTGGCGGGTGGTGCGCAGGAACAGCGGCGCGCCCAGCTCCACCTCGAGCGCCCGGATCGACGCTGACAGCCCCGACTGGGAGACGTGCATCCGGCGCGCTGCCCTCGTGAAATGACACTCGTCGGCGACCGCGAGGAAGTACTCCAGCTGTCTGAGTTCCACGATTCATCACCCCCAGTGCTCAATGAGATCACTTCTTTGCGTTGGACAGCTTAATCCAGAGGGTCCAGAGTGGAGTACATGCAGAAGCGTCGTATCGGAGAAGTGGAAGTCAGTGCCATCGGCCTGGGCGGCATGCCCATCTCCGTCCAGGGGAGGCCGGACCGCGCGCGGGCGATCGAGACCATCCACGCCGCACTGGACGCGGGCGTGACGTTCATCGACACCGCCGACGCCTACTCGCTCGACGACACCGACTTCGGCCACAACGAGGAGCTGATCGCCGAGGGGCTCAAGGGCCGCTCGGAAGAGGTGTTCGTGGCGACCAAGGGCGGTCACACGCGGGTGGCAGGCGGTGGCTGGGAGCTCGACGGACGCCCGGAGTACCTGCTCAAGGCCGTGGACGCGTCGTTGCGGCGGCTCGGCGTCGACCAGATCTTCCTGTACCAGTTCCACCGGCCTGATCCGAAGACGCCGATCGCGGAGTCGGTCGGCGCGCTGAAGGAGCTGCTGGACAACGGCAAGATCCGCTACGCGGGCGTCTCGAACTTCAACCCGGACGAGATCGTGCAGGCCAACGAGATCCTGGGCGGGCGCCTCGCGGCCGTGCAGAACCAGTTCTCGCCGGTGTTCCGATCGAGCGAACCCGAACTGGAGCTGTGCGCGAAGCTCGGCATCGCGTTCCTGCCGTGGAGCCCGTTCGGCGGCATCGGCAAGGCGGGTGCGCTGAGCGGCCCGTTCAAGGAGGTCGGCGACGTGCACGGGGTCAGCGCCCACCAGGTCTGTCTTGCGTGGATGCTGGCGAAGTCAGAAGTGGTAGTCCCCATTCCGGGTGCTTCTCGACCGGCGAGCATCCGGGATTCCGCCTCCGCCACCCACCTGGAGTTGACCGAGGACGAGCTGGCCCGCCTGGACGGGTGACCCCGGTGGCAAATTAGGACAAATGGTCGGACGATCTACTCCATGCGGACCTTGATCAGCATCGTGGCGATCGTCGCCGGCCTCTCGCCGGCACCCGCGTCCGCGGCGCCCTTGCCCGAGGGCTCCGCGGACCACACCGCGGGTTCCCAGATCCTCAAGCACGAAGGCACCGGCGATCTGCGCTCGGCGGAGTCGCCACCGACAGACGGCAAAGTCCCGGGGATGGACGTCAGCAGCCACCAGGGCGACGTCGACTGGAAGTCCTCCTGGGACAAAGGCGCCCGGTTCGCCTACGTCAAGGCGACCGAGGGCACCCACTACCGGAACCCGAAGTTCACCCAGCAGTACAACGGCTCCCTCAACATCGGCATGATCCGCGGCGCCTACCACTTCGCGCTGCCCGACCGTGCCGACGGCGTCGCGCAGGCGAACTTCTTCGTCAACAACGGCGGTGGCTGGACGCCCGACGGCAAGACGCTGCCTCCCGCGCTGGACATGGAGTACAACCCGTACGGCGAGACTTGCTACAACATGAGCCAGGCCGCCATGACCGCGTGGGTGAAGGCGTTCAGCGACACGGTCTTCGCGCGCACCAAGCGTCATCCGGCCATCTACACGTCCACGAGCTGGTGGAACAAGTGCGTCGGCGGCTCGGTGAAGTTCGGGGACAACAACCCGCTGTGGGTCGCGCACTACAACTCGAAGCTGGGCCCGCTCCCGCTCGGGTTCGACTTCCACACGATCTGGCAGTGGCAGGCGGCCGGACTGTTCCCCGGCGACCAGAACCTGTTCAACGGCAAGTTCGAGCAGCTCCAGCGCATCGCCGCCAGCTGACGGCGATGCGCTGGAACAGTTAGTCGAACAGGGCGGGCAGAGTGCCTTCCCAGGCCTCGCGGAGCTCGTCCAGCGGGAGTTCGCCGAGGCCCTGGATCTCCAGCGCGTTCGACTCCGGGTCGACGACGCCGACCTTGCGCCACGGCAGACGGCGTGCGGTGCACATGTCGGTGAAGCGCTGCTCCTCGGTCCGCGGCACGGCGACCAGCACCCGGCCGGCGGACTCGCTGAACAGCTCGGTGAACAGGTCGCCCTGCAGGAACACCCGCGCGCCCACCTCGCCGATCAGGCACGTCTCGACCAGCGCCTGGGCCAGACCGCCCTCTGACAGGTCGTGCGCGGCGGAGACCATGCCGTCCCGCGAGCCCGCGACGAGGACCTGGCCGAGCAGCTTCTCGCGTTGCAGATCGGCCTTCGGCGGCAGTCCGCCGAGGTGGCCGTGGACGTGGTGCGCCCACTCCGACCCGCCGAACTCGTCGCGCGTCTCGCCGAGCAGCAGCAGCGTCTCGCCGGCCTCTGCCCCGATCCCGGTGGGGATGCGGCGCCGCACGTCGTCGATCACGCCCAGCACGCCCACGACCGGCGTCGGCAGGATCGCCGTGGAGCCGGTCTGGTTGTAGAAGCTGACGTTGCCGCCGGTCACCGGGATGCCGAGCTCCGCGCAGCCGTCCGCGAGGCCCTTCACGGCCTGCTCGAACTGCCACATGACCGCCGGGTCCTCCGGCGAGCCGAAGTTGAGGCAGTTCGTGACGGCGACCGGCGTGGCACCGGTAGCTGCGACGTTGCGGTAGGCCTCGGCCAACGCGAGCTTCGCGCCCTCGTACGGGTCGAGCTTGGTGTAGCGGCCGTTGCAGTCCGTCGAGAGAGCGACACCTCGGCCGGTCTCCTCGTCGATCCGGATCATGCCGCCGTCGCTCGGCTGCGCGAGAACCGTGCCGCCGCGGACGTACCGGTCGTACTGCTGGGTGACCCACTTCTTGGAGGCCAGGTTGGGGCTGGCCGCCATGGTCTTGATCAGCTCGAGCAGGTTCTCCGGCCTTTCGAGGCTGTCCGGCGTGTTCGCCTGCAGCTCGTCCTGGTCGGCAGGGCGCTGGATCGGCCGGTGGTAGACCGGGCCCTCGTGGGCGACGGTGCGCGGCGGCACGTCCACGACGACCTCGCCGTCGTAGGTGATCACCAGCCGGTCGCCGTCGGTCACCTCACCGATCTCGGTGGCGATGACGTCCCACTTCGCGCAGACCTCCATGAACGCCTCGACGTTCGCCGGCTCGACGACCGCGCACATGCGTTCCTGGGACTCGCTGGAGAGGATCTCCGCCGGGGTCATGCCGGTCGCCCTGAGCGGGACGCGCTCGAGGTAGACGTGCATGCCACCGTCACCCGCGGACGCCAGCTCGCTCGTCGCGCAGGACAGACCCGCGCCGCCGAGGTCCTGGATGCCGGCGACGATGCCCTTCTCGAACAGCTCGAGCGAGCACTCGATCAGCACCTTCTCCGTGAACGGGTCGCCGACCTGCACGGACGGCAGCTTCTTGCGCTTGCCGGCGCTGTCGTCGAACGTCTCGCTCGCCAGGACGCTGACCCCGCCGATGCCGTCGAGGCCGGTGCGCGCGCCGTAGAGGATGACCTTGTTGCCGGTGCCGCTCGCGTGCGCGAGGTGCAGGTCCTCGACCCGCATCGCACCGACGCACAGGGCGTTGACCAGCGGGTTGCCCTGGTAGGACTCGTCGAACACGACCTCGCCGCCGATGTTCGGCAGGCCGAGGCAGTTCCCGTAACCGCCGACGCCAGCGACGATGCCGGGGAGGACGCGTTTCGTGTCCGGCGCGTCCGGCCTGCCGAACCGCAGGGGGTCCATGACCGCGAGCGGCCGGGCACCCATGGCGAGGATGTCGCGCACGATGCCGCCGACCCCCGTGGCCGCGCCCTGGTAGGGCTCGACGTACGACGGGTGGTTGTGGCTCTCCAGCTTGAACGTGACCGCCCAGCCGTCACCGATGTCGACGACGCCGGCGTTCTCCCCGATGCCCGCGAGCATCTTGCTGCGCATCTCGTCGGTCGTGGTGTCGCCGAAGTACTTCAGGTGCACCTTGGACGACTTGTAGGAGCAGTGCTCGCTCCACATAACCGAGTACATCGCGAGCTCGGCATCAGTGGGGCGCCTTCGCAGGATCTCCTTGATGCGCGCGTACTCGTCGTCCTTCAGGCCCAGCTCCCGGTAGGGCTGCTCCTGGTCAGGCGTGTTCTCCGCGTTCTTGACGGTGTCGATGCTCATGCGTTCACCACCGTGTCGAGCAGGGACAGGAACATGCCCAGTCCGTCGTCCGTCGGCCCGGTGAGCGCGTCGATCGCGTGCTCGGGGTGCGGCATGAGGCCGACGACGTTGCCCCTGGCGTTGCTGATGCCCGCGATGTTGTTGCGGCTGCCGTTCGGGTTCTCGCCGACGTACCGGAAGACGACCCTGCCGTCACCTTCGAGTTGTTCAAGGGTTTGGGCGTCGGCCTGGTACCCGCCCTCGCCGGACTTCAACGGCACGAGGATCTCGGCTCCGAGGTCGTACCTGCCGGTCCACGCGGTGGTGTTGTTCTCGACCTTCAGCCACTGGTCGCGGCACACGAAGTGCAGCTTGTGGTTGCGGACGAGCGCCCCCGGCAGCAGATGCGCCTCGGCGAGGATCTGAAAGCCGTTGCAGATGCCGAGAACCGGCATCCCCTTGTTCGCGGCCTCGATCACTTCCTGCATGACCGGCGCGAACCGCGCGATGGCGCCACACCGCAGGTAGTCGCCGTACGAGAACCCACCGGGCACGATGACCGCGTCAACGCCCTTGAGGTCGTGATCGCCGTGCCACAACGGCACAGCCTCCCCGTCCGCGTACCTGACGGCGCGCAGTGCGTCCACGTCGTCGAGCGTGCCGGGAAAGGTGATGACACCGACCCTCATGCCTCGACCCTGCGCACGGTCCAGTCCTCGATCACAGGATTGGCGAGGAAGGTCTCGGCGATCTTGGCGAGCGTGGCGTCGTCGACGTCGTCGGCGACCTCCAGCTCGAAGTGCTTGCCCTGACGGACGGCGGTGATGCCGTCAAAGCCGAGGCGCGGCAGGGCGTTCGCCACCGCCTGGCCTTGGGGGTCGAGAATTTCGGGCTTCGGCATGACGTCGACGACGACTCGGGCCACGACAGACTGCTCCCGGGTTTGAGGGGCTGGCGGTACCTCGAGAGCCTATCTGACCTGTGCGTTCATCCTCCCGGCACGTGTGCGGGGGCACATCGTCACGGACTCACCACCGGGTGAACGACCTTGCCTCGGCGGCGCCGTTTGGTAGAGTTGGAGGCAGCCGAGGCCCGTAAGCCGAGGAAGTGTACCCAGCCCACGTCCGGACGGTCGGCGGCTGGGTATCGCGCTTTCTAGGGGCAGTCCAGTTCGACGATCGACTCGACGACTGGCATCACCCGCTCCCGCCATTCACCGCCGGAGCCGTAGCACCACGCCACGACGTCCGCGATCCACAGCAGCTCCTCGTTGGTGCTGCGGCAGTGCTCGTAGACGAGATTCGTGGACAACGCGTCGTGGCCCAACGATGTGCGAATCGTCAGGGCATCATGCCGATCCCGCTGGTCGCGCGAGTCGAGGACCATCCGATGGGCGTCGACGTCCAACAGGTCGGTGACGAGCCGCGCGAGGCACGTTTGGCGCGCCTGCTCGTCACCCCGGTCGCAGCTCCGCGTGTACAGCCGCACGGAGACCTGCTCCGCGACCAGCCGGGAAACGATCATCTTACGTCGGCTGGGTGTCTCCTTCTTGCAGTGCAGCTCGTGCTGTCCTGGCATCAGCAAACCACGCAGGGCTTTGCGGAACTGGTGCAACCGGCCGGGCGAAACCAGGGCTACGGCCAGCAGGTAGGTGTTGTTTCGCCGCGACTCGTCGACGAAGGCGTGCAGACTCACGGAACGTCCATCGGCCGGGCCCGAACGATACTTGATCAAACCCATACCAACGAGCTATTTCGCCGAAAGCGAGACCGGTGGCAGTCCGGCGCGATCGGACGGATGCTGGAGATCATGAAGATCCTGGTGCTCGGCGGAACCGTGTTCCTCAGCAAGGCCATCACGGCGGAGGCCGTCCGGCGAGGCCACGACGTGGTGTGCGGCGCTCGCGGTGCCTCCGGCGGGGTGCCCGAGGGCGCGCGCCTGATCTCGATCGACAGGAACAAGCCCGGCGCGTTCGACCAGTTGGCCGGTGAGCAGTTCGACGCTGTGATCGACGTGTCGAAGTACTCGGTGAACTGGGTGCGGGATGCGTTGGAGGCGTTTGGGCAGACGACGCCGCACTGGACGTTCGTGTCCAGCATCTCGGTCTACGCGGACCACGCGACGGGGAGCGACGAGCTTCTGCCGCCGTTGGAGGACGATCCGGCGGAGGAGTTCACGTCGGAGCGGTACGGCAGTGTGAAGGTGGCCAGCGAGAACGCTGTGCGGGAGGCGGTTCGGGGGCGCGAGTTCATCGTCAGAGCCGGGCTGATCACCGGGCCGGACGACCCGAGTGACAGGTTCGGGTACTGGCCCGCGCGGATGGCTCAGGGTGGGCGTGTGGTCGTGCCGGACAGTCCTGACCTGGGGTTCCAGCACATCGATGCGCGAGATTTGGCGCAGTGGATCGTGTTCGCCGCTGAGGAGCGGGTCACGGGCACGTACGACTCGACCGGGCCGGTCATGCCGTTCCAGATGGCCATGGGGGAGATCGCGGGGGTCACGGCGCCGGCCGGCACGCAGCTCGTGTCCGTGCCCGAGAAGGTCCTCAAAGAGCTGGAGATCAATCCGTGGGCCGGGCCGCGGTCGTTGCCGCTGTGGTTGCCGCAGGAGTGGGCCAAGATGGTCGGCCGCGACGTCAGCAACGCGCTGGCGAACGGGTTGCGGGTCAGGCCGCTGGCCGAGACCGCGCTCGACTCGCTGGAGTACGAGCGCGGCCTCGGGCTGGACCGGCCCCGCAAGGCCGGGCTCACCGCGGCTGAAGAGCAGGAAATCCTTGCCGCGGTGGGCTAGTCAGAGCAGTGAGCCGATCTGCGCGGCGACGAGGTCGATGCGCACGCCCTGGTTCGGGCAGCCGCCGAAGTGGTGGAGCCCGATCACCTTGTGCGTGCGCCTCGACAGGACCGGTGAGCCGGACGAGCCGCCTTCGGTGTCGCACATGTAGCTGATGTCGGACTGCGACGAGCTGCCGTTCACCCGCACCGCGCGCACGATGCAGTAGCCGCCGCCGTTGTTGTTGTCGCGCAACGACAACTTCTTGAGCTTCCCGGCCGGGTGGCCGATGACGTACATCTCTTCGCCAACGGCCGGGACGCGCGCGTCCAGTTCGAGGAAGCCGAACGAGCTGATGGCCGCGAAGTTGTTGACGGTGAAGAGGGTGTAGTCCAGAGCGGCGTCGGTCTTGAGGACCTGCGCCGCCAGCACCTTGGTCGTGGGAGCGGACGCGGTGCCGCCGCAGGTCGGGCACTGGTAGTTGAACCACACCTCGATGCCCGCGGTGCTGGTGAAGCAGTGGTTGTTGGTCAGCAGGCGGTTGTTGGGGCCGACCCGCCACGCGGTGCACAGCGAGCTGCCGTTGCGCAGCAGCTTCGCGACGGACGCGGTCTTCCCGAACTCGGTCGGGTTGCTGGACTGGTAGCAGACCGCGTCCTTGTAGTCGTTCGTGCCGCAGATGCTCTGCACGGACGGCCGCGAGTCCATCTCGGCCTCGGTGTAGCCGCGCGTGATCTTGTCGATCCGCACCCGGCTGAGCGGGTTGCCCACCGAGACGACGGCGCGCGAGCCCGTGATCGACATGGCCCAGAAGCCGGTCGAGTCGGGCGTGGCCGTCAGCGAGCTCTTCAGGTCCCGGTTGTAGGTGTACTTCTCGGTGCCGTCAGGGTTCGACACCGTGAGCACGTCGCCGGGCAGGATCCGGAGGTCGGTGAAGTGGATCTTCACGTACCCGGAACCAGGTCGGTCGATCACGGAGGAAAGGGACTTTCCACCAACACGGACTGAGAGCGATTCCTCAGTTCCGATTTCCTGCGACTGCGGCGACGCAGCCTGTGCAGGTGTAGAGGTGGTGGTAGCAGGGACGAAGGACGTCATCGGCAGGGCGAGCGCCAGTGCCGTGAGGAGTTGCAGGGTTTTCCTCATGCCATTTGATACTTCCGACGTCACCTGGCCGTGTCAGCCCGCCAAACGTCGGTAATGGAGGATTCCGTGCAACTTGTCCATTTCGGTCATGCCTGCGTGCTGCTGGAGTCGGGATCGACGCGAATCCTGATCGACCCCGGCACGTTCTCCGCAGGGTTCGAGGACCTGAAAGACCTGGACGCGGTACTCATCACGCACCAGCACTACGACCACCTGGACGTCGAGAAGCTGCCCGCGCTGCTCGCCGCCAACCCGCAGGCGCAGCTCATCGTGGACGAGGGATCGGCGCCGAGCGTCGAAAATCCGACCATCGCACGACCGGGTGACGTGCTGAAGGTCGGCGACACGACGGTCACGGTCGTCGGCGGCAAGCACGCGATGATCCACCAGGACATCCCGATCGTGCCGAACACCGGCTACGTGGTCGGTGACGGCGCGTTCTACCACCCCGGCGACTCGTTGTTCGTGCCGGACGAGGACGTGGACGTGCTCGGACTGCCCACCGGAGCACCGTGGCTGAGGCTCGGCGAGGCGGTCGACTTCATGCGCGCGATCAAGCCCCGCGTGGCCGTGCCCATCCACGAGAAGCTGCTGTCGATGCCGGAGAACGCCTACCGGATGTTCGACATGCTCAAGCCGGATGGCACCGAGGTCAGGCCGCTGACGCCTGGCGAGGAGACGGCAGTCTGACGTAGGTGGTCGGCGCGGCGTCGTGGGCGAGTGCGATGTCCACGGCGTCGAGCACGGCCTGCCGGGCGCCGGGCCGGTGCAGGTCGCGGGCGTCCACGGTGATCCGGGTCAGGCCACCGCGGCGCGCGGACCGTGCGGTCGCGTAGACCAGCGCCAGCGACCGCAGCTCACCGAAGCTGCTGCGCTCCGTCAGCGCGTGCAGGCGGCCCAGCGTCGCGAGCCCGGTGCCCACCTCGCGGACGGCGTGCGCGTCGGCGCAGCGGGTGAACCGGTGCTTGGCCAGCGCCACCAACGTGCCGGGCGACGCGACACAACGCCGAGGTGCGAACGTGTCGGCGGTGAGGCCGATGGCTTCCATCTGGACGCGAGCACCCGTGAGCAGCAGCCCGGCCTCGTAGGCGGGCAACCGCCGTTGGCCGAGGCCGTGCAACACGACCGCATCGCCGAGCGCGGCACGCTGCCGCACCCATTCCTGTGCCTTGCCGAGCTCGCGAGGGATCACGAGCAGCGACAACGGCACCTTCCGCGGCTCGAGAGCCGCGGCGAGATCAGCGCATCGGTCGAGTGTCTGCGGACCGATGCCGGACAGGGAGACCACGAGCTGTGAGTGCACGCATTGAGTGCGCCATGCCGTGGTGACATCCGCGTGAAACCGGAGCTAACTCACGCGAGCCAGTCAGCGAAAGACCGGCCAGTGAGCCGCTCGTACGCCTCCACGTACCTCTTCCGGGTGGCTTCGACGACCTCCGCGGGCAGCGGGGGCGGCGGGACGTCGCTCTTGCGGTCCCAGCCGGACTCCGGCGACGTCAGCCAGTCCCGCACGTACTGCTTGTCGAACGACGGCTGCACGCGACCCGGCTCGTAGCCCTCGGCCGGCCAGTACCGCGACGAGTCCGGCGTGAACACCTCGTCCGCCAGGATCAGCTCACCGGCAGCGTCCAGGCCGAACTCGAACTTCGTGTCCGCCAGGATCAGACCGCGGCTCAACGCGTACGCGCGCGCCTCGCTGTACAGCTCGATCGTGCGGTCACGCAGCTTCGACGCCAGCTCTTCACCGTGCTTCGCGGCGATGACGTCGAACGACACGTTCTCGTCGTGCGCGCCGATCTCGGCCTTCGACGCGGGCGTGAAGATCGGCGGGACGAGCTCGGAGGCCTCGACCAGCCCGGCCGGCAGCTCGATCCCGCAGACCGCGCCGGTCGCCGTGTAGTCGGCCATGCCGGAGCCGGTCAGGTACCCGCGCGCCACGCACTCGACGTCGACCATCTTCAGCTTGCGCACCAGCAGCGCCCGGCCGCGGACCTCGGCGGGAATCCGCGGGTCGTCGAACGCGACCAGGTGGTTCGGGGCGAGCCGCTCGAACCAGAACACGCTCATCGCGGTGAGCACGCGGCCCTTGTCCGGGATCTCGGTGCTCAGGACGTGGTCGAAGGCGGAGATCCGGTCGGACGCGACGAACAGCAGCAGCTCGTCGTCGACGTCGTAGAGTTCGCGAACCTTGCCGCGGGCGACGTGCTGGTAGTCAGCGAGCGTTGGCACGGCCGCCAGCCTACGTGCCCGCTTGTTCCGGAAAACCGACGCACACCCCTCACCTCTACAGATCAAGCTCGAAGACGCTTAAGGTGCACCCCGTGCTCACCCGTAAGGCGTTGTGGATCCCGGCGTTGGCCAGTGCGGGACTGCTCATCGTGCTGGGCGTGGCCGGCTGGAGCTTCGACTCCACCCCCATCTCGACCTCGTCGTCAGGCTCGCAGGACACGAGCACGGCCCAGCCGGTCAGCATCGTGCCGACCCCGGACGTCGCCGAGATCACGGTCAAGACCTCAGGCTCCGCAACGACCACCACCACGACGACGACCACGCAGCCGAAGCCGCCGCCCGTGCAGGCTCCGCCGCCCGCTCAGCAGCCCACCACGACCACCGCGCCGCCTCAGCGAGGCCTGCTGGTCAACGAGGGTGCGCGGTGCGATCCCGAAGGCGCACAAGGCATCGGCCTGCTCAACGAGCCGTTGGTCTGCCGCAAGGACGCCCAGCGCGGTGACCGGCTGCGCTGGCAGAAGGCTTAGGAACGCCACTCCAGCACGTCGATCTTGTCCCCGATCGCGACGGTGCCGGTGGTGATGACGGCCGCCTTCATCCCGAAGATCACGCCGCCGTCCGGGTCACGCCGGTAGGTGGCGAGCGTCCACGTCGGCTCCGGGCCGTCGCGCAGCCCGGTCTCCTGATCCACCATCGGCACGGCGCATCGCACGCAGTCCTTGGCGTAGGCCAGTTCCACGTCGCCGATCGCCGCGCGCCGCACCCGGTCCTCCGTGTGCGGCTCCGGCCATCCGGACACGACGATGTTGGGGCGGAAGCGGTTCATCGGCACGGGCTCGCCGCCGTGCTCCAGGATCCGCTCGTTCAGCCCGTCCAACGAGGACAGCGAGATCATCAGCAACGCGTGCGCGTCCGCGTACCCGACCAGACCGGCCGTCTCGCCGCCCGACTCCCGGCGCAGGTCCGGGGGCGTGCGCAGGAGCCGCACGGACATCCCGAGCGCGTCCGAGAAGTACGCCGCGGCGGCGTCGCCCTGGTCGATTCCGGAGCCGTGCCACTTGTGCACGACCACCGGAACCCGAGGCCCGTCAACGACAACCGGGAACGACTCCCCGCCGATCACCAGCGAGGAGTCCACAAGAGACGGGCGCAGCGCTGCCATCGCCGGCACCTTGCGCTGCGACAGGAACACGCCGTCGTCGTCGGCCAGCACCATCATCCGGTCGTCCCGCAGACCCGTGAGGTCGACGGCCGACGCCGCGACGGAGAACCCGCCGCAGCCCTTGATCGGATGGACGTGCAGGCCGGACACGATCACAGAATCGGCTCCGGCTCGTAGACCGGGTACTTGTCGACCACCGCCGCGACCTGCTCGACCACGGACGCGACCTGCGCCGACGCCACGCCGGTGAACGACAGGCGGTCGGCCAGCAACGCGTCCAGCGCCGCGCGATCCAGCGGCAGGCGCTCGTCCGCGGCCAGGCGGTCCAGCAGGTCGTTCTGCGCGAGGCCCTGCTCGCGCATCGCCAGCGCCACGGCCACCGCGTTCTCCTTGATGGCCTCGTGCGCGGTCTCGCGGCCGACACCCGCGCGCACGGCCGCCATCAGCACCTTCGTGGTGCCGAGGAACGGCAGGTAGCGGTCCAGCTCACGAGCGACCACGGCCGGGTAGGCACCGAACTCGTCCAGCACCGTCAGGAACGTCTCCAGCAGCCCGTCGAACGCGAAGAACGCGTCCGGCAGCGCGACCCGGCGGACCACCGAGCACGACACGTCGCCCTCGTTCCACTGGTCGCCCGCGAGCTCGCCGACCATGGACAGGTAGCCGCGCAGGATCACCGCGAAGCCGTTCACGCGCTCGCAGGACCGCGTGTTCATCTTGTGCGGCATCGCACTGGACCCGACCTGGCCGGGCTTGAAGCCCTCGGTCACCAGCTCGTGGCCCGCCATCAGGCGAATGGTTTTCGCGACCGACGACGGCGCCGCCGCGAGCTGCACGAGCGTCGACACCACGTCGAAGTCGAGCGAGCGCGGGTAGACCTGGCCGACCGAGGTCAGCACGCGCTCGAAGCCGAGGTGACCGGCGACCGTGCGCTCCAGCTCGGTCAGCTTCTCCGGCGTGCCGAGCAGGTCGAGCATGTCCTGAGCGGTGCCGACCGGGCCCTTGATGCCGCGCAACGGGTACCGCGCGATCAGCTCGTCCAGCCGCGAGAACGCGACCAGCAGCTCGTCCGCGCCCGTCGCGAACCGCTTGCCCAGCGTCGTGGCCTGCGCGGCCACGTTGTGCGAGCGACCGGCCATCACCAGGTCGGAGTGCTCTGCCGCGAGCCGCGCCAGGCGTCCGAGCACCGCCGCGACCTTGGACCTGATCAGCTCCAGCGAGCGCAGGACCTGCAGCTGCTCGACGTTCTCGGTCAGGTCGCGCGAGGTCATGCCCTTGTGGACCTGCTCGTGGCCCGCGAGCGCGTTGAACTCCTCGATGCGTGCCTTCACGTCGTGCCGCGTCACCCGCTCACGCGCCGCGATCGACTCCAGGTCGACCTGCTCCAGCACGCGCTCGTAGTCGGCGATCGCGGTCGCCGGCACCTCGATGCCGGCGGCGGCCTGGGCGCGCAGCACCGCGAGCCACAGCTGGCGCTCCAGCACGATCTTGTGCTCGGCCGACCAGAGCGTCGCGAGCGACGTGGAGGCGTAGCGACCTGCGAGGACGTTGGCGATGCGCGGCTTGCTCACACCGCCAGATTAGTGCACACGGGACTCACTCCCAGTCGATGCTCGGGTCCGTGACCAGCGTTGTGAGGACCCCCACTTGCACCGGAACGGTCGCCCGCAGGCCCCGGCTGGTCGCGGGGTTGTAGTTGTGGCTGGAGATCGTCACGTGCAGCCCGCCCTGGAACCGGCGCACCACTTCCGCCCGCGCGACCTGCGAGCCTCCTTCGAGGAACTCGGCCTCGGTGACGACCGATCCGTCCTTCTGCTGCACGTCCTGGCAGGTGACCGCGCCGGAGCAGAAGCTGTTCAGCGAGAACGGGGCCTTGCCGGCTTCCACCCGCAGCGCCGTCGGACCGATCTCGTCGGTCAGGTACAGCAGGCCGGTGAACTCCGGATCGGACGGCCGCTTCGGCTGAGTCGTCGACGTCGACGACGACGAGTACGGGGGGTAGACGAACCGGCCGGGGTTGAAGCTCCCGTAGACCTCCTTCAGCTGCGGCGCGCTCAGCGCGAGCCTCTCCGCCAGCTTGTCGCCGATGCGCTCGGCCTTCTTCTCCATCGACTCGCTCGGGGGCACGGCCGTGGTCGTCGGGTTGTCGGAGGCGAGCTGGCCGTCCTGGCCGCGCGGCAGCAGACCGGGCAGCGTGAGCGACGCCACGACGATCATCGCCGTAGCCACGCCCACAGTGACCAGCGCTCGTCGGCGACTTTTTTTCTGCTCGACCCGCCTCATCAGCGTGTCCGGGTCGAAGTCGAGCGGCGGCTCGTCCCAGACGGCCAGCAGCATTCCCTCGCGGATCTCCTGCTCACTCACGACGCGACCCTCCCCGAACTGCTGTCGAGCTTCTCCACGATGGCGCGCAACGTCGCGAGGCCGCGCGCCGTCTGGCTCTTGACCGTTCCCTCGGTGCAACCCATGGCCACGGCCACCTCGGCGACCGACAGGTCTTCGAAATAACGCAGCACCAGCACCGCCCGTTGCCTCGGCGGCACCTGCAACAACGCGGTGTGCACCAGCTCGCGTGCCCAGAGCTTCGCGCTGGTCGTGTCGGGATCGGAGGTGGCGTCCGCGGCGTCCGGCAGCTCCCCGTCGCGCTGCTCGGCTCTGCGCCACGGCCTGCGCTTCTCGTCCAGCCAGGTGCGCAGCAGCACCTTGCGGGCGTAAGCGATCAGGTTGTCCAGGTCCTTGATGCGCTTCCAGGCCATGTACATCTTCATCAGGCTCGACTGCATCAGGTCTTCTGCCGTGTGCCAGTCGCCACAGAACAGATAGGCAGTGCGTCGCAAAGACGCGGCATTGGCTGCCGCGAACTCGCGAAAGCCCTGCTCATCGGCCTTGCGCATGCGATCCCCTCTCGCGTCCTCAACCAGGGGAACGCATCAGGGGAACGCGAGGTTGCATCATCGGTGACGCGAAAGGGCCGAACGGAGCATCCTGGCCGCGACGCCGCGCGGATCCGGCTTGAGTTCGATGAACGCGTTCACCATCGAACCGTCCACCAGCGCGATCAACTCCTCGACCCGGTCCTGCGCGATGTCACGGCCGGAGCGGGCGAAGATGTCGGCGATCAGCGCGTGCAGCTCCGTGGACAGCACCAGCATCAACGGCCGCAGGTACGGGCGGCGGCCGGTCGCGACGAGGCGTTCGTAGCGCAGCAGCATCGCCTCGGTGTCGGTGACGTCCTGGCCGACGAGCAGGTCGAGGACCAGGTCCACGAGCACGTCGTCGTCGGTCAGCCGGTCCGAGATCGTCGCCAGGCGTTCGCGGCAGCTCGCCAGTTCGGCGTGGGCGTGGAACTCCACGGCGGCGGTGATCAGCTCGTCCAGCGAGTCGAAGTAGTACGTGGTCGAGGCGAGCGGCAGGCCTGCGCGTTCGGCGACCGCGCGGTGCCTGATCGCGTCGAATCCGCCCTCCACGAGCAGTTCGGCCGCGGCCTCGACGAGCGCCTGCCGCCTGCGCTCACCCTTGGGGGTTGCTGCCGTCATAGTCGCGCCAGAGTACTTGGCTGACGATCAGAACCTCGGGGCCAGTGCGTCGGTGAACCGCTTGGCCTGGCCTTTCAGCTCGCCATCTCCCTGCGTGAAGACGTAGAGGTCCTGGCCTTTCGCGGTTTTCGCCTTCTCCGTCTGCGCGCCGGCCGGCGGCTCGAAGAACTCCGGCGTGACGACCGCGGTGAGCGTCAGGCCGTCGATCTTGAACGTGGCCGCGCGCGAGTTCGGCGAACAGGTCACCGCCGGCGGTTCCGCGTGGTCCGGTGAGACCGAAAGCTCGACGGCGAGGGCGTCGGCGAGCTCTCGGTCCACACCTGCGCAGCCCTGCACTGCGCGTGCACTGGCAGAGCCAGTGCTTCCCGGCGCCGGTACGTCCCCCTGCGTGGACATGCCGTCGCTCGGAAAGTTCTTCGGTGGCGGCTGGGCCTGTTCCAGCGCGGTCATCGGCGATTGTGCCGCGTTGTCCTGCTGCTGCCCATAACCAGCCGTGCTCTTCTCGTTCTGACTGATCCAGTTGTTACCCGCCACGACACCGCCGAAACCGAGCACCACGACCAAGGTGGTGCCCGCGGCGATCGAGTTGCGCCTGCGCATCGTGGCACGGCGCGAAGCCGTACGGACGTCACCTGCGTCGAAGGACGCCGGTGGCGCGTCGTGCGCGGCGTCGCGGAACAGGTCCGCGAGCTTCTGCTCGTCCATCTACGTCCTCCTCTCGCTGGTCATGACGCCGGTCGCAGATCGTCGATCGCGTCGCCCAGAGCTTCCCGCAACGCGGTCAGCCCGCGGGCGGTCTGACTCTTCACAGTTCCTTCCGAGCACTTCAGCACCTCGGCCGTCGCCGTCACGTCGAGGCCCTCGAGGAACCTCAGCACGAGCACCGCCCGTTGCCGCGGCGGAACTCTGCGCAGGCCCTTCATCAACGCCTCACGCGTCGCGACCGTCTCGGCTATCTCAGCGTCCGTCGTCGGTGGTTCCGGCATCTCGTCGGTGAACTTCTCGCGGCGCCACGGACGGCGTGATTCATCGATCACCGCGCGCACGACGGTGCGACGGACGTAGGCGTCGAGAGCCTGCTTGTCCCGGATCTTCCGCCACCTCCTGTGCACCGCTACGAACGCTGTCTGCGCGAAGTCGTCAGCGCGGTGCCAGTCGCCGCACAGCAGGTATGCCGTTCGGCGCACGGCCTCACGGCGAGCCACGAAATACTCCGCGAACTCCTGCTCGTCGCGCTGATCCACGCGGACTGCTCTCCGCTCGTTCTACGAGTTGCACTTACCGGACGGAATCTGAGGCAACAACGGTTGCACGAACCACCGGCGAGAGCTACATCACCCCCTCGGTCGTTCACCGGATGTGATGTGATCGGCGTCGTGACCCTCATCGACCTGCGCTCGGACACCGTCACCCAGCCGGACGAGGAGATGCGTCGCGCGATGGCCTCCGCCGAGGTCGGCGACGACGTGCTGGACCACGACCCGACGATGGCCGCGCTGGAAGAACGGATCGCCGCGCTGCTCGGCGTCGAAGCCGCGCTGTGGGTGCCGTCCGGATCGATGGGCAACCTGATCGCGTTGTTCCTGCACCTCGACCGCGGGGACCGGTTCCTGGCTCCGCTCGGCGCGCACGTGCTGGACGCCGAACTGGGGACCGCGGCCTGGCTGGCCGGTGGGATGCCGCACGCGCTGCCTGTCATGTCTCCGGAGGCCGTGGTGGCCGCCGGCGGTGGTGAGTCTCCCTATTACGGGCTTCGCACCACGTTGTTGTGTGTGGAGAACACGCACAACGCTTCCGGCGGCACTGTGACCACGGTTGATGAGCACGCATCGTTGGTGTCGGCGGCACGGTCCATTGGGCTGGCTGTGCACCTCGACGGCGCACGGCTGTGGAACGCGTCGGTGGCACTTGGGGTGTCGCCCGCTGATCTGGCCGTTGGGGTGGACACCGTGCAGGTGTGCCTGTCCAAGGGGCTCGGAGCTCCGGTCGGGTCCGTGGTGGCCGGGTCCGCGGCCTTCGTGGTCGAGGCTCGGCGCGTGCGGAAGATGCTCGGCGGTGGGGTCCGGCAGGGTGGTGTGCTGGCCGCCGCCGGTCTGGTCGCGCTGGACCGGATCTCCCGGCTCGCCGACGACCACGCGCACGCTTCGGCTCTGGCGGCCGGGTTGCGCGAGCTGGGGTGGGACGTGCCGGAGCCGGCCACGAACATCGTGCTGGCCTCCGTTCCCGACCTGGACAAGACGCTGTTGTCGTTGCGGGAGGTCGGGGTTTTCGCCAGTCCGATGTCCGGCAAGGTCCGGTTCGTGACGCACGGCGACGTGGGCTCGTCCGACATCGCCGAGGTGCTGCGCCGGCTACGAGAGGACGCCTGAGATGCGCTGGATCGTGTTCGACTTCGGCGAGGTCATCAGCCAGCGGAATCCGGCGCTGCCCGCGATCGCCGCGCGGCTCGGGGTGCCTCTGGAGGCCTTCGAGGCCGCGTACTGGGACCGTGACGCCTACGACCGCGGTGGGCAGGACGCCGACTACTGGTCGCTGATCGGGTCCTCTTTGGACCTGTCGTTCGACGATGCCACCGTGCGCGAGCTGACCGCGCTGGACAACGCCGGGTGGCTGGACGACCCGGTGGCGGACACCGTGACGTTGATCGACGACCTGGACTCGCTGGGCGTGCCGCTGGCGTTGCTGTCGAACGCGCCGGTGACGTTCGCGCGGCTGGCCGAGAAGGTGCCGTGGGCCAAGCACTTCCGGCACCTGATCTTCTCCGGTGATCTCGGGTGCGCGAAGCCGGACGTGGCGATCTGGGAGCACCTGTGCACCGTGCTGGGTGCTGCTCCGGCCGACCTGATCTTCTTCGACGACCGGCAGTCGAACATCGACGGCGCGCTGGCGTTCGGGATCGACGCGCGGCTGTGGACGTCAGCTGCCGCTGCGCGTGTTGAGCTCCGCGCGGAGTTCGGCGATCTCGGCGCGTAGGTTCCGGATCTCCTGCGCGATCTCGAGCTCGGCTTCCTCGACGCCGCGCAGCTTCTCCACCAACCAGCTGGCGATCGTTCCGGTGATGACACCGAGCAACGCGATGCCGCCGACCATGAGCAGCCCCGCCACCAGCCTTCCCTCGGCCGTGATGGGGTAGCGGTCGCCGTAGCCGACCGTCGACATGGTGGTGAGCGTCCACCACAGCGCGTCGCCGAACGTCGTGATGCTCGCGTTTTCCGCGTGCCTTTCGGCGTCCAGCACGGCGAGGCTCGCGCAAAAAACGACGATTACCGTCACACCGGCAACGTAAATGCTCACCCGTTGCCGGATTTTGTGCTGGAACTTCTTGTTCAACAGCGTGATGACGGTGATCAGCCGGAGGACCCTGAGCTGCCGGACCATCGGCAGCACGACCGCCGCAAGATCGAACAGGTGCGTCTTCAAGAATTGGATCTTGTTCTGGGCGAGGCTGAACCGGGTCGCGTAATCAGCCGCGAACACGGCCCAGACCAGCCACAACACGATCTCGAGCGCGAAATGCATGCTCCCGTGATCATCGAAAACCTGCCACGCGTAGGCGGCGAGGAAAAGCAGGGCGAGCGCCGTCAGCGGCCACTCGACCTTTCGTTCCCACCGCTCGAGGCGGGCCTCGTTGGACTGCAACACCGCTTCATGGTGAGCGGTGTGTCCCGTTTAGACCAGGGTCACCGCTTGGATTTGATCGCACCGTAAGCAGCCGTGCCTGCGAGGAGTAGTCCTCCAATCACAGCGAGCCAGAAAAGGCCTTTCACCACGGCTCCGACGACGGCCAGCACGATCCAGATCGCCACCAGCCACCCGATGATCGCCCACATGGGTTCCCTCCCCTTCTCCGCTCTGTGAACGTCCGGCGGGCCCGCTTTGTTGCGATCTAGATCCAGGTCTTGAGACGGCGGAGCGCCTCCTCGATGTCCTCAGTGGCGCCCGCGAACGACATCCGCACGAAGTGGTGCCCGTCGACCGGGTCGAAGTCGATGCCCGGCACGATCGCGAGCCCGGTGTCGTCGAGGAGCTTCTTGCAGAAGCCCATCGAGTCGTCCGTCAGGTGCCGGACGTCCGCGTAGACGTAGAACGCGCCGTCCGCCGGTGCCAGCTTGTCGATCCCGAGGTTCGTCAGGCCTTCGAGCAGGAGGTCGCGGTTGGTCCTGTACCGCTGGAGGTGCTGTGCGGTCTCCGCGTAGGCGTCGGGGTGGAACGCCTCGACGGCGGCATATTGGGCCAGAGCGGGCGGGCACAGCGTGAAGTTGCCGGTCAGGCAGTCCACGGCCCTGCGCAGGCGTTCCGGCAGCAGCATCCAGCCGAGCCGCCAGCCCGTCATCGCGAACGCCTTCGAGAACGAGTTGACGACGATCGACTCCTTCGACGTCTCCCAGGCGCAGCGCAGCGGTTCGCCGTAGCTGATGCCGTGGTAGATCTCGTCGCTGACCAGCTGCACGCCGTTGTCCTCGCACCACCGTGCGATCGGTCCGACGTCCACCATGGTCCCGGTGGGATTGGCCGGGCTGGCGACGATCACGCCCTTGAGGTCCTCGTCGAGCATCTCGACCGTGGGCTGGAACCGCGTCTCCGGCCCGCACGGCAGTTCGACGACCTCACATCCGAGCGCCTTCAGGATGTTGCGGTAGGCGGGATATCCGGGGCGCGCCAGGGCAACTCGGTCGCCGGCGTCGAAGGCCGCGAGGAACGCCAGCGTGAACGCGCCAGACGACCCGGTCGTGACGACCACGTCGTCGGCCGTCACGTCCAGGTCGTACTGGCGCCGGTAGTGCCCGGCGATGGCCGTGCGCAGCTCGGGAATCCCGAGCTGCTCGGTGTAGCCCAGCGCGTGGTCGTCGAGCGCCCTCGCCGCCGCCTCCCGCACCGGCCGCGGCGCCGGACTGGAAGGCTGCCCCGCGGCCAGCGAGATCACGTCGCCGTGCGTCCGCTGCCGTTGTGCGGCAGCGGAAAGCACGTCCATGACGTGGAAGGGCGGGACGTCGGCGCGGGCGGCCACGGTCAGCATGCCGCCAGGCTAACTCCCCGCTGCTGATCCGGTCAGTAACCCTGGTACCCGCCGCCCTGGGACATCGCCTTGAGGCCGGGGTGGCCTTCGAAGCCGCCGTAGCGCGAGAACGTGTACTTGACGCCGGCGATGATGTTGTCGACCGGGTTCCAGATGTCGTCGTGGCCGGGCAGCTTGTGGGCGTTGAACGTCGAGTCGATGCACTGCATCAGACCCTTGGACGGGTGCCCTGCCTGGTAGTTGGAGTCCCAGAGGTTGATGGCGTGCGGGTTGCCGCTGGACTCCTTCTCGATGATCTTCCAGATCTCGTCGATGTTCGCGTCGGTGACCGGGATGCCGTTGGCCTGCAGGATCTTGATGGCCTCGCGGATCCACTCCTCGACGTTGCCGGGAGGTGGGCTGCCGGACGGCGGGCCGCCGCTGGGGCCCATGCCGCCGCCACCGCCGCCGCCCTCACCACCGCCACCGCCGCCACCGCCACCGGATGCGCCGCCGCCACCTCCGCCGCCACCGCCGCCGTGGTTCGAGGGCGTGGGCGTAGGCGTCGACTGCGGCGGTGCGTCCGCTGTGGACTGTTTGGTGGAGTCGTCCGGCGGCGCGCTCGGCGCCCACTCGATCGGCTTGCCGGGTTGCGGGACGAAGGCCTGCGTGGCCGGGTCCTGCAGGCCGGAGAACTTCGGTGACAGCGCGCCGGGGCGGCCCTTGAGAGTGCCTGCGGCGGCGTTCACGGCGTTTTCCGCTTGGGAGACAACAGGTTTCGCGTCGCTCGTGGCCTCGGCGCAGTAGCTGCGGATGACGCTGTCGACGTCTTCCTGCGGCTGGTTGTGGAGCTGCTGGCGCGTCTGCCGGGCGCGGCTCAGCAGGTCCTCGCAGATGCGGCTCATCGAGGACTTGGCGGTCTCCAACGCGTTCGCGGCCGCCTCCAGGTCGGCCGCGGCACCGTTGAGCGCGTCCGCCATCGACGTGCCGCACTTGGTGAGGTTGCCCATGTAGGCGACGAAGCCGTCCGCCGACTTGCCCTCCCAGCCGCCGTCGAGCTGGCTGACCGACCGCAGCAGGACGTTCGTCTGGTCACCGCACTTGCCGGCCGCCTGCTTCCAACGGTTCGCGATGTCGCGCACGGCCTGCGGTTGCGCGGTCTCGATCTTGTCAGCGAGTGCGGCCAGCTCCGCTCCGCCGGGCAGCGCCGCGACCTCGTCCATCGCGCTCACGTCACACCGCCTTCATGGAGTTCTTGTTGACTTCCTCGACGTCCTGCACGCCGGTCTGAATCGCGTCGAGCGCGCTTTCGACCTTGCGCAACACCTTCTCCGCCGCCTCGAACTCCTGCGTGCCCGCCTGATCCATTGCGGTCACCGCGCCCGAAACAGCGCCGGAAGCGCCGAGTTTTCCGAAAATGTCCGGATTGCCGTACTGATTGGAAAAGCCGTCACCGATCGCGCCGAATTGCCCGGCCTGACTGCTCACGGTCGTGCGGCACTGTTCCATGGCTTCGCTGTTGAACTTCGCCACAGCCATGCGCGCCTACCCCCTCATGTCTCCTCGAAGACCTTAGAACGAACTGCGCCAGGCAGGGCGCCGATTCGCTCGTTCGTGCCCGCCCCTCAGCTTCGACGGGCGGGCACGGTCAGGGGTTCCGCGATCACACTTCTTGCAGGAGCTCCCAGATGGAACCCGCGAGGCGATGGTTGTCGACCGGCGTGATGGTGCACCACTGGCGCCCGTCACTGCTCGGCTTGAGCTGGCGAAGATAACGCCCGTTGTGCGTGTCGTGAAAAGAAACAACCCGACGGGCACGCCGCCCGTTGCGCTGCACACCGAACTGCCCGCGCGTGGACGTGCCGTCGAGCATTCCGGCGAGCTCCTGCGCGTCACCGAGCCGCATTCCCTGCCGCTCCAGCGCGGTGATCAACCGCTGAGCGTCCTGCCCGACGTTCTTGGAGGCGGCCACGAGTTCGTCGTAAGGCAGGCTGATCGACCGTCCGAACCCGGCGGGCATCTCCCCGGCGACCGACACCGCGGCCTCGGCGAGAGCGGTCCCACGAGCCTCGATCAACCACATCTCGTCGCGATCCTGCACCGCCAGGATCGCCTCGTCGCCGATGGCCGCGGCGAGCCCGCTGATCTGCCGATCCGCCCAGATCCACAGGTCGACGGACGTGGTCGAGTTGGCCAGCAACGCGAACCCGTCCGCGAGCTCGGGCACCACCCGGCCGTTGTCGGCCAAACCCCGAGACTCCAACGACTCCCAGGCCCGCTTCACCACCTCGGCCTTCTCGGTGTGGGTGATGGACGGAATCCGCGTGTCCAGAGCAACGTGCGCGGCCGGGAGGCGTTGCGCCTCCCAGACCACGGCGAACTCCACTGTGGACAAAACCACAGAACCTGGTGAGCTCAAGGGATTACTGATCCTTAGGGTCTTCGCCGATGACGGACTGCACCACCATGCGGTCATCGCCGAACATCTCGTCGGAGTCGACGCCGTACTTGCGCACGTGCTCGCCGTCCTCCTCGCCATCGCCCTTGGCCGCACTGGCCGCGGGCGACATGAGCGACCCGCCACCCTTACCGCCAACGCCACCCTTGCCGGCAGCAGCGCCGGCCCGGTTCGCCTCAGGCCCGACACCAGCCGCGCCACCAGGCGTGACCGCGCCCTTGCCAGCAGCACCGGTAGCGCCAGGCCCGGCCGCGCCGCCCGCGCCACCACCCTTGCCGCCACCCGCACCGATGGTGCTGGGCGCACCCTTCGGCCCGGCGGGCGCGATGGGCGTCTTCGGCGCCTGGCTGGGTCCACGTCCGCCGCCCACGACCTGGGCTCCCCTTGCGGCGCCGGTAGCGCCGGCCAGGCCGGATGCGGCCGCGGTGGCGGCGGTGATGCCGATCGACGGGCCGATGAACGGCTTCGGGAAGCCGGAGCCTGCCGCGAGGGGGGTTGGCGTGCCGGTGCCCGGGATCACGCCGGTGGCGTTACCGGGGATGCCGGGGGTGGGGCCGACCGGGACACCTGGCGAGCCGGGGCTGCCCGGGGTGCCGGTGAAGCCGGGGCCGCCGTGGATGCCTGGGGTGCCTGCGGTGGGGGTGCCGACCGGGGGTCCAACGGGCGTGGCGACAGCACCGCTGGTGACCACCATGTCCGGCGCCTTGTCGGGAGCGCGGAAACCGTCCAACGAGCCTTGGCTGTTCGACACATAACCGTTGAGGGTGTCGATGGCCTGCTGACGCGCTTTGTTGGTCTGCTCGACCTCAGCGGCGTGGTCGGTCTCGATGCCGAAGAAGCCGCCGACCTTGTCCTTGAAGTTCTGCTCGGTGTCGCCGCGGAGGTCCTGCTCGGGAGGCGTGCTGTGGCGGGCGGTGCTGGTGCTCTCGCCCTGCTGCGCAATGGCCTGCGAGTTCTGGTCCGACGTCTGGCTGCTGTTCTCGGCGTTCTTGGCCACGACCGTTGTCGTCTCGCGGCCCTTCTCACCGGCCGCGCCACCCCAGTCGATCTCGAGTGGCTTGAGCTGGGCCTGGATCGTCCTGTCCACGCTGTCCAGGGTGTTGGCAAGATCCCGCAGCGCCGCGGAGGCTTCGCCGAACTTCGAAGCGACCGTGGTGCTCGAGAGCTTCTGGACCTGTTCCGCGAGCTTCTCGTTGGACCAGCCCTCGAAGTTCCAGTCAGTGAGCTGCCGATAACCCGACATGACTCCCCCTCACTTCAATGTCTTGAGCGTCGCGAGTGCGAAATCGGCGGCTTTCTCAGCGTTGCCGCACAACACGGACTGTGCCGGTTTCTTGGCAGAGGTCGGGATGTAGCTGACCATCAATTGCTGACCGTCTGCCACATCGATCGCAACCGAGCAGTCGAAGCCAGACACGCCCTTCAGTTGGATCTCGACCGCGCTGAAGTCGGCAACCTTGACCACCTTGGTGTCGAAGTTGCCCCCTTGTAGCCAGTAGGACACACCGTTGTGCGTCACAGCACCAACTGTGTAGGTGAAACTGTCTTCACTGCGGTAATGACAACTGGGCGATTTCGCTCCGTCCACCAGAGGAAGTTCCACCGACCTGGTGGCGACTGTCTGGAGCTGCGCCATCTGATCTGAGGTCAACAACTTGCAGGCATCCACTGAATCCAACTTGAGACTCGACGGACGCGCAGGAAGATTACTCCCGGATTCATTACCAGAAGCAGAGCTCGACGGAGGGGCCGGTGTCGGCGTCCCCTTTTCACCACCAGTCGAACAGGCCGCTACCGTCGCCGCAACGAAGACTGTGGCGGCTAGTTTGGAAATACGCATCTTCACGCTTTCGGCCTGAACGTCGTCTTGATGTCTTCTTCGGTGAGACCGTACTGCTCGGCAGACGCCTTCAGCTGATCGGAAAGACTCTTCAGAGCGTCCTTGTAGAGCCCGATCCGCTTGACGTAAGAGTCCTCACGCTCGCCAACAAGACGGTCATTCCACGCCTCGACAACGTCTGCTGTGACGTCGTCGCCGCTGAAGTTGATCCGCAACATTGGCACAATGTCTTCGTATGCCTGGTCAAGCAACAGCCACTGGTCATGAATGATCTTGCCGGCCTTCAGGACGGTGTCCTTCTCGACGTGGAACTTCTGGGTTCCCCCGCCGGCCATGCTCTCCGACACTCGGTCCATGACCGAGTTCGCGGCCCTGAGCGCGGTGACCGCACCGGCCATCGCGCCACCAGCCAGTCCCGCAGCGGCACCGAGAACGGCATCCGCCCCCGCGTTCTCCTGTGTCACGACGTCCTACCCCCGTACGGTCGGTAACGGTTCGGTCCCGCTTCGCAGGTTACCAACGCCTGCGTAAGACGTACCTGTGGTTGGACGAAGACCACCCCTGGTTGGTTCCACGTCACTCTCAGTTCCGTTTCCGATGGCGGTGCGTCGCGATTCCGGTAACTTCCCCGGCCGGGGGAGGAAGGCTCACGACTACCTGGGGGAACACGTGCACGGTCCACAACAGCCTTACCCACCGCAACAGCCGTTTCAGCAGCCCTATCCGTTTCAGCAGTATCCACAGCAACCCTTCCAACAGCCGCCACGCAAGAGGCGCGTTGGAATGATCGTCGGTGCTGTTGTCGGGGTGCTTGTGCTCTTGGGTGGTGGCATCACGGCGGCGGTGCTGGTCACTAATGACCAGAAGCCTGCGGCGAAACAAGAGGCCGGTCCACCGGACGACGACGTCCTCGAGGAGACGACCTCGGCCGAGGTGGTGAAGTACGGGGACCTGACCGTCATCGACGCCTGCACGCTGATGCCGGCGGCGGTGCTGGAGGAGACCGGCTTCGGTGATGTGGCGCACGACCTGCACAGCCAGACGTACGTGGAGAAGTCCGTGCCGGTGGCTGAGGCCACCGTGAAGGACGCGAACGACGGGATCTCGGTCTGCCGCTACGACGCGTCGAAGCAGGATCGGACCGAGATGCTCGTGCTCACCGTGGAGCAGCGGCCGTTCAACGACCTCCTACCTCCCCAGGTGATCGGCGATGACGTCGAGATGACCGTCGGTGGGCTCAGGGCGTTCGCGAAGAAGCCCGACGACAGGAACCCGGACGACTTCGTCACGCGCATCTACAGCGCGGACGGCCGGACCTCTGTGCACCTCAACGCCGCCCGCCTTGGGGACAACAAGGAACTCGACTTCAAGGCTGCGCACGCCAAGTTGCTGGAGAAGATCGCGGGCAACCTCGCGAAGGCGACCGGCGCGCAGACCAGGTACGCGTACACGGGGCGTTTCCAGAACGTGCCGTCGGCGTGCTCGATCCTCACCGACGAGCTCTTCGAACAGTTGGCACAGGCCAAGGACTCGGGTGTGGTGCAGGCCGAGATCAACGAGGCCGAGGGGCGCCAGGAGTCGACGCCCAAGGACACGAACGTGACGCAGTACTTCTACTTCACCACTCAGATGTGCCAGCGCAGCTCACCGGAGCAGCTCGAGCGCAACCGCGGCGTCAGCCTGAAGATGCAGCTGAGCGTCCATCGGGACGCCGGCATGGCCAGGACCTACGAACCTGACTGCGATCCGGACTCGCCGTCGCGGAAGCTGCTCGGCGAGTCGAGGAACGCGACGGAGAAGGTCGGTGACGGCGACGCCTGCGCGTTCCCCATCGGCAACTCGCTCGTCTTCTCGTCGGTGGCCGGACGCACGCAGATCAGGCTCACCCCGTACGGATCGTGGGCGCCCGAGAACGTCGACGAGTTCATCGCCAAGTTCACGCCGATCGCGCAGAAGGTGGCAGACGAGGTTCGCAAGGCGATCGGATAGGGCACGAGAAGTCGGGTGAGACGGCCGCGCAGCCCATAGCGTTGGGGACGTGTTGGAGCGACTCAACGAGGCCATGGCCCGGATCGAGCAAGACCTCGAGAGCGAGGTCGACGTCAGGTTGCTGGCGCGGATCGCGGGCACCAGTGAGTACCACCTGCGCCGGTTGTTCAGCGCGCTCGCGGGGCTTCCGCTGAGCGAGTACGTCCGGCGCAGAAGGCTCACGAAGGCCGCCAGCGAGGTCCTCAGTGGACAGGAATCCCTTCTCGACATTGCGACGAAGTGGGGTTACGGGTCCAACGAGGCCTTCGCGCGGGCTTTCAAGGCCATGCACGGCGTTGGGCCGCAGGAGGCTCGCAACGACAAGAAGGCGTTGCAGTCGCAGCAGATTCTCACGTTCAAGCTGATTGTCGAGGGGAGTACGAGCATGGAGTACCGGATCGTGGAGAGGGACGCGTTCCAGGTCGTGGGCCGGGGGACGCGGGTGCCGTTGGTGCACCTGGGGATGAACCCCGCGATCGTCGAGTTCATCAAGGGCATCGGCATGCCGAACCTGGAACGGATGAAAGCCCTCAGTGACGGGGAGCCGGAAGGGCTCGTCGCGCTCACCCACAACCAGGAGGGCGTCGAGGAAGGAGATCACCTCGACTACTTCCACGGCGTGGTCACGGACAAGGAGGCCCCGGAGGACTTCGAGACGATGACGGTGCCCAAGAACACCTGGGCCGTGTTCACCACCGAAGGGCCGTATCCCGAGACGATTCAGTACATGTGGCGGGACGTCTACACGCAGTGGTTCCCGTCGAACAGCTACCAGAGCGTTGAGGGACCGTCGATGTTGCGCACGCAGATCGAGGGCGACACGGCCAAGGCCGAGTTGTGGATTCCGGTCACCAGCTGAGGGCCAGGCGTTCGATCTCGTCTCGCAGTTCCAGGACCGACAACCACGACGCGGGGATCACGGTGACGCCGTCACGGGCGCCCAGGATGTTGCCGCAGATCGAACCGGTCGAGTCCGAGTCGCCTGAGTGATTCACGGCCAGGCGCAGTGCGGCGGGGAAGTCCGCGCCGACCAGGGCGGCGTGCAGGCCGATGGCCAGGGCCTCTTCGCCCACCCAGCCGCCGCCCAGTTCGGATTCGATCTCTTCCGGGGTCAGTGGACCCACGCCGATCGCCTTGTCCAGCAACGAGGTCTGTTCCTCGTGGCCGTCCCAGCGGACCAGTTCGGCGCGTGCGATGGCGACCGCGCCGGGCAGATCGGAACCACCGAGCAACATCTGCACGATCACTGCCAGCACGCCCGCGGACAGGTAGCCGCTGGGGTGGTGGTGGGTCAGGCGCGCCGTCTCCGCCGCCAAGCCGAACACCTCGCGCACGTCGCGGGACCACACGGCGACGGGGGCGGCGCGCATCACGCCGCCGCAGCCTTTCGAGTTGTTCTTCTCGTTGTGCTGCAACGCGGTGATGCACGTGTGGCCCGGCGCCCGCCGTGAGTGCAGGCGCTGGTCCGCCATCAGCCGGCCGTCAGAAGCCACGACAGGGCCGCCTTGCGTGTGCAGCCAACGCAGATAGGCGGCGTGCACAGCGGCAACCGGGTCGGCCCCGCGTTCACGGGCCAGCAACAGGCCTTCCAGCGTGAACAGCGTCATCTGGGTGTCGTCGGTGATCTCCAGCTGAGGGAGGTCGACGACACCGTCCGGGCCGTAGAGCCGGCGGATCACGTCGATCGACGAGAACTCGATCGGCGCGCCCAGCGCGTCACCGACGGCACCGCCCAACAGCGACCCGAGCAGGCTCACGGGACGGTGATGGTGCCGTCGACGGCCTTCGACGCGATGTCCGAACGGTGGTGCGAGCCGGTGAGGTGGATGTCCGCGATCCGCTTGTAGGCGCGCTCGCGGGCCTTGGACAGCGACTTGCCGGTGCCCACGACCGACAGCACGCGGCCACCGGCGGACACCACGGCACCGTCTTCACGGCGGCGCGTGCCGGCGTGCAGCACGCCATCGGCCTCGGAGCCGGTGATCACGTCACCAGTGCGCGGACGGCCGGGGTAGCCCTCGGCGGCCACGACGACGGTCACCGCGTAGCCGTTCTCCCACTCCAGCGCGGGCAGATCCGCGAGAGTCCCAGTGGACGCAGCCAGGAACAACGCGGAGATCGGCGACTTCAGCAGCGCGAGCACCGACTGGGTCTCCGGGTCGCCGAAGCGGCAGTTGAACTCGATCACCTGCACACCGGACGACGTCAGCGCCAGGCCCGCGTACAGCAGCCCGACGAACGGCGTCTCACGGGCGCGCAGCTCGTCGACGACGGGCTGGACGCACCGCGACACGATCTCCGACACCAGGCCCTCTGGCGCCCACGGCAGCGGCGCGTAAGCACCCATGCCACCGGTGTTGGGGCCGTGGTCCCCGTCACCCACGCGCTTGAAGTCCTGCGCCGGGATCAGCGGAACGACGGAAACACCGTCGGTGACGCAGAACAGCGACACCTCGGGACCGTCCAGGAAGGACTCCAGCAGCACGGGGTGCCCGCCGTCGAGCAACGTCATCGCGTGCGCACGGGCCAGCGCCAGGTCGGACGTCACCACGACGCCCTTGCCGGCGGCCAGGCCGTCGTCCTTCACGACCCACGTCGGGCCGAAGCGCCCCAGGGCGGCGTCCAGCCGGGCCGGGTTGTCCACGACCTCGCTGTGCGCGGTCGGCACCCCCGCCGCGTTCATGACGTCCTTGGCGAACGCCTTGGACCCCTCGATCTTCGCCGCCGCACGGGACGGCCCGAAGCAGGGGATGCCGAGCGCACGAACAGCGTCGGCGGCCCCGGCGACCAGTGGTTGCTCGGGGCCGATCACGACCAGGTCGGCCTTCCACTCCTTCGCGAGAGCGGCGACCGCCGAAGCATCTGCGACGTCCACGCCGTAGATCTCGGAGTGTCCCGCGATGCCGGCGTTGCCAGGCGCGCACGCCAAAGCAGTCAGCTGCGGATCGCGCGACAACGCGAGGACAAGGGCATGCTCACGGGCTCCAGACCCGATGACCAGGACGCGCACGATGCCCGAGCCTAGTTCAGCCGAGCGCCTGCTTCGCTCCAGGGTGCAGCGGAACCGGTTCGGAAGACGCCGCCTTGTCGCGGGAGATGTCCTTCACGGCCGGGTGCACCTTCTCCAGGTCGGCCTTCTTGTCGAAGATCAGCTTGGTCACGGCGCACGCGTTGTTGGCCGCGAAGTCCTCGCGCACGAGCAGCAGGTTGGGCACCACGATCGTGGGAACGTCCGAGGTCCCGTAGGTCGCGGCGGGGATCGTGGCCGTGTCGTACACCGGGCTGATGTTCTTCATCTCCGGCAGCAGCGGGGTGATGTCGACGAACTTCACCCGGTCCTTGAGCGACGTGGTGATGTCGGTGATCTGCGGCGTCGGCAACCCTCCGGACCAGATCAGGCCGTCGATGCTGCCGTCCTTCATCCCGTCCGCGGTCTTGGTCAGGTCCAAACGCTGGGCCTGGACGTCGGAGTCGATGTTGAGCCCCGCCGTCTTCAGCAGCCTGCCCGCGATCACCTCGGTGCCGGACTTCGGCGACCCCGTCGAGATCCGCTTGCCCTTCATGTCCGCGATCGAGTTGATCCCGGAATCCGCCCGGACGAGCACCTGCGTGTAGTTCGGGTAGATCCGCGACAACGCCGCGATCTTCTCCTTCTTGCCGTTGAACGCGCCGGCGCCGTTGATGGCGTCCGCGGCGGTGTCCGCCAGCGAGAACGCGATGTCGTAGGTGCCGGACACGAGCTGCTGGATGTTCTGCACGGACGCGCCGGTCTCGGCAGAAGAGGCCTTCAGCTTCGAGTTGTCGGAGATCAGCTTGGCGAGGCCGCCGCCGACCACGAAGTACACGCCACCGGAGTTGCCGGTCGCGATCGTGATCCGGCCGTCGGACGCCTCACACGACGCGCCGCCGCCCGACGCGTCCGGGGTCGTGGGTGTGCGCTTGCCACCACAACCGGAAACAGCCAGCGCGAGTGCGATCGCACCGATCGCGTACTTACGCAGCATCACGAACCCTCCCACGGGTAACCAGGTGGACCGCCACGGCCACCACGAGGAATCCGGCCCCGATGGCGATCGTCAGCGGTTGCAGGTAAAGCAGGAACAACGCCGCCGGCACGCACAGAACGCGTTCCGGCCAGCGCGCGGGACCGAACAACCAGCCGCCCGTCAGCACAGCCAGGGCGGCAACCCCCAGAGCGGACGCACCGAACGTCCACACCGAGTCGAGCAACGGCCCGCGCAACAACAGAGCGGCACCGGAATCAGTCAGCACGAACGCCAGCGGCACGAGGAACGCCGGCAGCGTGTACTTCCACGTCTGCCACATCGTCTTCATGACATCGCCGCCGGTCAGCGCGGCGGCAGCCACCGCAGCCAGCGCGGTCGGCGGCGTCACCTCGGACAACACCGCGTAGTAGAAGATGAACATCGCGGTCTCGGCGGGCTCGACGCCCAGCGTGATCAACGCCGGCCCGATGACGACCCACGAGATGATGAACGACGCCGTGACGGGCACGGCCAGGCCCAGCACCGACACCGCCACAGCCGCCAGCACCGCGGTCAGCATCAACACGACCACGGGTGACGACGACACCGCCGAAGCCAGGTCGACCAACGACCCCGCAAGCGCTTGCCCCAGCCCGGTCTTGGTGATCGTCGACGTGACCACACCGGCCGCCGCGCACACCGCGATCACCGGGAACGCCGAGCGCACACCGACTGACAGCGCGTCGGCGATCAGCTTGAACCAGTCACGCCGGTGGTTGATCAACGCGAACAGCGCGGCCACACCCGTCGCGTACACCACGGCCTTGTAGACGGGGATGTCCAGCGCCAGGAACACGATGATGATCCCGAGCGACAGGAAGTGGTACCAGCCGAGCTTCAGCACGTCCCAGAACCGCGGCGCGTCCACGTCGACCGGCTGCGCGCCGAACCGCCGCGCGTCGGCTTCGACCGCCAGCGCGATGCCCAGGTAGTAGAGCAGCGTCGGAATGATCGCCCAGATCAGCACCTCCAGGTACGAGACCTGGAGGTACTCGGCGATGATGAACGCCGCCGCACCCAGCGTGGGCGGCGACAGGATCGCCCCGATCCCGGACGCCGCGAGCAGCCCGCCCGCGTTCTCCTTGGGATAACCGGCCTTCTGCAGCATCGGCCACGTCACCGCGCCCAGCGACACGGTCGTCGCCGTGCCCGAGCCGGAGACCGTGCCCAGCAGGAACCCCGCGGTCGCCGCCGTACGCCCAGGAGCGGTCCGCGACTTCCTGAAAGCAGCGAAGCTGATGTCGACGAAGAACTTCCCGGCACCGGAGGCGTTCAGCACGGCGCCGTAGATCGTGAACAGCACGATGTAGGTCGCCGCGACGTCCAGCGGTGTCCCGTAAAACCCGCTGGCGTCGTTGAAGAAGCCGTTGATGATCTGCGGGAAGTCGACGCCGGAGTGCGAGATCGACCACGACGGCGGCAGGAACCCGCCGTAGTAGGCGTAGGCGATGAACGCCACGCACACCACCGGAAGCACCCAGCCGGTCGTGCGCCGGCACGCTTCCAGGATCAGCAGGAGCAGCACCGAGCCCGCGATCACGTCGAGCGTCGAGAGCTGGCCCTGCCGGTTGAGGAACTCGTCGAAGCCGCCGAACAGCGGGTACGCGCCGGCCAGGAAGGCAAGGCCCGCCAGCACCCAGTCCCACCAGGGCGGCGTGTGCCCGCGGCCGTACGCCAGGAACACCAGCGGCAGGGTCACCGCCAGGAAGATGATCAGGTAGTACTGGCTTCCCTTGGCGAACGGGAAGAACACCTGCTTGAGGACCAGAAGCGCGATCAGCAGACCGGCGATCCACAGCGCCCGCTCCCACCGGGGTGAGAGCGAGCGCGACGGCATCTCCTCGTCGTGCTCCGCGACGATGCGGGCGAGGTCCGGGTTGGCCACGCTCGAACCGTACTGTGGGCGCGATCACATGGGCAGACGATCAATCCAAAGGAACTGCAAAGACTCACACGATGGCACTGTCCACATAGCACCAGCGCCAGTCCTCGCCCGGCTCGAACGAGCGCATGACCGGATGCTGGGACGAACCGAAGTGCGCGGTCGCGTGCCGGCGCGGGCTCGAGTCGCAGCACGCCACGTGCCCGCAGGACAGGCACATCCGCAGGTGAGCCCAGTTGTGCTCACCCAGAGCGAGGCAGTCGACACAGCCTTCGGTGGACTCGGGTTCCACCAGCCGAGGCAGCGCTTCCACATGCGAACAGGTCATGCCGTCCATCTTTACGCAGAATGAGCGGCATGGTCGGGCCTGAACTACTGCTGCTGTTGCTCGGGGCGCTGGTCGTCACCTCCATCGCGCGCCGCCTGAACTGGTCGGCGCCGCTGGTGCTGGTCGCGGTCGGGCTCGTGGTCTCGTTCATCCCGGGGGTCCCGGAGTTCGCGCTCGATCCGCACCTGATCCTGGTCCTGGTACTGCCGCCGCTGCTCTACAGCGCCGCGCTGGACAGCTCGTACCTCAACATCCGGGCGAACCTGCGGCCGATCGGGCTGCTCGCGGTCGGGCTCGTGCTGTTCACGACGTTCGCGGTGGGCGTAACGGCGAAGTTCGTCTTCCCGGACCTGCCGTTCGCCGCGGCACTGGTCCTCGGCGCGGTGGTCGCCCCGCCGGACGCCGTCGCCGCCGTCGCGATCGGGCGCAAGCTCGGCCTGCAACGCCGGGCGATGACGCTGCTGGTCGGCGAAAGCCTGATCAACGACGCCACGGCGCTGACCGCGTTCAAGGTGGCCGTGGCGGCCGCGGCGGGCACGGCCATGCACCCGGTCGCGAGCGTCTGGATGTTCCTGTACATCACCGCGGGCGGCATCGCGGTCGGGCTCGTCGTCGGCGTGGTGGTCCGCTTCCTTCGCAAACGGCTCTGCGAGGGCGTGCTGGAAAGCGCGCTCGGCTTGCTCGTGCCGTTCGGCGCCTACTTGCTCGCGGAAGAGGGCCTGCACGGGTTCGGCATCCAGTTCTCCGGTGTCCTCGCGGTCGTCGTCGCGGGCCTCTACATCGGCCACAACGCGCCGCGCGGCACCTACACGACCCGGCTGCAGGACGCGGCCGTGTGGCGTTCGGCCGACGTGCTGCTCGAGTCGTTCGTCTTCGCGCTCATCGGCCTGCAGGTCTCGTCGATCATCAGCGACGTCGACCTCAACGTCAGCCTGCTGCTCGGTGCGGCCGCCGTGCTGCTCGCCACGATCCTGGCGCGGTTCGTGTGGATGTACCCGGCCACCTACCTGCCCAGAATCCTCTTCCCGAAGCTCAAGGAACGCGAGGACCGGCCGCCGCACCTCGGTCAGGTGACGGTGATCTCGTGGGCGGGCATGCGCGGCGTGGTCACGCTTGCCGCCGCGGCCGCGATCCCGGAAACAGTTCCGGGCCGCGACATCATCCTGTTCTGCGCGTTCGTGGTGACGGTCGCCACGCTGCTGCTGCAGGGCACGACGCTGCCGTGGCTGATCAACAAGATCGGGTTCGAGGGCGACGACGCGCGGCAGGACGCGCTGGCCGAGGCCCAGGTGCAGCACCGGGCCGCGCAGGCGGCCGTGACGAGGCTGGACGAGGAGATCGAGGACGTCCCCGAACACGTGCGCGACCAGCTGCGATCGCTCGCCGAGCACCGGGGCAACGCCGCCTGGGAACGGCTCGGCCGGCAGGAGGACGAGAGTCCCGCGGCCGCGTACCGGAGGCTGCGCACGGCGATGCTGATGGCCGAGCGCGACGAGTTCATCAAGGCGCGGGACGCCGGCGAGATCGACGACGAGGTGCTCTTCCGCGTGCTGCGCGAGCTGGACTTGGAGCAAGCCGCCCTTTCTCGTGAGTAACCGTTCACCTGCTTTTCGTGTTGCGATGCTTGGGTGCGCTCTCAACACAAAACGGGAGGTCGAACGATGTATCCCAGAAAGATCTGGGCCCGCGGTCTAGCAGCCGTCGTGGTCATCTTCGCGGGTGCGGTGGTGGCGTCGCTGCCTTCCGCGTCGGCACACGACGACAAGGGTCCGATCGTCATCGGGCACCGTGGCGCGTCGGCGTACCGGCCTGAGCACACGCTCGCGTCCTACGAGCTCGCCGCTCGCATGGGCGCCGACTTCATCGAGCCCGACCTGGTGCCGACCAAGGACGGCAAGCTCGTCGCCCGGCACGAGAACGAGATCGGCGGCACGACCGACGTCGCCACGAAGACGCAGTTCGCCGACCGCAAGAAGACCAAGACCATCGACGGCGTCGCCGTCACCGGGTGGTTCACCGAGGACTTCACGCTGGCCGAGCTGAAGACGTTGCGCGCCAAGGAACGCATCCCGGCGCTCCGCCCGCGCAACACGCTCTACGACGGCCGGTTCGAGGTGCCGACGCTGCAGGAGGTCATCGACCTGAGCAAGCGCCTGTCCCGCGAGCTGCACCGCGAGATCGGCATCTACCCGGAGACCAAGCACCCGACCTACTTCCAGTCGATCGGTCTCGCGCTGGAGCCGAAGCTCGTCGACGTGCTCAACCGCAACGGCCTCAACCGCCGCGGCGCCAAGGTCTACGTGCAGTCGTTCGAGGTGGCGAACCTCAAGCAGCTGAACAAGTCGCTGCGCGTGCCGCTGGTCCAGCTGGTCAACGGTTCCGGCGCGCCGTACGACTTCGTCGTGGCCGGTGACAAGCGCACCTACGCCGACCTGGTCACCCCGGCAGGCCTGCGCGAGGTCCGCTCGTACGCGGACGGCGTCGGCCTGACCAAGGACCTGATCATCCCGCGGGACGCGGCCGGGTTCCTCAAGGCGCCGACGACGGTGGTCAAGGACGCGCACAAGGTCGGCCTGATCGTGCACTCGTGGACGTTCCGCAACGAGAACTCGTTCCTGCCCGCGGACTTCCGGTCCTCGACCGACCCGGCCGCGTACGGCCGGGCCTTCGAGGAGTACGACCTGTTCTTCAAGCAGGGCCTCGACGGCGTGTTCGCGGACAACCCCGACACGGCCGTGGAAGCCAAGGTCAAGCGCTAGCCAGTTCGAGCGTGCGGTCCTTGTCGAGCAGACCTCGCTGCTTGAGCAGGGGCCGCACGCCCTCGCCGAACCAGTAAGCCTCTTCCAGGTGCGGGTAGCCGGAGAGGACGAACTCGTCGATGCCGATGGAGTGGTACTCCTCGATCAGGTCGGCGACTTCTTCGTGTGAGCCAACGAGAGCAGTGCCCGCGCCACCACGCACGAGCCCGACGCCCGCCCAGAGGTTCGGGTAGATCTCCAGACCACGCACGCCACGGCTGAGGTCACCGCCGTGCAACGCCAGCATCCGTTGCTGACCAACGGATTCCGACGCGCCCAGCTGTTCCTGCGCCTTCGCCACCACCGCCGGGTCCAGCGCGTCGAGCAACTTCGCCGCCGACGCCCACGCCTCCGCCGACGTGTCCCGGCTGATCGTGTGCAGCCGGATGCCGAACCGGATCGGCCGGTCCGTCAGCGCCCGCACCCGCGCGATCTTCTCCGCCACGTCCTGTGGCGGCTCGCCCCAGGTCAGGTAGACATCGGCCCGCGCGGCCGCCACCGGGAGAGCAGCGTCGGACGAGCCACCGAAGTAGATCGGCGGCACCGGGTCCGGCGCGGCCAGCACCGTGGCGTCCCGCACCTGGTAGTGCTTGCCTTGGAACGAATACGGCTTGCCGGTCCAGATGCCGCGCACGACCTGGAGGAACTCGTCGGTGCGCTCGTAGCGCTGGTCCTTGTCGAGCCAGTCGCCGAACCGTTGCTGCTCAACGGAATCGCCGCCGGTCACGACGTTCAGCAGCAACCGCCCGCGCGAGATCCGCTGGTACGTCGAGGCCATCTGCGCGGCCAGCGTCGGCGACAGCACACCCGGCCGGAACGCCACGAGGAACTTCAGCGTCTTGGTCTGCGCGATCAACGCGGACGTGGTCAGCCACGCGTCCTCGCACCACGTGCCGGTCGGCGTGAGCACGCCGGTGAACCCGACCTGCTCGGCCGTGCGCGCGATCTGGGCCAGGTAGTCGATGTCCGCCTCACGACGTGCCCCGGCAGCAGGTGCGCGGTTGGCGTGGAAGTGCTCCACGACCGTGCGCCCGTCACCGGACGTCGGCAGGAACCAGTGCAGCGTGATGCTCATGCGAGATCTCCCTGGAACCTCGTGTCGACGAACTTCGCGAAGTCGACCTTGCCCGGCAACGTCTTTTCCTCGGTGAAGGCGTCCGCGAGCTCCTGCTCCGACTTGATCAGCGTGTCGTCGATCTTCACCGGCAGGTCGCCGTTGCGGTTCACCGCGGCGAGCGCGACCTCGTACTTGAGCCCCGTCTCCGCCGCCCACGCCTTCGCCCACTCCTCGCGGTGCGTGTCGGCCCACTTCTGCGCCTTGTAGTAGCGGATCAGGTATTCCTTGAGCGCCAGGTTCTTCCCCTTGTCGTCCAAGGCCTTCTTGCCGGCGACCTGGAAGCCGTACCCGTTCGACCTGCCCTCACCCGTGGTCAGCACACGAGCCTTGGCTTCCTGCTGCGCCTGTGCGGTGTAGGGATCCCAGACCGCCCACGCGTCGACCTTGCCCTGGGTGAACGCGCCGTACGCGTCCGACGGCTGCAGGAAGTTCAGCGTCACGTCCTTGGTGGTCAACCCGTTGGCGCGCAACGTGAGCAGCACCTGACCGTGCGCCGAGCTGCCCTTGGCGACCGCGATGTTCTTGCCCTTCAGGTCCGTGACCTTCTGCAGCGGGGAGCTCTCCGGCACCAGGATCGCGTCGGCCTCGACCTGTCCCTTCGACGCGCCGACCGCGGCGATCTTGGCGTTCGCGGCGGCGGCGAAGATCGGCGGTGTGTTGCCCACACCGCCGATGTCGATGGCTCCGGCGGACGCGGCTTCGAGCAGCGGCGGACCCGAGGTGAAGGTTGACCATTCGAGCTTGTACGGGAAGTCGTTCAGCAGACCGGCGGCCGTGAGCAGCGCCTTCGCCCCGCCCTTCTGGTCGCCGACCTTCAGCACGACGTCGCCGGCCGGGGTGTCCTGCGCGGTCGCGGCGCATCCGGTCGTGAACAAGATCGCCGCGAGGAGGCTAAGCAGCTGTTTCAACATCCACTCCCAGATCAGCGAGCACGCGGGTGCGTTGCTCCACAACGGAAGCCCGGCGGCGCGGGCGGGGCAGGTCGACGTGGTGCGTGGCGACGATCCGGCCCTCGTCGAGCACGAGGATCCGGTCGGCCAGCAGCAACGCCTCGTCGACGTCGTGCGTCACGAGCAGCACGGCGGGCTTGTGCCTGGTCCACAGGTCTTCCACCAGGTGGTGCATGGCGAGCCTGGTCAATGCGTCCAGCGCGCCGAACGGTTCGTCCAGCAGCAGCACGTCGGGCTCGCGCACCAACGCCCGTGCGAGCGAGACCCGTTGTGCCTCACCGCCGGACAACGTCAGCGGCCACGCGTCGGCGTGATCGGTCAGCCGCACCTCTTCGAGTGCCTTCAACGCCACCGAACGACCGTCCGGCTGATGCAGGCCGAGCGAGATGTTCCGCCAGACCTTGCGCCACGGCAGCAGGCGCGGCTGCTGGAACGCGACCGACACGGTGCCGGGAACCGTCGCGGCTCCGTCGAACTCGCTGTCCAGCCCCGCGAGGATGCGCAGCAACGTGGACTTGCCACACCCGCTGCGCCCCAGCAGCGCCACGAGCTCACCGGGAACGATCTCCAGGTCGATCCCGTCCAGCACGGTTCGCGGGCCGAAAGCCTTGCGCAGACCGCGAACGCTCACCGCGCTTGCCATCGCAGCACTCTCCTTTCCAGCATGCGCACCAACGCGTCCGTCGTGAGACCGAGCAGCGCGTAGACCACGAGGCCGACGACCACGACGTCGGTGCGGAGGAACTCACGGGCGTTGTTGATCAGAAAGCCGAGACCTGCGTCGGCGTTGATCTGCTCGCCGACGATCAGCGACAGCCAGGCCGTGCCCAGCGCGATCCGCAGTCCCACCATGGTTTGCGGCACCGCGGACGGCAGCACGACGTGCACGATCTGTTCGACACGGCTGTACCCGAGCACGCGGGCGGCCTCGACCAGGCCGGGGTCGGTCTGCCGGATGCCGGCGTGCAGGTTGAGGTAGAGCGGGAACGCCACACCGGACGCGACCAGCGCGAGCTTGGGCTCCTCGCCGATGCCGAACCAGAGGATGAACAACGGGATCAGGCCGAGATGCGGAAGCGTCCGCAACATCTGGACGGGCGGATCCAGCAACGTCTCGCCCCACCGGGAAAGACCGGAAGCCAGCCCGAGTGCGACACCGATCGTGCCACCGATGAGAAATCCGAAGAAAACACGGCCGAGCGACACGGCGAATGCCTCGCCCAATTGGCCGTCCGCGATCAGCTCACCGGCGGATTCGAGCACGGTGAGCGGAGAGGCCAGTTTCTCGGGCGAGAGCACACCCGTTGAGCTGGCCAGTTGCCACAGCAGAACCAGCGCCACCGGGCTGATCCACCGCAACGGCAGCGTTGGTTTTCGAACCAGAGAAAGGGCCACGGCCGAAGTACAGGCGAGCCCAGAGCGTGAGTCAACGACGCCCAAATCGTGAAAATGCGTCGTAGTTCGAGATAATCGGACCCTGGGTGGTTTCCCAGATATCGGAAACCACCCAGGAACCGTGGTATTAGCCGAGCACGTCGTGGCGGACGATCGTCTGGTCGCGGCCGGGGCCGACACCGATCGCCGAGACCCGCGCGCCGATGATGCTCTCCAGGTACTCGACGTAGGCCTTGGCGTTGGCCGGCAGCTCGTCGAACGTGCGGCAGTGCGAGATGTCCTCGAACCAGCCCGGCAGCTCCTCGTAGACCGGCGTGGCGTGGTGCACGTCGGTCTGCGTCATCGGCATCTCGTCGACGCGGCGACCGTCCACTTCGTACGCGACGCAGACCGGCACCTTCTCCAGGCCGGACAACACGTCCAGCTTGGTGAGGAAGTAGTCGGTGATGCCGTTGACGCGCGAGGCGTAGCGGGCGATCACGGCGTCGAACCAGCCGGTGCGGCGCGAGCGGCCGGTGGTGACGCCGAACTCGCCGCCCTGCTTGCGCAGGTACTCGCCCATGTCGTCGTTGAGCTCGGTCGGGAACGGCCCGGAGCCCACGCGGGTCGTGTAGGCCTTCAGGATGCCGATCACGGTGCTGATGCGGGTCGGGCCGACACCGGAGCCGACGGTCGCGCCGCCCGACGTCGGGTTCGACGACGTGACGAACGGGTAGGTGCCGTGGTCGACGTCGAGCAGGGTGCCCTGCGAGCCCTCCAGCACGACGATCTCGTCGCGGTCCAGCGCCTGGTTGAGCAGCAGGCGGGTGTCCGCGATGCGGTGCACGAAGTGCTGACCGTGCTCGAGCACCGAGTCGACGACCTGCTCGGGGTCGAGCGCCTTGCGGTTGTAGACCTTGACCAGCACCTGGTTCTTGAAGTCCAGGGCGGCCTCGACCTTCTGCCGCAGGATCTTCTCGTCCAGCAGGTCCTGCACACGGACCCCGACGCGAGCCAGTTTGTCCTGGTAGGCGGGCCCGATGCCGCGGCCGGTCGTGCCGATCTTCGCCTTGCCCAGGTAGCGCTCGGTCACCTTGTCGATGGCCACGTGGTACGGCATGATCAAGTGCGCGTCCGACGAGATCAGCAGGCCGCTGGTGTCGACGCCCTTCTCCTCGAGCCCCGCGAGTTCCGTCAGCAGGACACCGGGGTCGACGACCACGCCGTTGCCGATGACGTTCTTCACACCAGGCGTGAGGATGCCGGACGGGATGAGGTGCAGGGCGAACTTCTGACCGTCCGGGAGGACCACGGTGTGACCCGCGTTGTTGCCGCCCTGGTAACGGACGATCCACTGGACACGCTCACCGAGGATGTCGGTGGCCTTGCCCTTGCCCTCATCGCCCCACTGGGCACCGATCAGCACGACGGCCGGCATGTGAAACTCCAAGCGCTTGGACTGGTTCGAGCGAACGCCGGTAAGCGAGGGTAGACCAGGAGATGACCGTGCACGGAATCGTGTTGGCCTGCGGAAACCCGCAGTTGCCAATGATCACTCAACGTGACGGCGTGCAGGTGGTCCCTGCCCGCCCCGGCAAGGACCACGTCGACCCCCATCTGGACGCGGAACGGCTCGTCGTCGTGGGTACGGACGCGGACCTCGCCGCCGTCGGGGTTCGGTTGCTGCGCAAGGAGAAGCTCGGTTCGATCACGCTCGGCTACGTACCGGTGGGTGATTCGCCGGTTGCCGCACTTTGGGGGCTTTCGACCGACCCTGCGCGCGCGTTGGACATCGCGCTCAACGGTGACGTAGATCCCGTTCCGTTCGTGCGTGACGACGTCGGTGGAGTCCTCATGGGACTCGGCGTGTTGTCACCGGTTCGTGGCGTTGGTTACAGCGACGCGGACAACGTGCTGCGCGGCCAGGCCTCGCGGATCGAGTGCACGCCCGACCCGGAAGGCGGCCTGGGCCTCGTCGTCCGCATCGTGAACAAGCGGCTCATCGGGTCGAAGGTGCGGGAGAGCCGGCCGCGCGCGTTCCAGCTCGGCTGCCTGCCCACGACCGCCGTGCTGGACGGCAACAAGCATCCGCGGCCGGTCGACAAGTGGACCTGGTACCGGCACACCGAGGACTTGAGGCTCGTGCGAGGCGTGTAGTGATGTGGCTCGCCGTCCGCTTGTCATTCACTTGAGTGTCACTCGAAGGCATTGCCTAATTCCACAATGTGACTGAGGGTGGTCCCGAAACTTCCAACCAGGAAGGCCGGGACAATGTCAAAAGTTAACCGAACCATTGGCGTTTTAGTTGCCGCCGCAGCTCTCACCTTTGGTTTTGTTTCCCCTGCACTTGCGACACCGCCGAACATCCCCAGTACCGCCACCGCCCTGTCCGAACTGGCCTCCCTGACGGTCGCCAACGAGGGTTCCAGCACGGGCTATTCACGCGACCTGTTCCCCCACTGGGTAACCCAGTCGGGCACCTGCAACACCCGTGAGGCCGTGCTGAAGCGCGACGGCACGAACGTGGTGACCGACTCGGCGTGCGCGGCCACGTCGGGCCGCTGGTTCTCGCCGTACGACGGCGCGACCTGGACCGTGGCCTCCGACGTGGACATCGACCACATCGTGCCGCTGTCGGAAGCCTGGAAGTCAGGAGCGGCGTCGTGGACCACGGCGCGGCGCCAGTCGTTCGCGAACGACATGTCCGGCCCGCAGCTCATCGCGGTGACCGACAACGTGAACCAGGCCAAGGGTGACAAGGACCCGGCCGCGTGGAAGCCTCCACTGTCGTCCTACTACTGCACGTACGCGAAGATGTGGGTGCGCACCAAGAAGAACTGGGGGCTCACCTTGCAAAGCACTGAGAAGACCGCACTGAACGGAATGCTCGCGACCTGCTGATGACCACACTCTCCTCGCTTTTCGTGGCCGGCCCCGGCGGCGTGATGACCGACGAAGTCGGTGTCGTCACCGGGGACCTGGAACTGTGCACGGAACTTTCCGACGACGGAAAGCTGCGTGCACTGGTCCGCTACGAGGGTGCGGAGGAGTGGTACGCCGTCACGGGTGCTTCTTGTGTGCTGACTGATCCTCGCGATCACGAGCCGGTTCACTCGCTGCTGCTGGGTTTGCTGAACCGGCCGGAGGGCTGAGAGGCGGCAACGCCTCCATCGCCTCGCTCCTGCTCAACCCGGTCGCCTGCAACAGGTCCACGGCCACGCTGCGGATCTGCGCCAGCACGACCTTGGACGAGAACCCGTCCCCGCCGAGACGCCGCGCGGTGAGATGCCGCGCGGCGTTTCGCACGGCCTCCCTGGTGTCCTTGGGTGTGATGCCCTTCTCCAGCTCGCCCTTGAGGCAGTCGACGGCGTCCGCGTAGTCCTTCAGGACGTCCGGCACGCCGTCCGGGATCTCCTCGTCGGCCTTGAGCGCGGCCATGGTCCGGCGCGCGAGCACGCGGGTGTTGCGGATCGCGTAGTCCACCGGGCCGGCCGCGGTCTGGTACCTGCTGAGCTCGTCCTTGGAGCGCCACCGGATGGGCGCGATCTTCGCGATCTCCGACCCGGTCTGCAGCGCCGCCTTGTAGTCGTCGATGGTGGCCTGGCTGGTCCGCAGCTCCGCGAGCACCCCCGCCGCCTTGACCGAGTCCTTCTCGGTGAGCGCCTCGGCGAGGTTCCGCAACGCGCCGCTGAGGGTGTTCGTGAGCGCTTTCAACTGCCGTTGGGCCACGGTGACCGGGTTCGCGGGCAGAAGTGCCGCCACCGCCAGTCCCACGAGACCGCCGGTCAGCGCGTCGATCATGCGGTCGAACCCGCCGCCCGCACTCGGCGGCAGCAGCGTCGCGACCAGCACCGCACTGCTTCCGGCCTGCAACGCGATGACCGAACCGCCGTCCAGCAGCACCGCCGCCGACATCGCGAGCCCGACGACCAGCGCGATCTGCCACGGACCGCTGCCGATCCAGCTGATCAGCGCGTCCCCGACACCGACGCCGACCGAGACGCCGACGACGAGCTCACCGACGCGCCGCAGCCGTTGCCCCAGCGAGACGCCGAGGCAGACGACCGCGGCGATCGGCGCGAAGAACGGGTGCTCGTGCCCGATGACGAGGGTCGCCACCAGCCAGGCGATGCCGGCGGACAGGGCACTTTGGACGATCGGCAGCGCGGCCTTGCGCCACCGCGTCAGCCCGCGCCCGACCGCGTCCCTGACAGCACCCACGACTCACCCCGACCTGGTCGACTCGCCGCCCAGTCTTGATCCAACGGCCACCAGGCACAACCTGCGGGGTGCTCGGTCACATACCCGGCACGACCAGCGTCACACGTGCCACGCCGCAGCCGGACCAAGGCGAGACCGGTGTGCTGTTTTCGTGTGACAAGCAACCGGACCCCTGACTCCGCGAGCAGCGGCGTCAAGGGTCCGGAGCAGGTGAACCGCGGCCTGGATCAGACCAGGCCCAGCGCGGCCGGGGCCTTGGGGTCGGAGTCGGCGAGGAACTTGCTGCAGCGCTCCCACTCCTCGTCCTCCCCGATCTCGCGGGCGGCACGGGCCAGCGCGGCCAGCGCGCGCAAGAAGCCCTGGTTCGGCCGGTGGTCCCACGGCACGGGGCCGAAGCCCTTCCAGCCGGACCTGCGCAGCTGGTCGAGGCCGCGGTGGTAGCCGGTGCGGGCGTAGGCGTAGGCGGCGACGGGGTCGCCGGAGTGCAGTGCGCGTTCGGCCAGCAGGGCCCAGGCTTCGGAGAAGTCCGGGTATGCCCGCACGATCTTGCCGGGGTCGGTGCCACCGTCCGCGGCGGCCTGCGCCTCAGGGCGGTCGGGGAGACGGGTCGGCTCGGGCCCGAGGAGGTTCTCAACCATGCGGCCCATCGTGCCGCACGAACGCGTCCTGCTAGAGGAAGACCCTCATGACGGCGGCCACAACGGCCAGCATCAACGCGGTCACGAGCACTCCGGCGACGATCTTCTTGCTCATGGCCGTGCACTGTGCCGCGCTGGACCGAAGAGAGCAACGCCGTTCACCCGAAGGTGCACACGAATTGGAAACATCAGGGTAAAGCCAGGGTGAGTTGGGGTTCCTGGAGACCCGAACGCAGCTCATGATGTTCGGATGATTCAGGGGGTAAGGCAGTTCCGGGACCAGTACTGGGAGCGAGGCGCGCCGGGCAGGGACACACCGGTGAAGCTCACCAAGCAGCTCTACCAGCTGTGGCTCGTCGGTCTGCTGCTCAAGTTGCTCGGATCCTCGTGGGACGTCTCGTGGCACTTCAAGTGGTTGCGCGACGACCTCGCGCCGCCACACCTGATCAACACGGTCGGCACGGTGATCGTGGTCGGGCTGACGTTGTTCCACACGTTCACCGGCTACGGCGTCGACAAGCTGACGCTGCGGCTGATGCAGATCGGGTGCGGGATCTTCCTGGTCGCACTGCCGATCGACGTCATCAACCACCGGATCAACGGGCTCGACATCACCTCGTGGAGCGGCTCGCACGCGCTGCTCTACCTGGGCACGGCCGTGATGCTGGCCGGCGCGATCCGCGGGTGGATGAAGTACTTCCCCGAGGGCAACGCACGGACGTTCGGTCTCGTCGCCTTGTGGTTCTTCTTCCTGGAGAACGTCTGGTTCCCCAACCAGCACCAGGAGTACGGCGTGCGCGCGCTGCAGGCCTGGGACAGCGGCAAGGCCGAGGCCGAGCCGATCCTGCTGCAGTTCGCCGCCGACCAGCTCGGGGTCCCGGTCGGGCGCGAGGCGGTCGTGCACTTCGCGCTGCCCATCGCGGACTGGGTCTACCCGGTGTGGGGCCTCGTCGCGGCCGCCATCGTGCTGGTGATCGCCCGGCGCACGATCAACAAGCCCTGGGCCGCCACGGTCGTCGTGGGCGGTTATGTCGCGTACCGGTGCCTGATCTGGCCGTTGCTCGCGGGCATCGACTTCCCGAAGTCCGCCGTGCCGCTGTTCCTGATCTTCGTCGGGCTCGCGATCGACGCGGCGCACGCGATCAAGATGCCCACGCCGGCCGCGGCCGTGCTGGGGTCGGCGGCCGTCACCACGGTCGGCTACGTCGGCATCTGGTTCCAGCAGGAGTACCTGTGGGGGCCGCCCATCTCGTTCTCGTCGGCGGCGGTCACGGCCGTGCTGCTGGCGGTGTTGTGGACGGTCGGGGACATGCTGATCCACCGGCCGGAGACGCAGATGATCGCGTCGAGACTGAAACTCAGCTGAGCAGGTCCGCTGACAGCCGCTTGGTGATCCGGCCGAACAGCTCGGCCAGCGGCTCGCCGACGTCCCGCCCGAACTCGGTCAACCCGTAGGTGACCTGGGGCGGGGTCGTCGGCTCAACCTTGCGCCAGATCAGGCCGTCCTCGACGAGCCCGCGCAGCGTCTGGGAGAGCATCTTCTCGCTGATCCCCCGGATGCTCTCGCGCAGCTCGAAGAACCTGAGGTCGTTGGTCTGCAGGGAGATCAGCACCCAGATGCCCCACCTGCTGGTGACGTGGTCGACCATCTCGCGCGCCGGGCAGTCGGTGTGAAACACCTCATACCGCTCCGTCGACTCGGACCGCGTGAACTGAGTTCCGACCGCCATGTCTGGAGCTTACCTCCAGGTACGTCCTTACAAAAAGTAAGCCCGGTTCCTAACGTCGTGATCACAACGACGAAGGAGCTGGAAATGATCGTGGTGACTGGGGCGACCGGGAACATCGGCAGGCCGCTGACGCAGGCACTGGCCGAGTCGGGCGAGCAGGTGACGGCCGTGTCGCGGCACGCGGCGGAAGTGCCGGACGGCGTGCGGCACGTGGTGGCCGATCTCGCCGATCCGGCGAGCCTCGACCCCGCGCTGGCCGGCGCGAAGGCGTTGTTCCTGCTGCTGTCCGGCGACCTGCACGCGGCCGGCACCAACCCGGCCGACGTCATCGCCAGGGCCGCGGCGAGCGGGGTGCGCCGGGTCGTGCTGCTCTCCTCGCTGGGCGTGGTGACCAGGCCGTTCGGCCCGACCCGGATCGCCATGCGCGAGCTGGAGGACGGGCTGCGGGAGTCCGGTCTGGACTGGGCGATCCTGCGGCCGGGCGGCTTCGCGTCCAACGCCCTGTGGTGGGCCGAGCCGGTCCGCACGCAACGGGTCGTCGCCGCACCGTTCGGTGACGTCGGCGTGCCGATCATCGACCCGGCGGACATCGCCGAGGTCGCGGCCGCCTGCCTGCTGGACGACCGGCACACCGGTGGCGTGTACGAGTTGACGGGCCCAGAGGTGATCACGCCGCGCGAGCAGGCGGCGGCCATCGCGGCGGCGCTGAGCGAGCCGGTGCGCTTCCACGAGCTGACCCGTGCCGAGGCGAAGGCCGGCATGGAACGGATGATGCCGGGCGAGCTCGCCGACGACACCCTGGACATCCTCGGTTCGCCGACGCCGGCCGAGCAGCGCGTCAGCCCGGACGTGCAGGCGGTCCTCGGACGGGCGCCGCGCACGTTCGCCGACTGGGCCGCCCGCAACGTGGCCGCGTTCCGCTGAAACGAATGAAACGAAAAGGGCCCCGGCGTGCGTCGCCGGGGCCCTGGTAGTTCAAGCGGTTCAGCCCGCGATCATGCGGCCCGACGACTTGAGGTGCTCGCACGCCTGCGCGATGCGCGCGCCCATGGCCGTCTCCGCTGCCTTGAGGTAGCTGCGCGGGTCGTAGGCCTTCTTGTTGCCGACCTCGCCGTCGACCTTCAGCACGCCGTCGTAGTTCGCGAACATGTGCGCCGCGATCGGACGGGTGAAGGCGTACTGCGTGTCCGTGTCGATGTTCATCTTGATGACGCCGTACGACACGGCCTCGTGGATCTCCTCGAGCAGCGAGCCGGAGCCGCCGTGGAAGACCAGGTCGAACGGCTTCGAGCCGGCCGCGAGGCCCAGCTTCTCCGCCACCACGTCCTGGCCCTGCTTGAGGATCTCCGGGCGCAGCTTCACGTTGCCCGGCTTGTAGACGCCGTGCACGTTGCCGAACGTCGCGGCGAGCAGGTAGCGACCCTTCTCGCCGGCGCCGAGCGCCTCGACCGTCTTCAGGTAGTCCTCGGCGGTCGTGTAGAGCTTGTCGTTGATCTCGTTGTCGACGCCGTCCTCCTCGCCACCGACGACGCCGACCTCGATCTCGAGGACGAGCTTCGCCTTGGCGGACAGGTCGAGCAGCTCGCTCGCGATCTGGAGGTTCTCGTCCAGCGCGACCGCGGAGCCGTCCCACATGTGCGACTGGAACAGCGGGTTGCCGCCCTTGTCGACTCGCTCCTGGCTGATGGCGATGAGCGGACGCACGTACCCGTCGAGCTTGTCCTTCGGGCAGTGGTCGGTGTGCAACGCGATGTTCACGGGGTACTTGGCCGCGACGACGTGCGCGAACTCCGCGAGCGCCACGGCGCCGGTCACCATGTCCTTGACCTTGGTGCCCGAGGCGAACTCGGCACCGCCGGTCGAGACCTGGATGATGCCGTCGCTCTCAGCCTCGGCGAAGCCGCGCAGAGCCGCGTTGAGCGTCTCCGACGACGTGACGTTGATGGCGGGGTAGGCGAACTCGTTCGCCTTGGCCCGGTCCAGCATCTCCGCGTAGACCTCGGGAGTTGCGATGGGCATCGGTGGTCCTCCTCAGGCGCCCTGAACGGGTGTCAGCCCGCATCCTACGAGGCCGAGTCACGGGGCCAACTCGGCGGCCGACCCTATGACAGTGATCGATCAAGTAGCAGTTGACCAGGCGGTCCGCGCTACTCGCCGGTACGGGCACACTGGATGACATGGCAACCGCTCAGTGGAACGGCAAGATCATCGCCTCGAGCGACGACACCGTCGTGGTCGAAGGCAACCACTACTTCCCGCTGGAGTCCGTAGACCCGGCCGTGCTGAAGCCGGCCGACCACACCTCGCACTGCCCGTGGAAGGGCGACGCGAACTACTACTCGTTGCAGGTCGACGGCTCCGAGAACACCAACGCGGCCTGGTACTACGCGGAGCCGAAGGAGGCTGCCGCGCAGATCAGGGGCCGCGTGGCGTTCTGGAAGGGCGTCGAGATCAGCGCTTGAGCCCGAGGGCGTCGGCCAGTTCCGCGTGGTGGCCGTTCAGCGACTGGATGGCCACGTGGTCGGCGCCCGCGTCGACGTGCGCCCGCAACTTGGCCGCCACCTGGTCCGCGCTGCCGTGCGCGACCAACGCGTCCACGAGGCGGTCCGACCCCTTGACGTCCTCCGCGGTGAACCCGTAGCGCTGCCAGTTGTTCGTGTAGTTGGTGAGCGAGAAGTAGAACGAGAGCTTCTCGCGCGCGATGGCACGCGCGACTTCCGCGTCCTCTTCGACGACGACGGTCACCTCGGGCGCGAGGAGCTTGTCGCCGAGCACCTTGCGGGCCTCTGCCGTGTGCTCGACAGGCACGAGGTACGGGTGGGCGCCCGCGGTCCGTTCGGCGGCGAGCTTGAGGACCTTCGGGCCGAGCGCGGCGAGCACCAGCCGGTCGGCGGGCACGTCGAGCCGGTCGAGGTAGGACACGAGCTTGTCGTAGGGCTTCTCGTAGGCCTGGTCGAGCTGCGGGTGACCCACACCGACGCCGAGCAGGAACCTGTCGCTCGCGAGCCGGTGGAACTCGGCGGCGACCGCCTCCGGTTCCGACTGCCACACGTTGACGATGCCGGTCGCGATCGTGATCGACTTCGTGGTGTTCAACGCCTGCTCGACCAGGGTGATGTCCGGCGAGCCGCCGATCCAGAACGCCCCGTAGCCGAGCGCTTCGATCTCGCCGATCTTCCCGGCCCACTCGTGGTGCGAGCCCCATACCCCGAACGTTCCCAACATCCGAACTCCGATCGTCGCGACGGACTACCTTCGCAGTATGCCGATCTTGAGCACCACTGACTTGAACGTGTCCCGACTTTGCCTGGGGGGCAACGTCTTCGGCTGGACGGCTGACGAAGATGCCTCGTTCGCAGTGCTCGACGCCTACACCGCGGCGGGCGGGAACTTCGTCGACACCGCCGACGTGTACTCGGCCTGGGCGGACGGGAACTCCGGCGGCGAGTCGGAGACGATCATCGGCAGGTGGCTGGCCAAGCGTGGAACCCGCGACGACGTCGTCGTCGCCACCAAGGTCGGCATGCTCGCCGGGTTCAACAACCAGAAGCGCGACACGATCCTGACCAGCGCCGAGCGCTCGTTGAAGCGCCTCGGCACCGATCACATCGATCTCTACTACAACCACCTCGACGACGCGAACACGCCGCTCGAGGAGACGCTGGCCGCCTACGACCAGCTCGTCCGCGACGGCAAGGTCCGTCACCTCGCGGCGTCCAACTTCTCCGCCGAGCGGCTGGAGAAGGCCCTGGAGATCCAGGAACGCGAGGGCTTCGCGAAGTTCGTGGCCCTGCAGCCCGAGTACAACCTGGTCAGCCGCGACCAGTTCGAGGGCGAGCTGCAGGACACCGTCGCGAGGCACGGCCTGGCGACCGTGCCGTACTGGTCGCTCGCCAAGGGCTTCCTGACCGGCAAGTACCGGCCCGGCGTCGAGGTCCAGAGCGCACGGGCCGGCGCGGCCTCGAAGTACCTCGACGAGCACGGCCTGCAGGTTCTGGAGGTGCTCGACGAGCTGGCCGAGACGCACGAGACCACGGTGGCCTCGGTCGCCCTGGCGTGGCTTGCCCAGCAGCCGACGGTGGCCGCGCCGATCGCGTCCGCGCGCACGTTGGAGCAGCTCAGCGACCTCCTGCCGCTGCTCACCCTGGAGCTCACCCAGGCAGAGGCGGACCGTCTCAGCGCAATTTAACTTGCCAGTAGCTTACCGGGAGTAGGTTGCGTTACCGTGACGGCATGGACGTCACGGGCAAGGTGGTACTGATCACCGGCGCGGCCAGGGGCATCGGCGCCGAGGTGGCGAGGCAACTGGCCGCGCGCGGGGCTCGGCTCGCGCTCGTCGGGCTCGAAAAAGCCCAGCTCGAAGAGGTCGCCCAGCAGACCGGTGGCAAGGCGTGGGAAGCCGACGTCACGGACTGGGACGTCCTCGAACGCGTCATGAACGAGGCCGCGGACCACTTCGGCGGCATCGACGTCGTGGTGGCGAACGCGGGCATCGCGGCCACCGGGTTCGTGCGTTCGATGGACCCCAAGGCGTTCGAACGGGTCATCGAGGTCAACCTGCTCGGCGTGTGGCGCACGGTCCGCACGGCGCTGCCACACCTGATCAAGAGCCGCGGCTACTGCCTGGTCGTGTCGTCGCTGGCCGCGATCGTGCACATCCCCGGCAACGCGGCCTACTCGGCGGCCAAGGCGGGCTGCGAGGCGTTCGCCGACAGCCTGCGGGCCGAGGTCCGGCATCTCGGCGTGGACGTCGGCACCGCGTACTTCTCGTGGATCTCCACGGACATGGTCAACAGCGCCGACGAGCACCCGGTCTTCGGCAAGCTCCGCCAGGGCATGCCGGGCCTGGCGAGCAAGAAGTACCCGGTCCGCAACGTCGGCAAGGCCGTCGTGAGGGGCATCGAGAAACGTGCGAAGGCGGTCCACGTCCCCGGCTGGGTGGGCGCGCTGAAGTTCTTCCGCGCGTTCACGCCGATGGTCGTGGACCGCCAGGCGGTCGAGGAAGTGGCCGACGCCGACCGGCAGATGGCCGCGAGCGACACGTCAGGGCTGGTCGGGCCGGGCGGTAAGGCTGCTGCTCGCTGATTCGCGAGTTCGTGTCGGTCGTCCGGTCAACCGCTCGTGCCGAAATCGGCGAAGCCCATTTCGGCACGAGCGATTCGGCCGGACGACCGACTTGAAGACGAACTCGCCGCCGCGCCGGGGCGCGGCTATGTCACTGGAGCCAACTGCCGAGCAGCGCGTTCCAGACGCGGATCTCCCACTTCGTGATGACGTTCGCCGGCGTGTAGGGGTCGGCGGAGATGATCTCCTTCAACGCCGCCTCGTCCGCGGCTTCGTAGATGATCAACGCGCCGGTGTCGTCCGCGTAGGGACCGGCGGCGAGGACCACGCCTTTCTCCGACAGAGAAGCGATGTACTCGCGGTGCGCGGGACGTACTGCGAGACGCTTCTCGCGATCGGGACCGAACACCAATTCGACTGCAAAGCGGGCCATGCGACCACCGTAGCGACGGTGACCGGTACCGTCCTACCTTGTGGTTGGCGACGAAACACCGCGCACCGTGCAGGACACCCTGACCAACCTGCGAATCAAGGACGGCGTCGCAGGACCTCCTACAGGGCCCCTCACGCTCGAAGACCTGTACAAGCAGCACCGCATGCGCCTCGTCCGGCTCGCGCTGCTGCTGGTGGACGAGCCCTCGACAGCCGAGGACGTGGTTCAGGAGGCGTTCGCCGGCCTGCACCGCAACTGGAAGGGCCTGCGCGACGCACAGGCGGCCGTCGGTTACCTCCGCACGGCCGTGGTCAACGGGTCCCGCAGCGTGCTGCGCCGGCGCAAGACCGCCCGCGACTACACCCCGCCGCACGTCGCGAACGCGCGTTCGGCCGAGTCGCTCGCGATGCTGACCGCGGAGCACCAGGCCGTGGTCAAGGCGTTGCAGCAGCTGCCGCCGCGCCAGCGCGAGGTGCTCGTGCTGCGCTATTACGGCGACCTGTCCGAGGCGGAGATCGCCGAGGCCACCGGCATCTCGAAGGGCACCGTGAAGTCGACGGCCTCGCGTGCGCTGGACGCCCTGCAGAAGATCATGGCCGGCTGAGTCACCGCGGAACCGGACAGTAAGCAAACTTCACAGTCTTCCCAGTTGAGCCGTTTTGCCCGCTGCGGGCGGTTTCAGCTCGTAAGACCACGCGTCCAAATCGGTACTTGGTATAGACCAATAGGGCTCCGATGCCTCAGGATCAGTCCTCGTGGCACGCAGACACGTGGTCGCCGTTGACATCGGTGGCACCGAAACCAAGGCGGCGCTCGTCTCCGGCACCTCGGAGGCGGTGGCGGCGGAGAAGCACGCCCGCCGGGCGACTCCGACCGAGCTGGAGCCTCTGCTCGGGGTGATCGCCGAGCTCGTCGACGAGCTCAGGAGCGCCTCCGAGTACGAGATCGACGCCGTGGGCATCGTCGCCCCCGGCATCGTGGACGAGGCCAACGGCGTCGGCGTGTACACGACGAACCTGCCGTGGAGCCAGTTCCCGTTCAGCGCCGTCCTCACCGAACGGCTGGGCGTCCCGGTCGCGTTCGGCCACGACGTGCGCGCCGCCGGCCTCGCCGAGTGCCGGATGGGTGCCGCGAGGGGCCTGCGCAACGCGGTGATCCTGCCGATCGGCACGGGCATCGCGGGCGCGCTGCTGCTGGACGGGAAGATCTTCAGCGGCGACGGGTACGCGGGCGAGATCGGGCATGTGAACGTGGGCCACGGCGTGCCGTGCGCGTGTGGCCAGATCGGCTGTGTGGAGACGGTGGCGTCGTCCGCGGCGATCGCCCGCCGGTACACCGCACGTACCGGGAACCCCGTCAACGGCGCCGCTGATGTCGCCCGAAGGGTGAAAGACGGAGAGCAGGACGCCGTCGCCGTGTGGCACGAGGCCGTGGACGCGCTCGCCAGGGGGATCCTGGTGCTGGCGACGCTGCTCGGCCCGGAGGCCGTTGTGCTCGGCGGCGGGCTCGCGCTGGCAGGGGACCTGCTGGTGGAGCCGTTGCGGGAAAGGCTGGACGGGCTGATCGCCTTCCAGCGCCGACCGGAGCTGCGGCTCGCGGCGCTCGGCGACGAGGCGGGCTTCCTCGGCGCGGCGCTGCTGGCCATCGACATGCTGGAGGCGTCATGAGCACATGGGGTGGACCTGTCGACGTGACCCTGACCAATGGTCGGGTCGTCACGCCGGACAGGGTGCTCGAGAACGGGTGGGTCAGCATCAGGGACGGCAGGATCGCCGCGGTCGGTGAGGGTGTCGCGCCCGACGGCCCGACGACCGACGTCGGCGGCGGCACGATCGTGCCGGGGTTCGTCGACATCCACTGCCACGGCGGCGGCGGTGACGCGTTCACCAGCAGCGACCCGGTGAAGGTCCGCAAGGCCGCGTCCGCGCACCGCAGGCACGGCACGACGACCTTGCTCGCGTCACTCGTGTCGCGCCCGGTGCCGGAGCTGGCAGACCAGGTGTCCGCGCTGGCCGAGCTGGTCCAGGAGGGTGTCGTCGCAGGCATCCACCTCGAAGGACCGTTCCTGAGCGCGGCTCGGTGCGGCGCGCACGACCCGGCGATCCTGTGCCCGCCGGAGCAGACCGCGGTGACGAAGCTGCTCGACGCGGGCAAGGGCACCGTCCGGATGATCACCATCGCACCCGAGCTGGAGGGCGCGGTCCAGGCCGTGCACCAGCTCGTGGACAACAACGTCATCGCTGCCATCGGCCACACCGACGCGACCGAGGCGCAGGTCCGGCCTGCCGTCGACGCGGGTGCTTCGGTGGCGACGCACCTGTTCAACGGCATGCGCCCGTTGCACCACCGCGAGCCCGGTCCGATCGGCGCGCTGCTGGACGACGACCGCGTGACCGTCGAGCTCATCTGCGACCTCGTGCACCTGCACCCGACCGCCGTCCGCCTGGCCGCCCGGCACGCCGGTCTCAAGCGCACGATCCTGATCACCGACGCCATCGCGGCCGCTGGTGTCGGTGACGGCGTGTACGACGTGGGCGGGCTCGAAGTCCGGGTCGTCGACGGAGTGCCGACGCTGGCAGGCGGTGCGGCACTGGCCGGCAGCACGCTCACGATGGACATGGCGTTCCGCAACGCCGTCAACTCCTGCGGGCTGACGCTGCTGGAGGCCGTGCACGCCACCTCGACCCGCGGCGCGGAGCTCCTCGGTCTCGACACCGGCAAGCTGCAGGCGGGCTGTGCGGCCGACATCGTGGTGCTCGATGCAGAATTGAAGCCGAAGGACGTGTTGGTCAGGGGCGAGTGGGTCAAGGATTAGGTGCATGGCGGACGATCCGGAACGGCTGGTGACCGACGCGCTGCGGGCGCAGGCGACCAGCACCAATGCCGGATTTGCCGTACCTGTCCCGGTTTCCGATGAACGCCCAGGTCCGCTGTCGGTGTGGTGGGTGCTGGGTCTCGCGCTGCTGTTGGGCCTGGCAGCGGGCACGGTGGCCGCAGTGATCACGCTCAGCTGACCTGTACCGTTGTCGCCGTGACGATTGCATTGGGCCCTGACTGGCTGGACCCCGAAAAACTGCTGACGATGCTCGGCCCGTGGATGCTCGTCGGGCTGTGCTTGATCGTCTTCGCCGAGTGCGGGCTGCTCGTCGGGTTCTTCCTGCCGGGCGACTCGCTGCTGTTCACGGCGGGTCTTTTCGTCGCGGCAGGGCACATCTCGACGCCCCTCTGGGTCGTGTGCGTGCTGCTGGTGGTGTGCGCGTTCATCGGCAACGTCGCCGGCTACTACATCGGCCGCAAGGCAGGACCGGCACTGTTCAGCAAGCCGGAGTCGAAGATCTTCAAGAAGGAGTACGTCGACAAGACGCAGGAGTTCTTCGACAAGTACGGCCCGCGCGCCATCGTCCTCGCGCGGTTCGTGCCGATCGTCCGCACGTTCATCACGGCCATGGCCGGTGTCGGGCGGATGGACCCCAAGAAGTACTTCACCTACTCCGCGATCGGCGGCGTGGCGTGGGCGGCGGGCTTGACCGTGCTGGGCTACTTCCTCGGCCAGGTCGAGTTCATCCGCAAGAACCTGGAGCTCACGCTCATCGCGATCGTGCTGCTCTCGGTCGTGCCGATCATCATCGAGGTGATCAAGGCGCGCAAGGAGAAGAAGTCGCTCCTGCAGGAAGAGGCGGACGACATCACCCAGGTCATGGACGCCCAGCTGCACCAGGACGACTCGACGCAGATCATCCCCCGCGTCGAGCGCTGAACGCTCGAAGGGCCCGCCTGTTCCGGCAGGCGGGCTTTTCACTGGCCTAATTTGAATACAGAGCTGTACTGTATTCGTATGGTCATCATTGCGGGGGCGGGTCCGACCGGCTTGGCGCTGGCGTGCGGACTCCGGCAGTTCGGGGTGGACGTGCGGGTCGTGGACCAGGCGGAGGGGCCGGCCACGACGTCACGGGCGTTGGGGGTGCAGCCTCGCGGCGCCGAGGTGCTGGCACGGGTGGGCGCACTGGGCGACCTGCCGGAGAAGGCGGTCGAGCTCAGGGCGTTGCGCGTCGACGGCAGGATGGTGATGGATCTGGCGCGGATGGCGCAGGCCGGTGCGTTGATCGAGTCGCAGGCGATGGTGGAGGCACGGCTGCGCGACCGGCTCGCGACGCTCGGCGTCGCGGTGGAGTGGGAGACGCCGATCTCCGCGGTGCGGGAGTGGGACTGGTTGGTCGGGTGCGACGGGGCGCACTCGGCGGTGCGGAAGATGGCGGGCATCTCGTTCGACGGGGTGCCGGTGATGGAGAACTTCTTCCTTCAGGACGTGCACGGCGCGTGGGACCTGGACCGTTCGTCGGTGCACGTCCTCACCCGCGGCAACTCGATGACCGCGCTGTTCCCGTTGCCGGGCACCGATCTCTGGCGGGTGATGTCCCCGGACGGCGCCCGGTGGACGCCCGGCCCGGTCACCTCGACGGTGTGGGAGTCGACGTTCCGGATCCAGCGCCGGCTCGCGTCGGCGTACCGGCGCGGCAACGTCCTGCTGGCCGGCGACGCGGCGCACATCCACAGCCCGCTGGGCGGCCAGGGCATGAACACGGGCCTCGGTGACGCGGACAACCTGGCCTGGAAGCTCGCCCTGGTCGTGCAGGGCCGGGCGTCGGAGCGGCTGCTGGACAGCTACGAGGCCGAACGCCGGCCGATCGGCGCGCAGGTGCTCAGGTCGACCACGCCCGCGACGCGGATGGTCCTGGGTTCCGGTCGTGCGGCCCGGATCCTGCGCAACCGCGTGGCGTTCCCGCTCATGAGCATCGGCGTCCTGCAACGGAAGCTGATCCGGGCCGCGTCCCAGCTCGACGTCAGGTACTCACGCCCGCTGGGTGGCCCGCGCGTGCCGCTGTTCGCGAAGGTCGGCAAGTGGGTGCTGGCGGGGCCGGCGACGTGCCTGGAGGTGGCGCGGGACCGGCTCGGGGACGTCGTGCACCATGAACGCGCCGGTGACACGCTGCTGGTGCGCCCCGACGGCCACCTGGCGTGGCGCGGAACCTCCCCGGAAAGGCTTTCTGCGTGGCTGAACGAAGTGCTGGGCGTCCTCGAGACCCCGAGGCGGACCACGCGATCCTGACAGCGGCCTTCGAGCTGTTCCTGGAACGCGGCCTCGACGGCACCTCGATCGAGCAGGTGGCCAAGCGCGCGGGCGTGACCCGCGCAACGGTCTACCGTCGGTTCGCCACCAAGGAGGAACTCCTGTTCAGCGTGATCGAGCTGCCGCGCGACGTCGCGGCGCTCGATCCCGGGCGCATGGCCGTCGCGCCACCCGAGGAGATCGTGCGGGGATGGGCGGCGCTGATGTCGACGGCGCAGGCGATCCAGCTGCTGCGGCGGCTCGTGGGCGCGTCGGCGGACAACTTCCCGTTGATGCAGCGGTACTGGGAGCTGTTCATCGCGCCCCGCAGGGCCGTGCTGAAGGATGTCGTGCGTCCCGGATTTCCGCCCGGTACCGACCTCGACGTCGTCGTCGACATGGCCGCAGGTGCGCTTTTCTACCGCGTGCTGACCCGTCCGGAGCAGTACCCGCCCGCAGAACTCGAGACCTATCTCCACAAGGTGTTGCACCAGATCGGTTATCGCCCCTAGGTTCTAGTGGTCTGGACCACTGGAGGCCCGTGATGTCGTTGTTCCGCAAGGGATTGGCGGTCACCCTGGCCGCGCTTTCCGTCTCAGTTGGCATCGGTGTCGCCGACGCCTCGCCCAAGAAGATCGTCGGCGCCTACTACGGCAACTGGTACAGCGGCTCGAAACCGATCTCGTCGATTCCCACGAACACACCGATCACGCACCTGTTCTACGCGTTCGCACTGATCGAGAACGGCAAGTGCGTGATGCCCGCCGAGACCGCGGCCAAGGACTTCGCGGACATCCGGGATCTCAAGAAGCGCAAGCCTTCTCTCAAGGCGTTGATCTCGCTGGGCGGCTGGGGTGCCGGCGGTTTCTCCGACGCGGCGCTGACCCGTGAGTCCCGGTCCGTGCTGGTCAAGTCGTGCGTGGATCTCTTCTTCACCGACGGCACGTTCGACGGCATCGACCTCGACTGGGAGTTCCCGGTCTACGGCGGCCCGACGGAGATCACCGACCGGCCCGAGGACAAGCGCAACATGACGTTGCTGACGAAGGACTTCCGCCGCGCGCTCGGCAGGAAGCTCGTCACCGCGGCACTTCCCGCCGGACGTCTGCAGACCGACGGCCCGTACGACCCGGCGAAGTCGTTCGAGCTCCGCGAGCTGTCGCAGATCATGGACTTCATCAACGTCATGACCTACGACCTGGGCACCGGCTTCTCGCCCGTGGCCACGTTCAACGCCGGGTTCCGCGAGGTCGCCGACGACCCGATGCCCGCGGCCGACCGCAAGTGGAACAACGTCGTCGGCGCCATCAACTACTACCAGCGGCACGGCGTCTCGCCGCGCAAGATGGTGCTGGGCACGCCTTTCTACGGCCGCGGCTTCAACGTGAAGACCGAAGGCCCGCAGCACGGCCTCTACCAGGCCTACGACAGCGCGTTCTGGGTCGACGGCTACGACGAGGCGCTGAAGCTGAAGGCGACTCCCGGCTGGAAGGAGTACTGGCACCCGGTCGCGCAGTCGCCGTGGCTCTACAACGCGGCCGAGAAGAAGTTCGTGTCGTACGAGAACCCGCGGTCGATCGGGATCCGTGCGGACTTCGCTCGCTCACGTGGACTGCTCGGCACGTTCATGTGGGAGCTCGGGCACGACGACGCCCAGCACTCGTTGCTGAAGGCGATGTCGCGCTGAACTCATGTGCCCTCAAGCGGAAGACCGCATCGCACTGCTGCGTCAGGCGTTGGCCAGCCGGGACGCGTGGCAGGTGGCGGCCGCACTGAAATACATCGCCGACAAGCTGGAGCACGAGCACCGCGCGGCGCTGGTGCCCCAGCTCGTCGAGCTCAGCGGCAATCCGCTCTGGGCGTCCGACGCACGTGCGGTGCTCGAAAGGATTTGAGTCTGACGCTACGTCAAGGTGTTGGTTGAACGGCATGACCGACACCACTCGACGTGAAGTGCTGGGATGGCTGGCCGGACTCGGTGCGGCAGCGGGCGCGGGCCTGCTGCTGCCCGGTCAGGCCGGCGCGTCCACGAGCGTCACCGCCCTGCGCGGCGTGACGCTCATCGACTCGTCCGGCATTCGACCCAACGCGACGATCGTGTTGGCGGACAACAAGGTTCTCGCGGTCGGCTCGTGCGACCTGCCGTTGCCACGCGGCTCCACGGTGCTGGACCTGGCCGGGAAGTTCGTCATCCCCGGCCTGTGGGACATGCACGTGCACGGCGCGTACATGGACCGGATCATGTTGCCGCTGTGCCTGGTCAACGGTGTGACGGGCATCCGCGAGATGTGGGGCTTCCCGCCGATCTACGAGCTGCGCGACCGGATCGAGCGCGGTGAGGTGTTCGGGCCTCAGCTGATCGTCGGCAGCACGATCGTCGACGGGCCGCACTCCACGCTGCCCGGCGCGTTGATCGTCAGCACGCCGGACGAGGGCCGGAAGGCCGTGCGGGACGTCAAGGTCCAGGGCGCGGACTTCGTGAAGGTCTACTCGTACCTGGACCGGGCAACGCTGACGGCCATCGCGGACGAGTGTTCGAAGCAGGACATCACCTTCGCCGGGCACTGCTCGATCCACGTGCCGCTCGGCGACGCGAGCGACCTGGGACAGCGCACGTTCGAGCACATGTACGGCCTGCCGCTGGCGACCAGCTCGAAGGAAACCCAGCTGCGCCAGGCGATCGCGGACCTGCCGCTCGACCCGGCGAACCCGTTCGCGTGGTTCAAGCAGGTGCTGGAGTTCGAACGGCAGGCAGCCCTGTCGCACAGCCGAGGCAAGGCCGTGCATCTCGCGAAACGGTTGCAGCGCAACAACTCCGCACTCGTCCCGACGATGGTCACGATGCGGGTGTTGGCCAGCCCGCCGGACCGGTTCGCGAACGACCCGCGGATCAGGTACATGCCCGCGTTCTACCGGGACTTCTGGCGTGACGGGCTGAAGAACTGGGCTCCGGTGACCGAGCAGGAGATCCGGCAACAGGCCGAGTTCTTCCGGCGCCGCCAGGACCAGGTCGCCGAGATGCACGACCACGGCGTCGAGATCCTGGTCGGCACGGACGCGGGCAACCCGTACTCGTTCCCCGGCTTCTCGGTGCACGACGAGCTGGAACTGCTGGTCGAGGCGGGCCTGTCGGCGAAGGCGGCGCTGAAAGCCGGCACCAGGGGCGCCGCGGTCAAGCCCGGCGAGGCGGCGAACCTCGTCGTGCTGGACGGCAACCCGCTCAAGGACATCCGCAACACACAACGGATCCACACCGTGCTGACCCGAGGCGAGGTCCTCGGGCCGGCTGAACGGCAGCAGATGCTCGCGGACGTGGAGAAGGCCGCTCAGGAACCGTTCCCCGCGGCCGCGCGCACCTGCTGTTAGAGGCTGAACATCGAGCCAGGGTTGAAGAGGTTCTCCGGGTCCAGCGCGCGTTTGATCTCGCGGTGGACCCGGAGGCCGACCGGCCCGATCTCCTTCGCCAGCCACTCACGCTTGATCTTGCCGATGCCGTGCTCACCGGTGACCGTGCCGCCCAGCGAGAGACCCACGGCCAGGATGTCGTCGAACGCCTTCTGGGCGCGCGCGAACTGGTCGGCGTCGGCGGGGTCGTAGACGATCGTCGGGTGCATGTTGCCATCGCCCGCGTGGCCGATGACGGCGATCTTGAGGCCGACCTCCTCGGCGATGTCCTCACAGCCCTGGATGAGCTCGGCGATGCGGGTGCGGGGCACGCACACGTCGTCGGTCAGCCACGAGCCGTAGACCTCCAACGCGGTGAGGACGGCTCGGCGCGCGGTCAGCAGGTCGCGGCCCTCGTTGACGTCGTGCGTCGCGTAGACGAGATCGGCCTCCAGGCAGATCTCCTCGATCTTCTGGAGTTCGTGCCTGGCCTGCTCGCCGCCCGCATCGGACTGGCAGATCAGCAACGCCGCGCAGCCGGGTCCGGCGCCGAGTTCGGTCTTCAGGTACTGCTCGACGGCTTCGATCGCAGTCCGGTCCATGATCTCCATCAGCGACGGCACCAGGCCCTCGCGGACGATCCGGCTGACTGCGGCGCCGGCGGTCGCGGTGCTGCTGAACGCGGCGACCAGCGTGGCGGGGGCCTGCGGGAGCGGCTTCAGCGCCAGGGTGGCCTTGGTGATCACACCGAGCGTGCCCTCGGAGCCGATGAACAGCTTGGTCAGGTCGTAGCCCGCGACGCCCTTGACCGTGCGACGGCCGGTCCGGAGCACCTCGCCGTCGGCCAGGACGACCTCGAGGCCCAGGACCGAGTCGGTGGTCACGCCGTACTTCACGCAGCACAGGCCGCCGGCGTTGGTGGAGAGGTTGCCGCCGATCGTGCACCAGTCGTAGCTGCTCGGGTCCGGCGGGTAGAACAGGCCGTTCTTCTCGACGGCGCCGCGCAGGTCGAGGTTGACGACGCCGGGTTCGACCACGGCGAGACGGTTGTCGGTGTCGATCTCGACGATCGCGTCCATCTTGGTCGTGACGAGCACGACACAGCCGTCGATGGCGTTCGCGGCGCCGGAGAGGCCACTGCCCGCACCGCGAGGAACGATGGGGACCTGGGCGCTCGCGCAGGCCCGCACGACCGCCTGGACCTGCTCGGTGTTCAGCGGGAACACCACGGCCAACGGGCTGCCGTGCGGCGCCAGCGGCATCATGTCGCGCTGGTAACTCGCGGTGACATCGGCGTCGGTCAACACCCCGGAGTCGCCGACGGCGGTGCGGAGTTCAGCGAGCAACGTCTCCATATCTCCCACGCTAGTCCGATTCGGCTGGTTCACTCGAAAGTGATCCCAACGGAAGGGTGTTCACGTGGTGACCGAACGTGCTCAATCAGGATTTCGTCGTCCCGTCAGACCGATGTCGCCGTGCCACCGGCGCAGCACGACGTAGGCTGGCTCACCGTGGCACATGCTTTCGCCTCGCTGGAGACCGCTGGTCCGGTGGCCGTGTGGGTCATCGTGCTCAGCTTCATCTTCGTCGAGTGCGCATTCATCTTCGGACTGTTCCTGCCTGGTGACTCGCTGCTGTTCGCCGCCGGCGTGGTGCTGGCGACGCACAACAGCGAACTGTCGGCGTGGGCGCTGTCCCTCGCGGCCCTGATCGTCGCCGTCGTCGGCAACCAGGTCGGGTACTTCATCGGCAGGGGCACCGGCACCCGTGTGCTCGCTCGCAAGGGCGGCAAGGTGCTGAACCGGCAGAACCTCAAACGGGCGGGCGACTTCCTCGACCGGCGCGGGTTCTGGGCCGTCGTGCTCGCCCGCTGGCTGCCGTGGATCCGCACGCTGGCGCCGATGATCGCCGGTGCCGCGCGGATGGACCTCCGCCGGTTCACGCTGGCCACCACCCTCGGCGCCATCGCGTGGGTACCGACGCTGGTGCTCGCCGGCTACTACGGCGCCGGCATCCTGCAGCAGCTCCCGTGGCTGGAGACAGCCGCGCTGGTCGTCAGCATCGCGTTCTTCCTCGGTGGCACCGGGTGGGGCATCTGGCGTTACCGCCAGGAGATGCAGAAGCCCATCGACGAAACGGTCGAAGTCGGAACGAACTAGCGACAAATCGCATCAATTCTGCCAGCCTGTTCTTTCACGCAAAAGAACGGGGAGGTCTGACGTGCGATTTGTAGGTGTATTCGCCGTTTTAATTGCACTGTTCGGGGGAGTAACACCGGCTCACGCAGGAGCGATGCCGCAATGCGGTGACACGCTCAGACAAAGCGTCAAGTTGACGGCCGATCTGGTGTGCACCGGAACGGCCGGCCTCATCATCGGGGCCAACGGGGTGACGCTCAACCTCAACGGGCACACGCTGAGTGGTTCCCCCACTCTCAGCATGACCGATGTGGACGGCACGACGATCCGCAACGGCACGGTGGCCGGCGTCAACATCGTCGCGGACAACGCGACCAACACGAGGTTCATCGACTCGACCGTCGGCAACTGGAACGGAACCTACTTCTGGAACGGCACGACGTCCGTGACGTTCCTGCGCAGCAGGGTCGACGCGTGGAGGCTCTTCTGCGGCGCAGAGTGCCGCCTCCTGCACAGCAGCTTCACCATTGACCAGATCGGCGCGGACCACGTCGTCGTCCAGGGCGACCAGGGGCAGACCAACCTGATCAACTTCGTCGGTGCCGTCGTGGCCGACATCGTCAACACCAAGCTGGCCGCCTTCTCGATCGGCGGGTCCGAGCGGCTGACCATCCGCGACAGCGAGCTCGACGGGTTCGAGCTGATCGCGACCGGCCGGATCGAGCTGCTGCGCAACACGTTCAGCGGCGGCAACTGGGTCGGCGTCCACCGGCAGGTCAACGGCGTCATCCGCGGCAACAGGTTCGAGAAGATGAAATCCGCCGGCCTGTTCGTCGACCCGAAGGAAACGCTCACCGGCCCGCTGGTGATCGAACGCAACACATTCGCCGAAAACGTCGGGGACGGCCTGCGCATCAACGTGCCTATTCCACTCGACATCACCGTGCGCAAGAACACGAGCGAGAACAACGGTCAATACGGAATGTGGGCGACCGCGGGCACGGTGACGGACGGCGGCAACAACGTCTCGACCAACGACCCGCTCGGCTGTTTCACCATCGTCTGCGGCTGAAACTCCCCGGCTAAAGCACTTCCGTGATCAGCAGGTCGGCTGATCCCTTCGACGAGTTGACCATCAACGCGTTGACGTGGTCCGTGCCGTGCAACACCCGTTCCTCCGCCTCCGACAAGGTGCGCCCGTACCGCAGGTGGCGGTCGATCAGGCGTTGCACGCGCACGTCCTCATCGATGAACAGGAACCACGCCTCGTCCAGGATGATCCGGACGCGCTTCCACTTGTCGTAGTTGAGCAGCAGGTAGTTGCCCTCGGTGACGACGAGCGGGACGTCCGGGTGCACCGGCACCGCACAGGCGACCGGCTCCTCGATCTCGCGGCGGAACTCCGGCGCGTAGATCATGTCCGGCCCGCACGCCTTGATCCGGCCGAGCAGGTCCACGTAGCCGGGGATGTCGAACGTGTCCGGCGCGCCCTTGCGTTCGACCAGCCGCAGCCGTTCGAGCTCGCTCTGCGCGAGGTGGAAGCCGTCCATGCCGACGAGCACCGCCTGGCCGTCGAGGGCCTCGACGAGCCGTCGCGCGAGTGTCGACTTGCCCGAACCGGGTGCGCCTCCGATGCCGAGAATCTTGCGCTCACCCTGATCGGTGAGCACTCGAGCCCGCTCTAGCAGCTCGTCGAACCTGACCTGCTGTCCTGCCACCGTGCCAGCCTCTCAACCCAGTCCCCGACCGCGCCGACGCGAACAACGGCCGCTGCCGACGCGAAGCCGATGGCCTCCACCGGTTCCGCACCTGACGCCAGCGCGTAGGCGTACGCGCCGTGCCAGACGTCCCCGGCACCGTTCGTGTCCTTCACCTCCACCGCCGGCACGGCCACCTCTCCGGTCGAGCCGTTCCGCGACCAGGTCACCGGCTCCGCACCTTGAGTGCGGATCACCAGCGGCACCCCGTACGAGTGCACCTCGGCGTCGGACAGCTCGAACCCCGAAGCGCAGGCGGCCACGTCGACCAGCGGCAACAGGTGATCGAGGACAGGTTTCCAGCTCCCGGCGTCGAGCACCACAGGCAATCCAGCCGCTTTCGCCTGCTGGGCGACGGGGATCACCAGGCCGTCGTGGTGTCCGTCCAAGAGCACGACGTCCGCGGCGGCCAGCAGCCCGGACAAATCCGGCGCCGTGACGGGCACCGAGGCGTTGCGCGAGACCACCGTGCGCTCCCCATCAGCGTCTCTGACGACGACCATGCTGACCGGCGTCGTGCCCGCGACGGCGGTGACTTGGACCGGGTCCAAGGACGCACGGACGAATTCCCCCAGTGCGTCGGCACCCAACGCGGTGAGCAGTGACGATTCTCCGCCCAGCGCGGCGACGGCACGGGCCGCGTTCGCCGCGGGACCACCGGGCGACAGGACCGCGTCGAGCGAGCGGACCTTCTGCCCGGGATCCGGGAACGCGTCCACCCGTTGAGTCACGTCGAGAGTTGTGAGCCCGACACACAGCACGGCTGCCATCTGGGCTTCCTCCATACGGGTAAGGTCCCTGGCCATGGTCACCATGCGGGATGTCGCGGCTCTCGCGGGGGTCTCCATCACCACGGTGTCACACGTGATCAACGAGACCAGGCCCGTCGCCGGAGACACGCGAGAGCGCGTCCAGAAAGCGATCGACGAAACCGGGTACACGGGTGACGCCATCGCGCGATCGCTGGTCATGGGTGGCACCAAGTCGCTGGGCCTCGCGGTGTCGCTGGTCTCCCACCCGTACTTCGCCGAGCTGATCGCCGCCATCGAGAACGAAGCGACGAGATGCGGCTACTCGCTCGTGCTGATCGACACCAGAGACACCCCCGAGTCCGAGCAGACAGCGGTCAGAATGCTGCGCTCGCGAAGAGTCGACGGCCTGCTGCTGACACCGTCGGCCGGCACCGGGGGCAGCCTCGCCCTGCCGGAGCTCAAGAAGCTCGGCATCCCGACGGTGCTGGTGGACCGGCTGACCGTGGCCAAGGACATCGACCAGGTCGGCCCCGAGAACGTCCAGGCCACCTCCGGCCTGGTGAAGCACCTCGCGGAACTGGGGCACCGGCGGATCGGCATCGTCTGCGGCAAGACGGGCGTGGCG
>NZ_JBSGXZ010000029.1:0-119310 GCF_053610285.1 Lentzea sp. NPDC054927
CCTGGCGCTCTGCGTGTGGGGGTGTGGCGCGCCCGGGGGGGGCCGGTACCGCCACCACCCCCCTCCCCCTAACCCCCAACACCCCCACCCCCCCCCCCCCACCCCCGCCCCCCCCGCCCCCCCCCCACGTCCGGGAAGTGCTCCTCCCACTGCGCGGAGGTCAGGGGCGCCGGGTTCCGCTCGCACAACCGGGCGATCGACCGCTCGGCGCCCACCTCCCACAGCCTGATCGTGGTGTCGTTGCTGCCGGACGCGAGGTAGCTGCCGTCCGGGCTGAACGCGAGCGACGGCACCGGGGCCTCGTGCCCGGAGTACGTCGTTTCCAGCCGTGGCCGCGCCGGGTCGGTCACGTCCCACAGCCGCACCTTGCCGTCACCGTGCGAGGTGGCGAGCCGGGTGCCGTGGAACGCCGCCGAGTAGGCGACGTCGGTGAACCCGCCGAGCCGGGCGACCTCGCGCGATGTCGAGGTGTCGATCAGGCGCACGGCCGAGTCGCCGATCGCGGTGACGAGCAGTCTGCCGTCGCCGCTGAACCCGCCCGCCATCGCGGCGTCGCCGCCGCCGGGGAACGGGATCTCTTTCAACGCGCGCCGATCGGTCGCGTCGAACAGCCGCGCTTCCCCGCGTCCGCCCGCGACGAGCCTGGTGCCGTCGGGGCTGAAGCCCACCGCCCACACGGACGCGTACCAGTCCGAACGGCGGAAGAGCTCCTGCGGTGCGGCGAGATCCGTGACGTCCCACACCGTGAGGGTGTGCGCCGAGCCGACCGCCAGGGCCCTGCCGTCCGGTGTGAACGCGAGCGAGACATTCGCCGTCTGGTGGTCGCGCGGCTGCAGTCTCACCGACAGCACGGGAGCGGCGGGGTTCATGACGTCGTACAGCCGGGTGTAGCCGTCGTCGCTCGCGACCGCGAGCCGCGTGCCGTCCGGGCTGAACGCTAGGAAGCGGACGAACGCGGTGGCGTCGCTGATCCGCGCGATCGGCTCCCGCGTGCGCCGCGCCGTCATCCGCCACAGGAACACCGTGCCGTCCCAGCTGCCGCTCGCGAGCACCTGGCCGCCGGGGTGGAACGCCACCGAGGAGACGATGTTCTCGTGGCCGATCAACGGCAGCTCCCGCATGTCCTGCAGGCGCAAGGTCTTGGGGGCGTCGTCGATCACCAGGGTCGTGCCGTCGCCGGTGAACTGGCCGGTGAAGACGCCGCCGGGGATCGTGCCGAGCAGGCGCGGGCTACCGCTCAGCGCGACCTCGGTGACGCTCCACAGCCGTGTGGTTTCGTCACCTGTGGTCACGAACGTCTTGCCGTCAGGCGAGAACGACACTCCCCACACGATCGCCTTGCTGCCGGTGAGCGTGGCACGGGACCGCGGCGCGGCCAGGTCGCTCACGTCCCACAGCCTCGCGACGTGGTCCCAGCCTCCGGTGCCGAGGGTCCTGCCGTCCGGGCTGAACGCCAGCGACTCGACCGGCTGCGTGTGGCCTGCCAGCTCGCCCTGCCGCGACGGGGTGCCGTCCAGCGACCACAGCGTCACGGTCGCGCCGGTCACGATCGCGACGGCGCGGCTGTCCGGGCGGAACACGGCCCGCGTCACCTGGGTGCCGTTCCCCGCCAGCGTCTGCGTCAGCGCGGGCTTGGCGGGGTCCGTGACGTCCCACAGCCGCGCGGCGCCGTCGTCGTGGGCGGTGAGCAGGAGTGTGCCGTCCTCGTTGAACACCGCCGACCTCAGCACGGTGGTGGAACCGAGTTGCCCGGCGAGCCGCGGGTTGCGCGGGTCGGTGGTGTCGAAGAACTTGACGGCGTTGCGCCCGGTGACAGCGAGCAGGTGGCTTTGCCGGCCGAGAGCGATGCCGCCCGGCTCGTAGTCGAACTCGACGGTGCTCAGGTGCGCGGGCCGGTGGTTGTCCGTGATGTCCCACAGCTTCGCGGTCCGGTCCACGCTGACGGTCGCGAGCGTGGTGCCGTGGATCGCGACGGCCGGGATGTCCGACGAGTGCGCGGCGAGCCGGGTGAAGTAGGGGCCTGAGGGCGTGCTCGCCAGGTTGTCGCTGGTCTCGGTGTTGTCGGCGAGCTGGTGGGCGGACAGGCTGAGCTGGGCCGAGAGCTGGGAGTCGAGTGGTTGCACCGCCTTCGCGTCGGTCACCGCCTTGCGCGCGATGGCGATGTTGCGCTGGGTCGTGGCGTCGCCGGAAGCCCGGATCGCGTACCCGACGGCTGTGACGGCGAGGACGAGCAGCACGGTGAGCAGCGCGACGAGCTGCCGCAACCGGCGGGTGCCGCGCCGGGCGGTCTCCTGTTCGGCCTCCTCTGCCTCGATGCTGGCGTCGAGGAACCGGCGTTCGCGCGCGGACATCTCGTCGGCGTCGCCCGTCGCCCACTCACGGGCCAGTGCGAGCCGTACGCCCCGATAGAGCGCGCCGGAGTCGCGGTTCAGCGACTCCCAGGTCGCGGTCGCCTCGGTGATCTCGTGGTGGACGCGCAGACCGTCGCGGTTCGCCGTGAGCCAGCCGGACAACCGCGGCCACGACCGGATCACCGCCTCGTGCGTGAGGTCGACGCAGGTGTCGTCGAGCGTGATGAGCCGTGCGCGCGCGAGATGGTCCAGTACGAACAACGTGTCGTCGTCGTTGTCGAGGCTCTCGCGGTTCACGCGACGCTTGGTGTCCTCAGTGCCCTCGCCCAGTGCCGTCAGTCGCAGGAAGATCTTGCGCGCGATCGCCTGCTGCTCGGCGTCCAACGCCAGATACGCGGCCTCGGCGCTCTGGGCCAGCGCGTGCCGGACGCCGCCCGTCTCCTCGTAGCCCGCCACGGTCAGACGCGTGCCACGACGACGACGCCACGTCTCCAGCAATGCGTGCGAGACCAGTGGCAACGGCGCGTGTTCGGCCTCCAGCACCGACACCAGCGCGCCCTCGACGGTGTAGCCGGCCCGCAACGCCGGTTCGGTGATCGCCCGCCGCAGCTCCTGCGGGCTCATCGCGCCGACCAGGATCTGCGCGTCGTGCAACGCGTCGACCAGCGCAGGATGGCGGCCGCAGTGGCCGTAGAAGTCGGAACGGACGCCGATGACGACCTTCCGGCCGGCCGCAGCGGTGTTCGCAGTGGTGTTCGCGGTGGTGATCGCGTCGATGAACGCGACCCGCTCGTCCTCGTCGCGGCAGAGGGTGAAGACCTCCTCGAACTGGTCGATCACCACGAGCTCGGCGGTCGTGCCGCGCCACAGCGCCATCGGATGCGGACCGGGGGAGAACACATCAGCGGGCCGCGACGCGACCAGACCGGCGAGCAACAGCGACGACTTACCGGAACCGGAAGCCCCGAAAACGCCCACGAATGGACGGGCACTCACCTTTTCGAGTAGTTGTGCGACGAGCTTTTCCCGGCCGAAGAACCGGCGTGCGTCCTCTGCCTGGAAGGCGCCGAGGCCGAGGTAAGGCGGTTCCCGTTCCGGATCGGCGGGCTTCGCGCCCTCGGCCACCGCGTGCCATCTTCGCCTCCATTGTTCGACGTCACCGCCGCAGGCGTGCACGTATGCCGTGGTCACGGCCAGGCTGGGCAGTTTCCGCCCGCTCGCGGCCTCGGAGAGCACCGTCACCGAATAGTGCGCGGCCTTGCTGAGCTCGCGGTAGGTCGGCTTACCTGCTTTCTCGCGCAACAATCTCAAGTCCGCGGCGAACCTGAGCAGCTCGTCATCGTCGGAATCCAGCGGGCGCTCGGGTCTCGGCACTCGCCGGATTGTTCTCCTGTTGTTTGTTCGGCGTCCAGTCAGCGGAACCGAACAACGCGTTCGCCCTAGAAAGAACGCATGAACGGTGACATTCGCGACCTGCTGGCCGAGCCTCGCAAACCCGACAACCCGCCCCCGGACCCGAAAACCTAGCCGTCGACGTCGAGGTCCACTGGCTCGCCCCTGATCGCGGTGACGGAACCGCCGGTCTGCGCGGCGAGCCAGACTTCGAACGCCTCCGGGTCCTTCGTCAGAACGGTGAAGGTGACGTCACGCCCGTACTCGGCGTCTGCGACGTGGTACCCGGCCGCGCGCAACGCGTTCTCCAGCTTCCCCGCCTGATCGTGGTCCACGGCCAGAAGCACGGTCTCGTGCCGTTCACGGGTCAGCGTGCCGAGCGCGTCAATGGCCTCCGACACGGCCCGTCCGTACGCCCGGACCAGGCCACCGGCGCCCAGTTTGATGCCGCCGTAGTAGCGGGTGACGACGACAGCGGTGTCCACGAGATCCCGCCGTGTCAGCACTTCCAGCATCGGCACACCGGCGGTACCAGCGGGTTCGCCGTCGTCGGACGAGCGCTGGGTGTCAGCGGTGCGGAACGCCGTGCAGTTGTGAGAGGCCTGCCAGTGCTCTTTGCGGATCCGGGAGAAGAACTCGGAAGCTTCCTGGTCGGAGGCGACGCGGGCGACGTGGCACAGGAACCGCGACCGCTGGATCTCGATCTCGTGCGTGCCGTCCCGCTTGATCACCTTCACCGCTCGATTGTCCGCCGCCGCTCAGCTTCGCCGAACAGGGCGTCGAGTTCGGCCGGCGGCACCTCCTCCAGCTGTTCGAAAGTGCAGTCTTCAGCAGCTTTGTCGGAGCGGAACCGCACGAGCCGTGCGGTGTGCCGGAACCGTCCGCCCTGCACGTGCTCGTATCGCACCTCGGCCACACGCGACGGATCGAGCAACACGATCTGAAGCTGCTTCTCGGGGTTCCACCGACTGTTCATGCCAGGACCCTCGTACGTCGCCCACGCGCTCCACGGGTGTTCGGCGGGGTTGAGCAGCGGCTCGAGCTCCTCGACCAGCTCCCGCCGGCGGACCGCGGTGAAGCTGCTCGCCACGCCCACGTTGCGCAGTTCGCCGTCCTGGTAGAGCCCGAGCACCAGCGATCCGACGCTCTCGCCGTCCTTGTGCAGGCGATATCCCGCGACCACGCAGTCGGCCGTCCGCTCGTGCTTGACCTTGAACATCACCCGCTTGTCCGGCTCGTAGACGCCGTCCACGGCCTTGACCATCACCCCGTCGAAGCCCGCGCCCTCGAACCGCGTGAACCAGTCCTGCGCCACGTCCGGGTCCGTCGTGGACGGGGTCAGGTAGACGCCGGGGATCTCGGTGACGACCTCCTCCAGCTTCTTGCGCCGCTCACCCAGCGTCAACCCGGTGACGTCGGCGTCGCCGCACGCCAGCAGGTCGAACGCCACGAAGCTCGCCGGCGTCTCCACGGACAGCTTGCGCACGCGCGACGCCGCCGGGTGCAGGCGCAGCTGGAGCGTGTCGAAGCTCAGCCCGTCCGGCGTGACCAGCACGATCTCGCCGTCGACCACGCACCGCGGCGGCAGTGCCTCCTTGAGCAGCTCCACGACCTCGGGGAAGTACCGGGTGAGCGGCTTGTCGTTGCGCGAGCCCAGCTCGATCTCGTCGCCGTCGCGGAACACGATGCAGCGGAAGCCGTCCCACTTCGGCTCGTACGCGAGACCGTCCGCGCGCGGCAGGCCGGGCACGGACTTCGCGAGCATCGGCTTCACCGGCGGCATCACGGGCAGGTCCACACCCGGACCCTAGGCCGTGTCTGGCTCCTCCGTTCGATGAGAGTCACGTCTGAGCGGGTCTGTGACGGTGCCGCCGCGCCTTCCTCATACCGGGTTGTATTTGGGAGGCGCGGCGGTGCCGTCACAGACCCCCTCAGGCGCGACTATCGCGGACGAGAGGGGCCAGACACGGCCTGCTCAGCGCAACGACACCGCGAGCTTTTCGAGTTCGCGCACGTCAGCGTCCATCCCGTCGTCCTCGGGGATGGCCAGCGCGATCGGCCGCCGCAACGTCACCGAGCCCGTCCGCCGCGTCTCCAGCCCGGCGCGCAGCCGTTCGGCGAGAGGCAGTTCGTCCGGCGTCTCGGCGACGTACGGGCTGATCCGCACCAGCCCGTCCCGGCACTCGATCACCCGCCGGTAGTAGCGCCGGTGCACGCCCCGCAGCGAGAACGCGTCGCGCTTCGACGGCACCCGGTGCAGCGCGTCCTCCGGGAACGACTGGTTCAGCAACGTCCACAGCGGAGCGAGCCGGTGGTAGGTGCGCAGGTGCCGCAGCCACAGCCTCGTCGCCGCGAACCGCATGGCGGCGATCGGGTAGACGACCCCGACCACGATCAGCAGCACGCCGGGCAGCAGGAACCAGACGGCCGTGGTCAGCAGCCAGCGGGGGAGCGGTTCGCCGAAGTAGCGGGAGATGTTCGACGACACGAAGATCGCGTCGGCCGGCACCAGCAGCCCGAGGCCGGTCGAGGTGATCAGCAGGCCCCTGCGCAGCCGCGGGTCGGCGCCGCGGGCGTAGCGGCGGGCCCAGACGAACATCGCGGCGAACCCGTAGAGCAGGTAACCGTTGCCCAGCGCGTAGAAGACCGTGATCGCGAGGACGCCGGTCGGGCCGCCGCCCAGCGAGTTCGGCACGCGCGCCGCCGCCACCCGCAGGTCGTCCGGGATCGCCAGCACCGCCCACGTCATGACGGAGATGCAGAGCACGAGCGGCGCGAGCTGGAACAACGCGTGGCGCTGGGCTTTGGCGTCGTCGAGCGCGGAGAAGATGAAGAAGCAGATCAGGCCGTACACGCCGACCTGCAGCATCGCGTGCTGGATCAGCTGGCAGACCATCGGGTCGAGGCCGAGGAACCACCGCCCGTCGGCCGCCGCCCGCCCGAACGGGTACCCGAGCGCCCAGCCCGCGACGAGACCGGTGACGCTGCGCAGCCGGGGGTCGTGGGGCCGGCGCACCAGCAGGTAGAGCATGACGGCCAGGGCGGAGAACGCGACGATGCCCTGGGTTTCCTTGAGGTACTGCATCTACAGCCACCCGATCCGGTCGGCGAGCGAGGATGCCATCCGGCGGGCGGGGCCCTCGGCGTTGCGCGGCGCGACCTTGTCCAGCACCGATGCCCACTCGAGGATGATCGTCGCGACCGTCTCGGCCTCACGCTCGTGCGCGCTGTCGTAGGAGGTGCGCCTCAACGCCCGTCGCACGGCGTCCGGTTCCAGATCGGGGTACAGACCCGAAAGCAGGTCGTCGTCCTGCTCGTCACTGGTGTGACCAGCCAGAACGTGCCCGAGCTCGTGCAGGATGATGTGGTTCTGGTGCGCCTTCGACGTCTCCTGCTGGTACAGGATGTAGTCGGCCTTGGCGGTGGCGATCCACACGCCGTACGGGCCGGGCACCGGGATCGGGTGGGCGACCAGCCGGATCGGTTTGCCGCGCTGCTCACCGACCCTGCGGCAGAGCTCCTCCACGTCCAGCGGAGGGTGGATGTCCAGCTGGTTCAGCAGGCGGCGGCACCGCTTGCGCAACTCCCGTTCGGCCACGAGTCATCCTTCGCCGCGCTCGGCCTGTTCCTGTCGGTAGACGACGTCCAGCAGTTCCATGACGAGGCGGCGGCGGTCGGGGGACAACTCGCCCGCGCGCATCGCCATGAGTTGCGCGTCGCTGCCCGAAGCGATCTCGTTGAGTCTGCTCTGCTCGTCCTGCAACGACTTCAGCTGCTCGTCGACGCGGTCGGTGACCTCGTCGTCGAAGAAGTAGCTCACGGGCACACCGAAGAAGCCTGCCAGTGCCTGCAAGTGCTTGAAAGTCGGGTTGTCCTTCTTGGCCTTGCGCAACTGCCAGATGTAGCTCTGGGAGATGGTGACGCCGGTGTCCGCGATGGCGGCGGCGACCTGCTCGTTGCTGTACTCCTGGCCGGAACGGGCGGTGTGCCGGGCGAAGAGGTGGTTCAGCTTGTCAGCCAGGGACCGTTCCCCCGCCATCGCCGGCTCCCCCCGTTGCTCGCAGTGAGCGTCTCCACCCATGGAAAGGGCTATCTGGGTGACGGGATTTTCACCAGTTGAAAGCCCGTCAACCGCCAACATAGACTCATCTCCGTGCCTGTCTCAACTGCGGAGGGCGGGAGGAGGCGGCTGTCATGGCGCTTGCCGAACGACAGGGAACCTTTCACCGAACCGTGATCGACGTCGTCTACAAGACCATGGACCAGCTCGCGCAGACGGACTCGCCCAACGAGGTCTTCGAACTGCGTGAACAGCTGCGTGCCGCGCTGCCGTGGTGGCGAGGACTGCTGCGGATGCACGAGCCGAACGAGCGGCACCGGTGCAAGTCGTGCCGCGCCTGGTACGGGCGGCACCGTGCGTGGCCATGCCCCGTGTGGCGAGATGCGGTCTCGGCACTGCACCAGCTCAACGACATGTACGGCTTCCTGGCCTCGTCCCACCCGGTCTCCAGGGAGCGGAGACCGGGGGAACGAGTCACCGTGACCGGGCCTCAGCTCAGCCGGAACGCCTGAGCGGCCGAGCCGTTGCAGGTCGCCTGGATCAGCTGCACACCATCAGCGGTGGTGGCCGGCGCGCTCAGGCACTTGCCGGAGTGGCGGGCGGTCAGCGTCGAGTAGCCGTCGGCGCCGGTGGTGACGCGCCACTGCTGGTTGGTGCCGCCGCCGTAGGTCCAGAGGTGGACGCCCGCGCCGTCCGCGGTGGACACGTTGCTCACGTCCAGCGCCTTCGACGGGTCGTTGCGGTACTCGAGACGGGAGTAGCCGTCGCTGGTCGCCACCGCGCGGAAGTTCTGCGCCGTGGTCGAGTTGCACGCGTACTGCTGGATGACGGTGCCGTTGTCGAGGCCCGCGGCGCGCGCGTCGGTGCACTTGCCGTTGCCCTTGTTGACGACCGTCTTCCAGTCGGGCTGCGGCTGGGGAGTGCCGCCGCCGCCCAGCCAGAGCAGGCTGTCGATGAGGAAGTTGTTCTGCGTGGGCGACGCGAACGTGGACGAGGTCGGGCGGTTGTTCGGGTAGTCCATCGCGTTGTGGCCGAAGTTCGCGTAGACCATCTTGAAGTTCTTGTTCGACCACATGATCGGGTAGTAGCCGCTGCGCCACTGCTGGTTCGGGTCGGTGCCGAGCGGGAAGCTCGACGGGTCCACGCTCGCCAGGATCTGGATGTCCGGGTTCGTGCGCAGGTCACGCGACCAGCTGTACCACTCGCTGACCGCCGAGGTGAACTTCTCCGGCAGACGCACGGTCGACGGGTGCGTGCGGGTCTCGACCTTCAGCACCGCGGTGGTCGGGCCCCAGGTGTTGCTGACGAAGTTCCCCTTGCCCAGGAACGTGTTGTGGTACCAGGACCACTCGTTGGCGTTCTGCGTGAAAGCGCTGACGTGGAAGCCGAAGAAGCCGCCGCCGGCCTCCATGTAGCGCTGGAACCCGGCTCGTGCGGAGGCTCCGGTGGGCGCGTCGTCGAGGAAGACGACGACCTGCGCCTGGGCGGGGGTCAGGTTGTTGAGGCGGTTCCAGTCCTTGGTCGCCTCGTAGGTGAAGCCGTTCTCCTGACCCGTGCGGGTCAGCCACGGGTTCGCCTCGTTGACGAACGCGATGTGGGCGGCGTCCCAGGTGCCGTTGTAGAACGCCAGCACCTTGAACGGGGCGGCCTGGGCCGGTGCCGTGACGGTGACCGGGAACAGTGTCGCGGCGAGAATCGCCAGCAACGCCAGCAGTTTTCGAGCCATGCGGGCACACACCTTCATCTCGCAGGGTTGCGCGCCCGAAGATCATCGTAAAGAAGGTCTAGACCTGTTGGGGACCGGGACGTTCACAGAATTCTTTTGCGCCACAACATGATCCCGCCGAGCACGGCCAGGCCGCCCAGCGCCGCTACCACGGCCGATATGCCGAACCTCGTTGCGCTGGAAGGAGGTTGTTCGGCGCTCGACGCAACGGGAACGGGCCGCGGCGTGCTCGACTGCGTCGCGGAAGGCTTGGCCGAACTGGACGGAACGGACGGCGCGGCCGGTGCGGCCTGCGCCTGCGGTGCCGGTTTTTGTTGCGGTGCAACCGTTGCGGGTGCCCGTGCGGGAGCGGCCGGTGCGATCTCGACGTCCGTGCACGAGTAGTACGTGTCCGGCGTGTCGGTGTTCTGCCAGACCGTGTAGATGAGGTGCCGCCCGGTCCGGTTCGCCGGCAGCTGGACCTTGAACGCGTAGGAGCCGTTCACCAGCGGGGGAGAGGGCACGTTCAGGAACTGGTCCAGGTCCGCCCATCGCAGCGGGCGTGTCGGCGAGTAGCCGTCGCGGGTCACGTAGAACCGGAACGAGCCCTGGTGCGGGATCGTCGCCCGGTAGGTGAAGCCGGTGCTCTTGAGCTTCGTCGCCGGCCACTCCGCGGACGGCAGGTCGAGCCCGGCGTACTTCGCGAGCCCCGCGCTGCACAGCTTTCCGTCAGGGACCTTCGACTCGTCCTGCCCCCGCACGTCCGGCAGCCGGATGTTGTCCCAGTCCTTGGACGGCAACCCCGCCTGAATCGCGCTGCGGCACGGCGAGGATGATGCTGTCTGCTGACCTGGTGAGCACAGAAAAGCCCTGCTCGCGGGGTCAGTGGGCGCGCCATGGGCGTGCGCGGGAACCGCGGAGAGCATCATGAGCAGCGTCAGTACGCCCACAAGGCGAAACACGAGCACCTCCCCTGTCTTTCTAGGGGTACGCGTGCCAGACCCGAGTCGTTCACGGAAGATGTAATGTCATGTCCTTCGCTGATGAGGTGTCCGCGGCCGCAGCCCGGCTCGGTGGAGTCGCGCGCACGACGCCGCTAGAGGTGAACCAGCGGCTGTCGGAGCGCACCGGGGCGCGCGTGTGGTTCAAGCGCGAGGACCTCCAGGTCGGCCGCTCCTACAAGCTGCGCGGCGCCTTCAACCTGCTGTGCCAGACCGAGTTCGCGTTCGGTGGCGCGGTCTGCGCGTCGGCCGGCAACCACGGCCAGGGCATGGCGTACGCGTGCCGCCGCCTCGGCATCGAGGGCCGCGTGCACGTCCCCCGCACCACGCCGCGGCAGAAGCGCGATCGCATCTCCGCCCTCGGCCAGGGCATGGTGCAGCTGATCGTCGACGGCGACACCTACGACGACGCGGCCGCCCTCGCCAAGGAGTACGCGCAGACCACCGGCGCGACCCTGGTCCCGGCCTTCGACGACCGCCGCACGGTCGCCGGTCAGGGCACCGTCGGCCTGGAGATCGTCCAGCAGCTCGGCGGCGCGCCCGACGTGGTCGTGGTGCCGGTCGGCGGCGGCGGGCTGCTGTCCGGTGTCGGCACGTGGTTCAAGGAGCGTTTCCCGCGCACCCGCATCATCGGCGTCGAACCGGCGGGCGCGGCGAGCATGATCGCCGCCATGCAGGCGGGCGGCCCCGTCACGCTGCCCGAGGTCGACTCGTTCGTCGACGGCGCCGCGGTCCGCCGCGCCGGTGAGGTGACGTTCCCGATGGTGCGCGACAGCGGCGCCGAGCTGCTCAGCGTGTCCGAGGGCGCGGTCTGCACGGAGATGCTGGAGCTGTACCAGATCGACGGCATCATTGCGGAACCCGCGGGCGCGCTGGCCTCGGCCGCGCTGCTGGAGGAGATCTCCGTGGCACCGGACTCGACGGTCGTGTGCCTGCTCTCCGGCGGCAACAACGACGTCTCGCGCTACGCCGAGATCGTCGAGCGGTCGATGATCCACCGCGGCCTCAAGCACTACTTCCTGGTCGAGTTCCCGCAGGAGCCGGGCGCGCTGCGGCGGTTCCTCGACGAGGTGCTGGGCAAGGACGACGACATCGTGCTGTTCGAGTACATCAAGCGCGACAACCGGGAGACCGGCGCCGCGCTGGTGTGCATCGAGCTCGGCCGCCGCGAGGACTACGACCTGCTGTGGGGCCGGATGAAGGAGTCCCCGTTGAAGATCCAGCACGTGGCCCCTGGCTCGACCGCGTACCGCTTCCTCATCTGATCCGTTGTCCGGACGGGGAGATACCGGGCACCCCTGTTCGGGGTGCCCGGCACCGGGTGGGGTGTTACGGCTTCGGCGGGCAGACCTTCCAGGCGAAGTGGTAGGTCGTCTCGATGGACCCGTCGGTGGAGTCCATCGCGATGAAGCTGGTGACCTTCTTCGGGTCCGAGGTGCCCTTGTCCACGCGCAACTCGGTGTTGATGTTGAAGTTCCTCTTCTCGCCACACGGGTGGTAGACGATCGAGGCCACGTCGGTCGTGTCGGTCGCCTGCCAGTCGTCGCTGAACGGGCCGCGGTAGTTGTGCTGCCGGAACTCCGTCTGCGACATGCCCTGGAAGTAGTAGTTGGCCTTCTCCAGGGCCGTGGCGCCGCGCTCGAGGTGCGCGAAGCCGCGGTAGTCGGTGGACGCGATGCCGTAGGTGAAGCCGGACGGCACGTTGACGCGGAGGTTCAGCTGGCAGTTCTTGCGGAAGTCGGTCGGCTTCGCCTCCGGCCCGACCTGCGCCATGAACTCGCTGTAGGTGACGGTGAACGCCTTGTTGTCCGGGCTGACGGCGACCGCGGCCGTTCCCGCTTTGCAGCCCGACCCGTTGATGGTCACGACGTCGATGGTGATGATCTCCGGCGGAGGCGTGTCGCCGGGGGCGCCTCCTGGCGGGATGATGATGGTCGACAACGCGAGCGCGGCTGCGGCCACTGTGTTGAGCATGGGGCACCTTTCCGACTGGGGATCAACGATGAACAGGCGGCGGCATGTGGTGCCGGGTGTGTCAGCAGCGCTTCCAGGAGAACTGGTACTTCGTGCTGACACTGCTGTCCGTCGAATCCATCGTCATGAAGCTGTTCGCTTTGGACGACGAACCCGCGTTGACGCGCAGCTCGGTGTTGATGTTCAGGTGCCGGACTTCCCCGCACGGTGCGTAGATGATTTCCGACACCGTGGCGCGGTCGGTGGCCTGCCAGTTGTCGCTCTTCGGGCCGTAGAAGTTGTGGGTGCGGCTCGAGCTCTGCGACATGCCCTGGAAGTAGTAGTTGCCCTTTTCCGTACCCGTCGCCCCTGACTGCAGATTGGCGAATCCGCGGTAGTCCGCCTGGGCGATGCCGAACGTGAAGCCCTGCGGATAGCTCACTCTGATGTTGAGCTGGCAGTTCTTGCGGAAGTCGGTCGGCGACGAGCCCTGGCCGGCCTGGGCGAGGTACTGGCTGTACGTGACCGTGAACGCCGTGCGGTCGTCCGCGGCGGCGACCGCGGCGGTGCCGGCTGGGCAGCCGGATCCGTTCACGGTGACCACGTCGATCGTGACGAAATCAGGAACATCGGAAACCGCGTTCGCCGGCGCGGTGAGGACCGCGGTCAGCGCGAGGGCGGTAGCCGCCACCGATTTCAGCATGGCCAGCCTTTCTTTCCAGAAGTGTGGTACCGGCGGCGGAAGTCAAACGATATCGGAAACCCTGTGTTGCGAAGGGCCACCGAATGGGTGACTGAATTGCTCGGCAATACTTGTGGAAATGCAGGACTAATTGCATGCCCCGAAATTCCGGAGCATGCGCGAACCATGCTCACCCACGGTGAGGCGAATTAACCTGACGATTGCCTGACGATCGTCACGCACTGGTCCGTCCGAGTGATGCAGGCTGACAGGAAACAAACTTTACAGTAGGAACTTCAGGTGTCCGCCGCCCCGGACAAAAGGGATCACATGCACAGGACTGGGCGCACACTCACCATCTCGGCCGCCTTGCTCGCGGGCCTCCTGCTACCGGCGGTGGCATCGGAGGCGCAGGCCGGATGGGCGCATCAACGCAAGATCACCATCGACACCACGGCCGCGGGAGCGAACGTGCCGGGCGACGTCAAGGGCTTCCCGGTGCCGGTGAAGCTCGACGCGTCGAACTTCGACTTCGGCCAGGCCAAGCCGGGCGGCGCGGACGTCAGGTTCGACGACCCGGCGGGCAGGCCGCTGCCGTACGAGATCGAGAAGTGGGACGCGGCCGCCAAGCAGGCCGCGATCTGGGTCCGCACCGACGTCAAGGGCAACGCCACCCAGGCCATCACGCTGAAGTGGGGCAACCCGGAGGCGTCGTCGGAGAGCGACGGCACCAAGGTCTTCCCGAAGGCCGACGGCTGGGTCACCACCCACCACCTCGCCGAGAAGGGCGCGGCGAACGGTTACCGCGACTCCGCCGGCAACCTCAACGGCAAGGGCGTCAACATCACCGGTGACGCGACCGGCACCGGCGTGGTCGGCAACGCGCTGTCGTTGACCAGGGCGAAGAGCGAGTACGTGCTGCTGCCCGGCAGCGAGACGAGCGGCCTGTTCAACCCGTTGCCCTCCAAGGGCACGTTCTCGATCTGGTCGAACGCGAAGACGCACCCGGCCGCGTACATCGCGATGTTCGCCAAGGGCGAGACGGGCTTCCGCATCCACTACTTCGGCGAGGGCGACCAGACCGAGCCGTGCATCGACGTCGCGAACTACGACTGGTGCCCGCTGCCCTCCGGCGCCTACACGAAGGTCAAGAACAACACCTGGTACCACTTCGTCTTCGTCATCGACAAGCCGAACGCCTACTACTACATCAACGGCAAGCTCGAAGTCGGCAAGACCGACACCAACGCCTGGAAGACCACCGGCACCGAGCCGGTGACCATCGGCAACAACGAGAAGACACCGGGCAGCAACAGCCGCAAGCGCTCGTTCGACGGACTGCTCGACGAGGCCAGGATCCTGTCCGTGCCGAAGGACAAGAACTGGGCGAAGCTCGACTTCGAGTCCCAGAAGCCGGGCTCGAAACTGGTCAAGCACCAGAAGTGAGCCATCGCCCGTGATCTGGACCGCCCTGGGAAGAAGCACTCCTCATCGGATGTTGATACTGATGACTTCGTCCAACCCCGATGAGGAGTGCGCCTGATGGCTCCCGACCAGCTGACCGTCTACTCGACCTCGTGGTGCGGCTACTGCCGGATCCTGAAGAGCTCGCTCGACCGCGAAGGCATCGAGTACGCGGAGATCAACATCGAGGAGACGCCCGGCGCGGCCGATTTCGTGATGAGCGTGAACGGCGGCAACCGCACGGTGCCGACCGTCCACTTCCCGAACGGCAAGGCGCTCACCAACCCGTCGCTCGCGCAGGTGAAGGAACAGCTCGCCGTCAACTGAATCCTGGGGCAACTGAACCCTGCGTCAACTGAACAGCTGATCGGTCGTCGACGCACCGTCCAGCGCCTCGCGGATGATGTCCGCGTGCCCGGAGTGCTGTGCGGTCTCGCGCAACACGTGCAGCACGATCCGCCGGACCGACCAGGGTTCGGGATTCGGGTCCCATGGCGCGGAAGGCATCGCGATCAACGCGTCCAGCGAAGCGGCGCGCACGGCCTCGTCGGTCGTGCGCGCCGCTTCGGCGTAGGAGGAGAGCAGTTCCTCGAAGGAACCGCCTTCCCAGACGTACTGATCGGTGTCGAGCATGCCGTCCGGCGTGCCGGGCCGGCCGGTGATGATGTGCGTGTAGGCGCGCTCACCCTGGACGAGGTGCTTGAGCAATCCGCCCAGGGTGAGCTCGCTGACCGTCGTGCGCTTCCGGGCATCGGCCTCGGACAGGTCGCGCATCGCGATGCGGAAGACCCTGCGCTGGTCGTCCAGCATCTGCAGCAGTTCGTCGTGCTCCGTCGTCATGCGGCCAAGCTACGACCGAACTAGGACGGATCGAGTCCTAGTTAGCAGTAGAGGTTCGCACCGGCGGGAACGCCGAGGATCCCGACGAACTGCTGGTACTTCGAGACGCGGCTCTGCACCTGTCCCGGGTTGCCGCCGTTGCACTCGAGCGAACCGTTGATGCTGCGGATCGTCTCGCCGAACCCGTTGCCGTTGACCATGGCGTTGTGCCCGGTGATGGTGCCCGGCCCGGTCTGCGTGTTCCAGTACCAGAGGCCCGTCTTCCACGCGATCGGTGCCTGCTGCTCCACCAGCCACGGGTTGTTCAGCAGGTCGATGCCGAGTGCGTCGCCCGCAATCTTGTAGTTGAAGTTCCACGACAGCTGGATCGGGCCGCGGCCGTAGTAGTTGCCCGCACCGGCGGGACATCCGTACGGACGGCTCCAGTCGCAGTACGTTCCCGGCGAGATCTCCCTGATGTAGACGAGACCGCCGGTCTCGTGCGAGACGTTCGCGAGGAACGCCGCCGCTTCCTGCTTCGACACCGTGTCGCCGCCGGTCTTCGCGAAGGCGGGGTACGCGCTCATGGCCTCGACGAGGCCGCTGTAGGTGTAGAAGCTGTTGCGGGACGGGAACATCTGGTTGAACTGGGCTTCGCTGACGACGAAGTTGCCGCCACCACCACCGCCGCAGTTGTACGGCTCCCAGAACCACGTGGAGATCGTCGGGTCGTAGCCGGGGTTGTCGTGCTCGGCGATGTAGTAGGAACCGTTGTACCGCACGATGTTGCCGGTGACGTACGCCCTGCCCGCGACCCAGTCCGTGGCGGTGGCGCAGGTGCCGCCGCCGCCACCTCCACCGCCGTCACAGCTCGTCGGCTCCCAGAACCAGGTGGAAACCGTTGGGCTGTAACCGGGATTGTCGTGCTCGGCGATGTAGAAGTTGCCTTCGAACTTGACGATGTTGCCGGTGTAGTACTGCCGGCCCTGCACCCAGTCGGTGTACGTGCAGGCCTGTGCGGACACTTCTGCCTGCGCGGATACTTCCGCCTGTGAAGACGCGGTCGGTGCGATGACGGCCATTGCCGCCATCACACCAGCCGCGATAGACGCCAAGATGCGTTTTCTCAGCAAGGTCACCCACTCCTGGAGTCTGTGCGCCCGGAGAATCACGGATGTGAACAACGCTGAGATTGGCACCAGTGGTCCAGACCAGTCAAGGGTCTAGACCTGTCATGTCACATTGGTCAGCAATACAGATTGGCGCCCTGTGCCACGCCGATGATCCCGGTGAACTGGCGGTACTTCGACACGCGGCTCTCGACGGCGCCGGGGTTGCGGCCGCCGCACTCCAGGGATCCGTTGATGCTGCGGATCGTCTGGCCGAAACCGCGCGAGTTGACCATGGCGTTGTGCGGGGTCATGGTGCCGGGACCGTTCTGCGTCATCCAGTACCAGATCGCGGTCCGCCACGAGATGGTCGCGTTGGACGACACCAGGTTCGGGTTGCCCAGCAGGTTCTGGCCGAGGTAGTCGCCGGCCGCCTTGTAGTTGAAGTTCCACGAGAGCTGGATCGGGCCGCGGCCGTAGTACATCTTCGGGCCGGCCGGGCATCCGTAGGGCTGGCTCTCGTCGCAGTAGTCGCCGTTCTGGTTGATCTCCTTGATGTACACGAGCCCACCGGTCTCGTGGGAGACGTTCGCCAGGAACGCCGCCAGCTCCTGCTTCTTCACCGTGTCGTTGCCCTGGTTCGCGAACGAGCCGAACGTGGCCATCGCGGACTTCAGGCCGCTGTAGGTGTAGAAGCTGTTGCGGGACGGGAACATGCTCTTGAACTGCGCTTCACTGATGATGAACTGCGCTGCCGTCGCCGGCTGAACGAACGTGAAGACGCCGATCAGCGCGACGAACAGGGCGGCGGCGCGTGTCCTGAACATGGGACCAACTCCTCGGAGTGTCAGGGCGCCCACTGTGTGTTACCGCTCTCACGGTGGCAGGCGGGGCACTCCGAGCACAAGAGGTGGTCTATACCTTTTAGATACGTGAACCGATTGTCAGGTCAGGACCCGGAACCGTACGGGCGGGTGATGATCTCCAGCGCGTGGCCGTCCGGGTCGTCCCAGTAGACGCCGCGCCCGCCGTCGTTGCGGTTGATCTGCTGGGGCTGGGAGTGGTACGGGTCGGCCCAGTAGTCGAGGCCCTGCTCCTGGATCCGGCCGAAGATCTGGTCGAACTCCTCCTCGGTCACCAGGAACGCGTAGTGCTGGGTGGTGATCGGGCCCTGGCTGGTCAGGTAGTCGAGCGAGACGCCGTTCGCGACCTCCACGACGAGGAACGGGCCGAAGCGGACCGCCTCCGGCAGGCCGAGGAGGTCGGTGAGGAAGCGCGCCGAGCGGGCTTGGTCGGAGGCGTGGACGATGGTGTGGTTGAGCTGTACGGGCATGATTCCTGCTTACCCCCGTGTCAGTGAGTTGTCAGCGCGAATGGTGACGATCACCCGTATGAAGAGAGCGATCATCACCGTCGCGCTGGTGTTGCTGGGTTTCGTCTTCCCCGGTGTCGCCAACGCGGAGACGCCGCCCGGTTGCGGCAGCGCCGCGCAGATCGGCTCGACCGCGTACGTCAAGTGGCAGGGCAACAACATCGCGTCGGTGAAGCAGTTCGCCGGCTGCGGGAAGAACTACGCGTACGTCTACATCTGGGAGAGCTTCCGCGCGACCGGCCGGGACTGGAGCACCCAGACGTCGGTCGCCGTGTACAGCAGCGAGAGCGACCGCACACCGGACCACAAGGGGTGGAACAGCGACCAGTTCGCTCCGGTGGAGCTGTGGAGCAAGGGCACCGACACCCTGACCAAGTGCACGGCCGCTTATGGCCTCGTCAGCGTTCAGCAAGCCGACAACTACACCGCCTACTCCAGCAAGCGCTGCTAGTTCCGGATCGAGAACACCGGCCACTTGCCCGTGTGGTTGGTCTTGCGGGTCTCGTAGTCGATGGTGTTGGCGATCAGGTCACTCGGCCGGTTCTCCACGAAGTTCGCGTAGAACGTCGTGTCCGCTCCGGCCGAGTACGGCACCGCCAGGTCGTGCTTCGACGTCACCGGACCGCCCGGCGTCCACGACTTCACCAGGAGCCGCTTGCGGTCCGCGCTGGCGTAGGAGAAGTCGACGCCGTCGCCGGTCGCGACGAGGTCCTTGAACAACGACGTCGAGGTGTCCGCGGTCGTCGAAGTCCAAGTGCCACCGGCGAAGCGTGACAGCACGATCTTCGCGCTGGTCTTGGTGTGCACGCCGTAACCCAGTACCAGCGAGCCGTCGTTCAGTGGCACGGTCACCGGGTTCTCCTCCGGCAGGTCCTTGCCGGTGGGCAGGTCCAGCGGGTTCGTCGTGACGACACGGGTCTTGTCGAGGTCAGCCCCGTCGACGACGGTGGCGAGCGAGGTGCCGCCCACGGTGAACAGGTTGCCCGACACCGTGTCGAAGTAGGCGACGTAGATGTTCTTGCCGCCGCCGTTGTGGCCCTTCGGCCCGCCGTGCATCGACCAGGTCAGGTAGACGCGGCCGTTGCGTTGCGTCACGCCGAACGCGTAGACCTCGGCGTACCTGTCCGCGGTGCGGCCGGAGTCGATGATCATGCGGGGCGCGGACCAGGTTTTGCCGTTGTCCGTCGACTTGATCATCTTGAACGTGCGGTACGGGTGCGACAGGTCCGTGTTGTGGCTGTAGAACAGGTGGATCGTGTTCCCGATGACGACCGGCTCGGGGTAGGTGTTCTTGTCGGTGGAGATCGTGCGGGCGGTCCACGTGCCGGTGATCGAACGCGGCGCCGGCGCGGTGTAGAACTGCATGGAGCTCGTGTGGGTGGCGCGGAAGATCGCGAGCCTGCCGTCGCCGAGCTGCGTGAGCACCGGGTAGTCGTGGTAGGCGTTGTCGTGCGTCAGGTTCAGCGCGGCGACCCTGACCGCGGCGGACCACGTGTTCGCGGCGTGGTCGAACGCCTTGACGTAGATGTCGTGTTTCGTGCCCGAGTACGTCACGAACGTCTTGTTGGCCGTCGCGTCGTACACGCCGGCGCCGTTGGTGCGCAGGCATCCGTAGACCGACGTTGTCGTGACGGTGTCGAGAGTGGCTGCGGCGTGTGCCGGTTGACAAAATGCGACAGAAAGCAGCAACGCCACGGCTAATGCGTGCATCGCCGACCTCCGATGGGTGTCGGGGCGGCGACGTTCCGACAATACTGCCCCCTATGCGGACACTGGTTGTAGTCGGACTGTTACTGGGGTTAACAGTCCCTGCGCAAGCGGCTCGAGCGGACGAGGATCCTTCGTCACTGGTGAACCCCTTCGTGGGTACGCAGAACTTCGGCAACACCTTCCCCGGCGCCTCGGTGCCGTTCGGGATGGTGCAGGTCAGCCCTGATACGGGAGGACAGGGCGGGTACGACTACAAGGCCACCTCCATCTACGGCTTCTCGCAGACACACCTCTCGGGCGTGGGCTGCGGCGTCATGGGCGAACTGCCGGTGATGCCGACAGTCGGGTCCGTTGACAACGTTGACATCAACGCCTACAAGTCGGAGTTCAGCCATTCGGACGAGACCGCGCAACCCGGCTACTACCGGGTGGGGCTGTCCCGTTACGGGGTGAACGCCGAGGTCACGGCCACTCCGAGAACCGGTTGGCAGCGCTACACCTTCCCGTCGTCGGCCGCGGCCAACGTCCTGTTCAACACGGGACGGTCCAACCAGACGGTGCTCGACTCGGAGATCCACGTCGTCGGCGACCGGACCATCGAGGGCCGGGTGCGCAACGGCAGGTTCTGCGCGGGCAAGGACGAGCACACCGTCTACTTCACGGCGACGTTCGACCGGCCGTTCGCTTCCTTCGGCGCGTGGCGGGGGAGCGTTCCCACGGCGGGTGCCAGGGACGCGGCCGGAACCGGCGGGAACGGCGCGTGGGTCACGTTCGACGCGACCGCCGACCGTGATGTCGTGCTGAAGGTCGGCCTGTCCTACACCGGGATCGAGGGCGCGCGGAAGAACCTCGCGGCGGAGGCTCCCTCCCACGACTTCGACGCCGTGACGGCCGCGGCGAAGGACACCTGGCGCAAGCAGTTGGACGCCGTGAAGGTGTCCGGTGGGCCGCGGGACCGGCAGGTCGCCTTCTACACCGCGCTCTACCACTCGGTGCTGCACCCGAACCTCGCCGGTGACGTCGACGGCAAGTACATGGGCTTCGACGGGAAGGTGCGGACCGCTTCGGGCTACACGCCGTACCAGAACTTCTCGTTGTGGGACACGTACAGACCACAGAACCAGCTGTTGCAGATGCTCGAACCGAAGGTCGCCCGTGACGTCGCACTGTCCGTCGTGGCCAGTGGGCGTGACGGAGGATGGTTGCCGCGCTGGGCTTTGGCGTCGTCCGAGACCAACATCATGACCGGTGACCCGGTGACGCCGTTCCTGGTCGAGGCCTGGTCGAAGGGACTGCTGAAGGGCTTCGAGGAGGAGACGTACAAGCTGTTGCGCACCAACGCCTTGTCGCTCCCGCCCGCCGAGTCGCCGTACAACGGGCGTTCGGGCGTGCAGTACTACTCGGATCGCGGATACATCCCGTCCGGTCTGAAGCTCGGCACGGACTGCGCGCACAAGGGCGGCGACAACGACTGCGTGCACCCGGCTTCGGCCACGCTGGAGTACTCGGCGGCGGACGCCTCGCTCGCGTTGATGGCCAAGGGACTGGGCAAACGCGCCGACGCGCGGCTGTTCAGCGATCGCGGGCAGTGGTACCGCAACCTGTGGGACTCGTCGATCGGCCAGTTCCGGCCGCGCACGGTCGCCGGCACCTGGCTGACGCCGTACAACCCGGTGGACGCGTCGCACCAGTTCCACGAGGGCGGCGCCTACCAGTACCAGTGGCTCGTGCCGCAGGATCCGGCCGGCCTGGTGTCGCTGATGGGCGGGCGCAAGGAGACCGAGAAGCGCCTCGACTCGTTCTTCGCCTACGACAAGCTCCTGGTGGATCCCGCCGGCACTGCACGGCGGGACTGGATCACCGAACCGTATGACTACTACGGCAAACCGACCTACAACCCGAACAACGAGCCCGACCTGCTCGCGCCGTACATGTACCTGTGGACGGGCACGCCGTCGAAGGCCGCGACGGTCGTGCGGGCGGCCATGACGTTGTTCACGACCGGCCCCGACGGCATGACGGGCAACGACGACCTGGGCACGATGTCGGCCTGGTACGTCTTCTCGTCGCTGGGCATGTACCCGACGTTCAGCGGCGGCGACTTCCTCGCCCTGTCGTCACCGCAGTTCCCGTCCGCGACCGTCCGAATCGGACAGTACGGATCGCAGGGCGGCACGCTGACCGTGGCCGCGCCGAACGTCTCCGACTCGGTGCGGTACGTGCGCAGTGCCTCGTTGAACGGGCGTGACGTCCGCAAGACGTGGCTGGACTGGGATTCGGTGCGCCGTGGCGGCAAGCTCTCCTACGAGGTGTCCTCGAAGCCTTCTTCCTGGGGCACCGGTCGTTCGGACGAGCCGCCGTCGTTGAACGACGGCAACACCGACTCGCGCCGGGCGTTGTCCGCGTCGCTGCGCAACACCGAGATCGTCATGCCGACCTCGGATTCCGCGCAGTCGCTGACCTTGCAGCTCGACGTGCTGGCGCAGTCGCCGTCCGGCATGACCGTCCGGCCAGAGGTCACCGCACCGGCGGGCTGGAAGGTGAGCGGTGCCAAGCCGTTCGTCATCGTGTCGCGACATCTGCCGACGCAGAAGACCGTGCCGCTGACGGTGTCGGTACCCGCGGGGACGCCGGCGGGTTCCTACGAAGTCTCGGTGAAGGTCGAGTCCGTGACGGTGAAGGCCACGATCGAGGTGAAGCCGGCCGCGTTGTGCGCGTTCTCGACGTGTTCGGTGGACGTCGGTCCGGAGCGCAACCACGACGGCACCGCCACCGTGGCGGACTCCGCCGCGGGCAACTTCGACGGTGGTGGCTGGAGCTACGACGCCGCGCTGCTGCCGCCCGCCGGTCCCGTGACCTGGGGTGGCATCACCTACCAGGCACCGGATCCGTCCGGAACCGCGCCGAACTTCGTCGAGGCACGGGGTCAGGGCATGCTGCTGCCCACCGGCCAGTTCTCCTGGCTGCACGTCGTGGGGTCGTCGCACAACGGGCCGGTCTCGACCGCCTTCACCGTCTGGTACACCGACGGGACCTCGGCCGAGGTCGCCGCCACGGTGCCGGACTGGGCGGCGGGTGGCCCTGTCGTGCTGGAGATGCCGCACCGGATCAAGGCGGGTCAGGGCGTGGACGGGCCGCCAGTCCGGTTGTTCGGTCAGTCGCTGCGGCTGGACGCGGCCAAGACGGTCCGGTCGGTGACGCTGCCGAACGATCCGCGGGTGGAGCTGTACGCGCTCACACTCGCCTGAGGATGATCTCGGCGATCTCCTGTGCGCGCGGAATGTGCGGGCAGTGATCGCCGTCGATCTCGATCGCGGGGGTGCCGAGCCGCTCGAGGGCGGTTCGGCACATCCACTCCGGCCTGATGGTCCGGTCCTGCCGGGGCACGATCACGGTGCTGTCCGGCAGGTCGTCGTGCCGGTGCCGCTGGGTGAACGCGCCCTGCGGCTGGAAGAGCCGCAACGTGCTCAGCGCGAACTTCAGCTGTTCGAGGTCGCAGTCGTGGAACAGGAAGTAGGCGCTCACGGCCGGCTCGCTCAGCAGGTCGGCGCCCGACCACCCGAACCACTCCGGCGGGAACATCTCCTCGCCGTGGTCCTGCAGTTCCTCCATGACGCTCATGCCGCCGGTGAGGTCCGCGATCAGCGCGCCGACCCACACCAGGTGCCGCGCGCCGAGCCGCTTCGCCGTGGCGGGCAGCAGCAGGCCGCCGCCGGAGTGGCCGATCACGACCGGGTTCTCGGTGCCGGGGAACTGACGGGCGACCTCGTCCGCGTAGTCCTCGGCCAGCCAGTCCTCGCGGTCGGTGAGATCGGCCGCGAAGGTGCGGTGGCCGCGCTGCTCCAGCAGGGTTCGCAGCGGCTGCCAGCAGACCGGCGTCTGGGTGGTGCCGTGCAGCATGACGAAGTCCATGACACTGAATACTGGCAGGGTGGAGCTCCTCGGCAGCAGTCAGCGGTCCCACGTCTGGGCGGACGGCGACCGGATCATCAAGCAGGTCATCGGCGACCCCGTGGCGTTCGAGCGCGAGATCACCGCGCTGCGCCTGGCCGAGCACACGGGTGTCGTCCCGCGCATCCTCGACGTCGACCCGGACAACCGGACCGTGGTGCTGGAACGCCTGCGTTCCGAGCCGCCCGCCGAGGACTGGGTGGTCGACTACGCCCGCGGCCTGGCCAGGCTGCACGTCGCCACGGGACCTGAGCAGGCCGGGCTCCTGCCGCGTCAGCGGATCCCGGACCCTGAGCCTTTCCTGCGGTTCGTGCGGGCGCTGGACGTCGAGATCGGCGGCGCGGAGAGCGAGCTGGCGTTCGAGGACACCGGCAAGTTCGACCTGCTGCACGGCGACCCGTGTCCCGGCAACGACATGTACACCGAGGCGGGCGCGCGGTTCGTCGACCTCGAAGGTGCTGCGCTGGGCGACGGCGTGACCGAGCTCGTCTACCTCCGCATCGGGTTCCCGACCTGCGCGACCGTCACGGAGACGCCCCGGGAACTGCGCGAGGCCGCCGAGCGGGCCTACTTCGAGGAACGCGGCTTCAGCGGGGGCGTGGAGGACGCGTGCGTGCGGTGGCTCGTGGAGGGTGACGCGCTGGTGCAGCGGTTCGACCGGGACGGCACCGACCACCTCGCCAGGGTCGTCGACGAGGACTGGTTCTGGTACAGCACGACCGCGCGTGGCCGGCTGATGTTCCGGTCGCGGGTCGTGGCCGGGTTCACCGAGACGCATCCCGAGATGAGCGCGCTCGCCCGGCGGTTGCACGAGCGGATGAGCCGGATCTGGGAGCCGCAGCCGATCGGAACCGTCCGCACGCACGTCTCATGACCAGGCGGACAGCCTCAGCCCCGAGGTGAACGCATGGTCCCGGCCGGACACCGGATCCACAAAGGACAACGTGCGGGCCAGCAGCTGCAGTGGTGAGGAGAAGTCGTCCAGCGGACGCTCCCGCAGCACCGGGTAGAAGTCGTCGTTCACGATCGGCACGCCGAGACCGGACATGTGCAGGCGCAGCTGGTGAGTGCGGCCGGTCAGCGGCTTGAGGTGGTAGCGGCCCAGGCCGGCGCGATGCTCCACAAGGGACACGTGCGTCTCGGCGTTCGGTTCGCCGTCGACCTCGAACGCGGTGATGATGCCGCGCTCCTTCATGATCCGCGATCGCACGACCAGCGGCAGTTCCAGCGCGGGGTCGTAGCCGGCGATCGCCTCGTATTCCTTCTGCACCAACCGATCGCGGAACATCGTCTGGTACTTGCCGCGCAGGTCGCGGCGCACCACGAACAGCACGAGCCCGGCCGTGACGCGGTCCAGCCGGTGCGCGGGGGAGAGGTCGGGCAGGCCCAGCGAGTCGCGCAGCTTCACCAGCGCGGTCTGCATGATGTGCTGACCGCGCGGGATCGTGGCCAGGAAGTGCGGTTTGTCCGCCACCACGATGTTCTCGTCCTGGTAGACCACGCCCACCTCGAACGGCACGGGCACCTCGACGGGCAGGTCGCGGTGGAACCAGATGTAGCTGTCCGGGACGAACGGCGTGTCGATGCCCAACGGTCCGGCGACGCCCCAGATCCGTTCCTCGCGCAGCATCTCGTCGATGCGTTCGGAGGCGACCCGCGGCAGGCGTTCCACGAGGTGGTCGCGCAGCAGCGGCCACGAGCCTTCAGGCGGCAGCTTCAACCGCGCCGCGTCCAGGCCGTTGCGCTGGGGGAGAGGGGAGGAGGGTTTGCGTCTCATCGCACCGGTCAGTCTAAACGTTCGGGAAAACCGAACGATATCGCTCGAAAACATTCGCTGTACCGAAAGGACCTGCTCAACGAGGCTGTAGGCCATGGCGGTCTTCCTGGTCCTCGGTTCGGTCATCTCACTGCAGTTCGGCGCGGCCTTCGCCAGTCAGCTCTTCGGCCAGATCGGCGCGCCGGGAGCGACGGCGCTGCGGCTCGGCATCGCGGCGCTGATGCTGGCCGTCCTGGTGCGGCCGAAGTTCCGCCAGGAGGCGCTCGTGCTCGGGATGACCATGGCCGGCATGAACGGCACGTTCTACCTCGCGCTCGACCGGATCCCGCTCGGCGTGGCCGTCACGATCGAGTTCCTGGGGCCGCTGGGGCTCGCCGCGGCGCTGAGCAGGCGGGCCAGGGACTTCGTGTGGGTGGGGCTGGCGCTGGCCGGTGTCGTGATCTTGGGCGTGCGGGAGTACACCGGCGCGAAGCTCGACCTGATCGGCGTCGCGCTCGCGTTGCTCGCGGCCGTGTTCTGGGCCTGCTACGTGCTGGCGGGGCGGAAGCTCGCGACGGCAGGGCTCGGCACCGGCGGCCTCGCGGGGGCCAGCCTGATCGCGGCGGCGCTCACGTTGCCGTACGGGATCTCGACGGCCGGTGCCACGTTGTTCGAACCGAAGATCCTGCTGCTGGGCACGCTGGTGGCGCTGCTGGCGTCCGCGATCCCGTACACGCTGGAGATCCGGGCGCTCAAGACGTTGCAGGCCAGCACGTTCGGCGTCGCGCTCGCGCTCGAACCGGCGGCGGCCGCGCTGGCCGGTGCGGTCCTGCTGGGCCAGCACCTGAGCGTGGTCTCGCTGGGCGCCATCGCCCTGGTGATCACGGCAGGGGTTGGAGCGGCACTACGGAAACCGCCAGCGCCTCGCGAAACGCCTGAACAGCCGGATGCTGACCTCGTCCTGCCCGTGCCGCGGTGAACAGCAGCCGGGACTGGGGGACCGGCAGCTCGTGCAGGTCGACGGTGATCTCGCGGTCGTACCAGATCAGGTCCGGCAGCAGCGCGACCGCGAGACCCCGCTCCACGAACCGCAGCTTCACCAGCACGTCGACCGAGGCGAACCGCACGTCCGGCTCGTAACCCTGGTGGCGGCACCAGTTCGTGTTGAAGAGCCGCTGCGGCATGCCGACGGTTTCCATGATCCACGGGAACGTGCCGACCTCGGCGACCGGTAGTCCACGTGGGACGGCCAGCCGGATGGGGTCCCGGAACAACTCCCGGTACTCGAGGCCGGGGAACCGCGGCTCCGGCTGGTCCGGCCACTCCTCCAGGAAGACGAGGTCGAAGTCGCGGGCGTTCAGGCCGGAAAGCGCTTCCGCGGGATCCAGCACCTGGAACTCGATCCGAAGCGACGGATGCTCGTCTCTCATGCGCGCCAGCGTGGCCGGGATCAGCGCCAGTGCCGCGGTCTGGAAGGTCGCGACCCGCAGCGTCCCGGTGATCTCGTGCAGCGACGCGGCGACCTCCGACTCGGCCTGCTCCAGCCGGGCGAGCACCTCTTCGGTGTGCCGCACCAGGATTTCGGCCTGCGGGGTGAGCTTCACCCGCCGCCCGACGGGTTCGAGCAGCGGCACGCCGACCTCGGTCTCCAGCAACGACAGCTGCTGCGACACCGACGAGGGGCTGTAGTTCAGCGCCTGTGCGACGGCCGCGAGCGTGCCCCTTTGGGAAAGTTCTCGTAGCAATCGCAGACGATGGAGGTCGAACATCGGATCATTATCCGATAGAGTGCCGTCACCGCCCCCTGAGAAAACGTGCTGTTCTCAGCACGTCTTGAGGAGGTATCGGTATGTCCAAACGACTCCGCACCGTCGCGGGGATCGCTCTGGCGACCGGTCTGCTCGTGGCGGGTTCTCCCGCACTGGCGCAGGTGGAAACCGGGCCGTGGACCAGTGAATCGCCGTCGTTCAGCGTTCAGCAACGCGGCTGCGGCACGGTCAGCGGTCTCACGTTCCAGCTCACCTGTTCCACCGCGAGCGGTGATCAGCGTGCCGAGCGCCGGTACGCCACTTACACCGGCGGCACGCGTCAGTTCGAAGGGAGCTTCCGGATCACGAGTCTCGGAGGCACCCGCATCAGTCTCAAGCAGACGTTCCGGGACGGCTCGAACGCGGGCCCGTTCTGGATGCTCGCCGTGGAACGCGGCGGCCGGCTGTACGCAGTGCACGGTGGCGCCACCATCGCCACCGGGGCAACGGTAGGCACGACCGTGCGCGTCAACACCGTGCACAGCGTGGGCAATGAACACCGCACGTACATCAACGGTTCGTCGAAGCACAAGTACGCGAGCTCGGGTACGAGCTTCTACGACAAGTTCGGCGCGTACCGGACCGCGAGCGGCCAGGGACCTGCCACGGTTGTCTGGAGCAACATCCGGTTCTGGCGCAAGTGATCGCTCGCTGGTGATCAAACGCCTTTCCTTGGCGGGACTGCTGTTCTTGGCTGCCTGTGGCCAAGAACAGCAGGACCCGGCGCTGACGTCCGAGCTGACCTCACCTACCGACGTGACGCTGCACTGGCGTCCGGAGGTGGGGTCGGCCGGGCAGGTCGTCGAGTACGCGAACGCCGCCGACGGCGAGTACACGGTCCTGGAGTTCGCTCCACCGGCCAGGAACTCCTACCAGCATCCGGACCTGATCCCGGAAACCCAGTTCTACTACCGGGTCCGGCCGTTCACGGGGCCGGCTTCCGCCACTGTGGACGTCACGCTGCCTCCGGGCGACGAGGTGCCGGAGATCGAGGGGCCGGACTGGACCGCGCCGCGCAGGGACGGCAAGGGCACGCAGCCGGTGTCGTCACCCGAGGCGGCGGCGCGGAACCTGAAGGCGGAGGTCAAGCACGCCAACGGGGTCCTGTTCACGTGGGAGGACCACGCCTCCGACGAGGAGGGGTACCTGATCGAGGTCAAGCCGGCCGGCGCGGCGGACTACCGCGTCGCCGTGCAGCTCGATCCGGACACCACGTCGTACGGGGTGATCACACTCCCAGACGAGAAAACCGCGACCTATCGGGTGCGGCCGTTCCGGTTCGGAGCGCCCTCGAACCTGACACATCAGAAGACGGGGAAGGCTTGAGGGCGTGTCTGGCACTCCACGCGCTCGCGGCGACGAGCAACGCCGCGAGCGCGTAGGGCCAGTTGGTTCTCTCGGTCAGGGCGAGTCCGACGTTGATAGCGGCCATCAGCCCGAACACGCTGGTCAGGAGCCACCAGGTGAGTTGATCTTCGTTTGCGTCGGCGGTCATGCGGGTGGGCTACCCGTTCTCGACCTCCTTCACACCTTCTTCCTCTTCTTTTTTCTCGCCGCGGCGGCGCATGAACCCGAAGCCGGGGATGCCGAGGATCGCCTGGCGCATGTCGCTGGTGACCTCGAGCAGCTGGTGCACCTCGGGGCCGACCTTGTCGAGGGTGGCCAGGATCGGCAGGATGTCGCTGGTCAGGTGCTCTGTCAGCACCGGCAGTTCGTCGACCAGCCTGATCGCGGCCTCGACCTCGTGCGGCGAGAGTTCGTCCACGAACCGCTGCGCGAGCGGCTGGGCCTTCTTGGCGAGTGGCTCGTAGATGGCGATCAGTTCGTTCGCGGTGTGCGCGGTGTGGCCCGCTGTCGTGACGACCAGCCCGGCCCGTTCGGCGACGTCACTGGCGCTCGCCGTGATCGCGCGGACCTCGTCGACGGCCTTCTCGGCGTCCGCCACGACGTTCGCCGTGCGGTCGACCAGCACGCCGGCCTTCGCCACGATGCCGTCGACGGCGTCGATGGTGCCGTTGACCTTGCGGACCAGCTGTTCGACCTCGCCGATCAGGTCCAGCACGCGGCCGGGGACCGCGGCGACAGCGGTCGTCGTGTCGATGGCCGTGTTGAGCGCCTGCTTGGCCAGTCCCATCCCGGGGATCTCCATACACCCACTCTGCCCTATGTGTTGATCAGTTCGGCGTAGCGCCATTCGGTTTTCAAAACTGTCGGACCCCGTCATTACTTTCACTGATGTCGGCCAGTCGGCTGACCGGGCGAACCGGGAACCGTGCACCGTCCGAAGTTGTCAGAGCCGGGGGTTAGCATCCCCGGCGGGCGAGGGAGGGCGCGTCATGGCTTGGTGGCACCGGATCAAACGCATTATCTCCGGTGGAGGGCGGGAATCGGCGAGTTTCGTCGCGGCACTGCTGGGTGTTCTGGTGCTCGCGGGCGCCGCGCTGGGGCAGGGCATCTCGCGCACGTCGGTGGCGGTGTCGGACGGGCTCACCTGGCTGGGGGACGACCAGCGCGGTGAGGTCGTGCAGATCAACCCGGTGTCCGGCAAGCCGCAGACGCGTCTGCAGATCAGCGGACCCGACTCGCAGCTGGAGATCGCGCAGGAGGACGGCCGGCTGATCGTGCTGAACCGGCGCACCGGCGAGATCACGGTCATCGACCTGGCGACCCTCCTGGCTTCCGGCCGCCGGCAGGCGCCGCCCGGTGCGTCGAGCAAGGTGCTGGTGTCGAACGGGATGGTGTTCGTCGTCGACCGGGCGGCCGGCACCGTGCACACCGCGGACCCGTTGACGCTGGCCGACGTCGGGCAGACGTGGGAGGCCGGTCAGCCGCTCGCCGACGCCGTCGTGGACGAGCGCGGTGTGCTGTGGGTGGTCGATCACGGCGGCACGTTGCGGTCGCTGGACTGGTCCGACGACGAGGAGCGGTTCCAGGAGCGGTCGGAGCGCCAGGTCTCCGGTGCCGGGCCGCGCACTGTTCTCGTGCCGCACGACCAGGGCGTCACGCTGATCGGGCTCGACGGCGGTGTCGTGGTGCGCGACGGCACGGGTGAGGACGTGTCGTCGTCGACCGACCGCTCGGACGCCGAGGTGATCGCCGCGCAGTCGTCGCCGCTGGACCTGGTGCCCGCGTCGCTGCCGTCGTCCTCGACCGTCGTGCTGGTGGTCGGGCGCGAGGTCCTGCGCGTCGACGTCGGTGCGCTGGGGTGTCCCAAGCCGGGGCGTCCCGCTGTCTTCCGCGACAAGGTCTACGTGCCGTGCAAGGGATCCGGCAAGGTCATCATCCTGGACCGCGGTGGTAGCCGCGGTGGCGACGACGTGCGCACGTCCGGCGGGTCCGACCCCGAGCTCGTGTTCGACGACGGCCGGTTGTTCGTGAACGTGCCGGGCTCGTCGACGGGCGTGCTGGTCGACGCCGACGGCGGGACGCGGTCGCTGACGATCCGCAGCCCCGAGCTGCCGGTGAAGGACCCGGACCGCTCGCCGCCGCCGTCCGTGCCGCCGCCCCCGCCACCGAACCCGAACGAGCCGGTGAAGCCGCCGCGCAACCCCGGCAACACCCCGCCGGCCCCGGATGTGCCCGCGCCTCCGTCGTCGTCCACGCTGCCTTCTTCTTCTGGCGGAACGGCTCCGGCCGCGCCCGCGGGGGTGACGGTGCGGGAGAAGTCGCGCACCGCCTCGGCGGTCGTCGTGACGGTGAGCTGGAGCCCGGCCGCGTCCACGGACCCGGTCGTGGGCTACACGGTGACGGGTTCCGGCTCGTTCAGCGGTGGTTCGGTGTCGGCCCAGTCGGCCGGTACGTCCACCGACTTGTCGGTGCCGTGCACGGGTTCCACGTTCTGCACGAGCGGCAGGCTGGACGTGACGGTGCGCGCCTCGACGGCGACGCAGGCCGGTGCGTCGGGCATGGCGGCGTTCACGGTGACGGCGCCGAACACGCCGCCCCCGAACACCCCGCCGCCCAACACGCCCCCGCCGAACACCCCGCCTCCGAACACGCCTCCGCCCAACACTCCGCCGCCCAACACCCCACCGCCGACCACGACCACGCCGCCACCTCCGCCGTCGTTGCCGACCGCGGGTGCCGCGGTGATCACCGGGATCACCGGTGGGCGGATGGTCCCGAGGCGCACCGTGAACATGGCGCCGCCGGCGGACTGGGCGAGTCACAACGGCCGTTGTGAGGTCGTGAACAAGACGCAGGGCTACTCGGTCGGCATCGCCTGCTCCGCCACCAGTGCCGTGATCGACCTGGAAGAGGGCGCCAACTCGATCGTGGTGCGCGCCTACGCGGCGTCCGGTGCCGGCCAGGTCGATTCGGCTGCGAGGAACGCGAACTACATCGCGGACGAGTGCGCCGGGAAGCCGACCTGCGTCCCGCGGATGGCGCCCGCCGGAGCGGACACCGCGCCGATGGGTGCGGGTGGGCTGGGCCTGTTGGCGTGCGCGTTCCTGTTGCGCATCGGTGTTCGCAGAGATGAGGAAAAGTGATCGACACCGGTGAGGTTTCCGCCTTCCGCGACCTGCACACCCGGCTCGGTGACTCGGTCGAGAGCGCGGTGCGCGGCAAGCGCGACGTGATCGACCTGGTGCTGGTGGCCATGTTCGCGGGCGGCCACGTGCTGCTCGAAGACGTGCCGGGCACGGGAAAGACGACGCTGGCACGGGCCGTGGCCGGTGCGCTGGGCGGCCTGTCGCGGCGCGTGCAGTTCACCCCGGACCTGCTGCCGTCCGACGTCACCGGCACCTCGGTCTACGACCCGCAGACGGGCCAGATCCGGTTCCGCCCCGGCCCGGTGTTCGCGAACATCGTGCTGGCGGACGAGATCAACCGCGCGGCGGCCAAGACGCAGTCCGCGCTGCTGGAGGTCATGGAGGAGCGCACCGTCACGATCGACGGCGTCGGGCACGCGGTGCCGGACCCGTTCCTCGTGGTGGCGACGCAGAACCCGATCGACCTCGACGGCACCTACCGCCTGCCCGAGGCGCAGCTGGACCGCTTCATGCTGCGCACCTCCATCGGCTACCCGTCGGTGGAGGACGAACTGGACGTGCTGCGTCCCGGCAGCGGCGCCGGCCGGATCGCCGACGTGCGCACGGTGTCGTCCCCGCGCGAGGTGAGCGCGTTCAGCGGACGTCTGCAGCTGCTGCACGTGGCCGACCCGATCCTGCACTACATCTCCGGCCTGGGCGTCGGCACCCGCACCGACGAGCGCCTGCGCCTGGGCACCTCGACGCGTGGTCTGCGCACCCTGGTCCGATGCGCGCAGGTGTACGCGGCGTCGAAGGGCCGGCATTTCGTCGTGCCACAAGACGTCCAGGACATCGCGGACCCGGTGCTGGCCCACCGCCTGGTGCTGACGCGGGAGAGCGTGCTGGCGGGCGTGACGACGTCCGAGGTGCTGGCCGACGTGCTCGCGCGCGTGCCGGTCCCCAAGCCCGCGACGCAATGAGACTCACCGTCCGCGGCACCGGAACGGTGGTGCTCGGCCTGCTGATGCTCGGCGTCGGCCTGTGGTGGCGCTACCCGGGCATGACCGCGTTCGGCCTGGCACTGGTCGCCCTGGTGATCGCGTCCATGGTGTCAGTGCTGGTCGCGTCACCGCTCTCGGTGACACGAACCGTCCGTCCCCGCACCGTGCCACGCCTGGCCCGCTGCAACGGCCGCCTGGAACTCTCCGCCACCGGCCGCTGGCCAGTGGCGCTGGACGCCGTGGACATGGTCGCGGGCGCCCCCTCCGCCGTCGACGTGCCACTGCTCAAGCCCGGAGTGGTGGAGTCCGTCGACTACGCCATCCCGACCGAACGCCGCGGCGTGTTCGACGTGGGCCCGCTGACGTTGCGCCGCAAGGGCTTGGCCGGCCTCGCCCAGGCCCGCACCGTCCTGGGTGAGGTGGTCCAGGTCCGGGTGGTCCCCCGCGTCCTACCGGTACGCGGCCTGCCGTCCGGCGCCCGCCGGGGCCAGGTGGGCGCCGACGAACGCGTGGAACGCGGCGGCACCGACCTGGTCGGCCTGCGCGAGTACGTGCCGGGCGACGACCTGCGCCGCCTGCACTGGGCCACCTCCGCGCGCACCGGCACCCTGATGATCCGCGAGGACGCCGACCCGGCCCGCCCACACCTGGCCGTGCTGCTGGACGACAACGCCGCTTCCTACGCGGAACCCCAACGCTTCGAAGAGGCCGTGGAGGTCGCGGCCTCACTGGTCACCTCGGCCCTGGAACAAGGACACCCGGTGCGCCTGCTGACGTCGTCCGGCGGCACCTCCCTGGAGGAAACGCAGGACTCGGCCCCGATCCTGGCCGCCCTGGCCGACCTGGAACTGCGGGACACCGACGGCCGCCCGACCGTGCCGGTGCGCGACCTCGACGTCGTGGCCGTGATCAGCGGAACGACCGTGCCCGCCCTGGTCCTGGAGGCGGGGCGGGCCGCGTTCGGCACCGTGCTCGTGGTGGGGGAGAAGCGCCCGGTGGGGGCTGCCGGGTCGGTACTGGTGATCAGCGGAGCGAAGGCGGAGGACCTGGTCGACTCGTGGAACGCGGTGGTGGCCCGATGAAGTGCGAACGGGTGACTGCGGACCTGTGGAGTCGGCTGGGCGCGCGGGCGGGTTGTGGTTGCAGGGTCGGCGTCAGTGGTTGGCGGTGTCGCGGACGCGGTCGGTCCGTGGAACCCGGCGTGGCACAGGCGGGTGACTCCGGTGGTCGGCGAGTCGGTTCGACTGGCGCGGGCGACGGATGCGGTGGTGGCCCGGTGAAGTGCGAATGGGTTGTCATGGCAGAGCTGGCGCCGGTGGGCGTTGGTGCTCGGAGCGTGGTGGCTGCTGATCTTGCGTCGGCGGTTGGCGGCGAGTGGAGTTGGGTGGTGGCCCGATGAAGTTCGCGTGGGTTGCCGCGGTCCTCCTCGTCGGCTCGCTCCAGCTCGCCCAGGCCTGGGACGGCGCGTACGTCTACTTCGGACTGGCGGCGTTCGCGGGATTCCTCGCGTTGGTGCTGAAGCGGCTGGTGCCGGCCGGGCTGGCGGCGCTGGCGGTCATGGTGCTGGCGATGGTGGGCGGGTTCTTCGCGGCGCGGGGTGCTTCGCCTGACCGGGATCCGACGTGGGTGTTGCTGGACACCGTGCCCCGCCTCCTGACCGCGGCGCGGCCGGCTCCGGCCACGCCCGAGTTGTTGGTGCCGGGGCTGTTGCTGATCATCGGGGTCTCCACGGTGACGGTGTTGTCGGTCACCAGGCAAAAGACGGCGTTGTTCGTGCCCGCCCTCGGCTCTGCGGCGCTGTACGTGTCGGCGGCGTTGCTCACCACTGGGCGCGCGGACCGGTACGGGTTGGTCGCGCTGGTGCTGGTGGTGTTGCTGGCGCTGGGGTGGCTGATCATCGATCGGCGCGGGCCGGTGGTGCCGCCCGCGGTCGTCGCGACCGGGTTGGCCGCGTTGACGTTGCTGGCGTTCGTGTTGCCCGCCAACGGGTTCGAGCCGCGCAAGCTGGTCACGCCGCCGGTGACGAACGTGGCCATCGCCAATCCGTTGCCGCAGTTGGCTGCCTGGGCGGCGCAGGGGGACGCCGAGTTGTTCCGCATGCGCGGGCCTGAGGTGCCGGTGCGGCTGGTGACGTTGAGCCGGTACTCGGGGGCTTCGTGGGAGGCGGCCGCCACGTACGGGCCGCTGGGTGTGGTGGACGCGCCGGACCTGCCCGCGGGCGGGAAGGTTCAGGACGCCAGCGTTGATCTGCGGATCACCGGGTTGCAGGGCGAGTGGTTGCCCGGCGTGGGGAAGCCGCAGGCGGTGTCGTTGAGCAACGCCATGGTGGATCCGGACACCGGGTCGCTGGTGGTGGCCGAGGGGCTGACGACTGGGCTCAGCTACACGGTGCGAGGCACCGTGGAGACGCCGTCCGACACGGATCTGGCTGAGGCGAAGGTGCCCGACGTCACCAGGTACACGGCGTTGCCGCGGCTGCCGTTCACGCTGGCGGAGTACGCGCGGCAGGCTACGGCGAACGCGCGCACCCCGTATGAGAAGGCTGTTGCGCTGGAACAGGTTGTGCGGCTCAACCGCAGGCCGGACGCCGAGGCGCCGGTCGGGTCGTCTTATGCGCGGCTCGAGACGTTCCTGTTCGGACAGACCGGGGAGGCCGGTGCGGGGGCGGGGACGGCCGAGCAGTTCGCGTCGGCTTACGCGGTGCTGGCGCGGGCCGTCGGGTTGCCGACGCGGGTCGTGGTCGGCTTCCAGCCGGTGCCGGAGCAGGACGGCGAACGGATCGTGCGGGCCGCGGACGCCACCGCGTGGCCCGAGGTGTACTTCAGCGGGTGGGGCTGGGTGGCGTTCGATCCGGTGTCGGGCAACGGAAGCGGGCCCAGTGCCGCGTCGAAGCGCGAGGTGCTGAACCGGCTCGCGTCCACCACGGCCAAGCCGACGCCCACGTCGTTGGCCTCGGTGCCGCCGTTGGTGCAGCCGACCGCGGTGCCGGCCGAGAACACCGCAGCGCCTCAGGCACCGAAGGGTTTTCCGTTCTGGGTGTTCGCGCCGGTGCTGCTGCTCATCGCGCTGTTCGCGGCACGGACGTCGCGCCGGCTGCGGCTCAGGGCGGCGGGGCCGGTGGGAGCGTGGAACGAGGTGCTGGATTCGTTGCAGCTGGCCGGGTTCCGGCCGAAACCGAGCCGCACGGTGCCGGACGTGGCGCGAGAGTGGGGCGAAGCCGGGACCCAGCTCGCCACCATGGTCGACCAGGCCGCCTTCGCGCCGGAACCGGCCAGGGCCGAACACAGCTGGCTGCTCGCGCGGCAGGTCAGGAAAGCGGTGCGGCGCAAGGCTTCCTGGTGGCGCAAGGCGGTGTGGGCGATCGACCCGCGGCCGCTGTTCCGCCGCTGAACTACCGCACCACCTGGGCTGGAATGCAGTTCTTCCACGTCACCTTGAGCAACGCTTCGCACAGCGAGGGCGCCACGTCCGACGGGAACGGGCCGATCCACACGAACTGGGTGAACCGCGAGTCCTCGGGGACGATGGCGTCGCAGACGTCGTCCCGTCTGGTCAGCAGCGCGGTCTGGCCGCTCAGCGCCGGGTTCGCGCTCTCACGATGCTTCACCCACATCGTTTCGTAGTCCAGCAACACTTTCACGTCCGACGTCTGCATCGAGCCCTCCAGCGAGTGCAGCACGAGGACGGACGAGCCGGGGTCGCAGGGCATGTCGGTGTATTCGAGCTGAGCGGGCTCGTTCGGAGAGGTGGGGAAAGTGCCGGTGCTGACCGACGACGACGGCCGGAACTTGCCACCGATCAGCACGCCGATCACGATGCCGACGACGAGCGGGATGGCTGCCCACAGCACGAGTGTGCGGCGGTTATGTCCACGAGCGAACAACGGCGGGCCAGCATAGCGAGCGCTTTGCACCGGGGGACCGTACGCCACTCCGTGCGGCTGCAACAACGTGGCCTCGCAACGTTTAGTTCTTGTTCGCGCACACCTTGGCAGAACTACCGCGTTCGCCGTTGTAGCCGAACGCCGCGATTTGGTAGCAACGACGCTGTCCGCCGCCGTCTTCGACGACGTACGTGGTGCTGCCCCCGGTCACCCTGGTCACGGCGACCGGTTTCGCACCGGTCACGTCGATCACCACGAACTCGGCCTGGCCGTCGCTCGGGTCGGTCCACTCGAGCTCGATCGCCTTGCCCTGGTACTCCGCGCGTTTGAGGACCGGGACGAATTTCGGGTCGGTGTTGGGGAGCGGGCCCGCGTCGGCGGAATCCGACGTCGGCGCCGGCAGCGTCGTGGTGGCCTCCGGTGACGTCGTGGTCACCGGCTGCCGCGACTGCTGATCGTTGGGGCGGTTGAGCACCATGCCCGCGACGATGCCGCCCGTCACCGCGACCACGGCCAGCAACGCGAGCACCCCGCCGCGCTTGCTCTTGCGCACCGGCGCGGTCATCGGTTCGGCAGGCGGGTGCTCGACGATCGGCAGGTCGACGATCGGCAGCACGGCCACCGGCTGCGGCCGAGGTGATGGCGGCACCAGATCGTGCTGCCGGTAGGTCAGATCCGCGAGCTGTCCCCGCCAGGAATCATCCGGTTCCTCCTGCGGTGCGGGTTCCGGTTCCGGCTCGGGAACGAAACCACGCGGGCCGAACCCGGGAGCCTCGGTCGGGCCGTCCGGGATCTCGTAGACGCGCTCACCCAGCATCGCCGTCGCGTCCGGGTCCACAGAGGACAACGAGTTGCCGGAATTGGCCGCCATCAACGCGTCGCGCAACTCCAGCGCCGAACCGAACCGCTCCGCGCGGTCCTTGCGCAGACAGCGGTTGATCACGGTGGCGAGCCACGGCGGCACGTCGAACCGGGTGAGCGGGCGGGGTTCGCCGGAACTGACCCGGCCGACGTACGAGAGCAGCGTGTCCTCGTCCGGGTTGTCCGAGGCGAACGGCGGCTTGCCCTCCAGCAACGTGAACAGCGTCGAGCCGAGCGACCAGATGTCGTCGGCGAACGACGGCGGGGCGCCCTCCAGCATCTGCGGGGCCGCGTGCCGGTAGCTGACCATCTGCAACGACGCCGAGTGGCCCGCGTCGGCACCGCGGGCGATGCCGAAATCGGCCAGCACGTAGGAAGTGGGCAGCACGAGCACGTTCTGCGGCTTCACGTCGCGATGCAGGATGCCCTGGCCGTGCGCGAACGCCAGCGCGTCCGCCACCGCGATGCCCGCCGCCACCACGTCCGGCACGGGCAACGGGCCCATGGCGCGCAAACGGTCGTGCAGCGAGCCGCGTTCGTAGAACTCCATGACGATGCACGGACGGCCGTCCGGGAGCGTTCCCGTGTCCAGGACCGTGACGATGTGCGGGTGCTGACGGCCGAGCTCGACGGTGATCGCGAGCTCGCGGCGGAACCGGGTCAGCGTCGCCGGGTCGGTCACCTGCAGCACCTTGACCGCGACGTCACGGCCCAGACCGTCCTGCCGGGCGCGGTAGATCGTGCCCTCGCCGCCCTGCGCGATCACGCGGAATCCGCTGTAGCCGGGCAGCGCGATCTCCGGTGCCGAAGCTGCACCGGTAGCGGGCGCCCACGCCATCAGATCGTCTTCCACCAACGAATCCTATCCCGGTGAAGTTGGATCACCGCTGGACATTCGCAGCAGAAGCCGACGAGGTTCGATTCCCGGCGGCCGGACTCAGTCGCCGGCCACCTTCACCTGGAATCCCAACGATTGCAGCATTCCGGTGAGCATCACCCGCGTGTTGTCCTCCGCGCGCTTGAGCAGCTCGGACTGCTTCGCCGCCTCCGTGAGCTTGGCCTCGGCGGCGACGTAGAACCGTTGCTGGTCAGGAGGTCCCGCGAGCGCCTGCAGGTCGTTGATCAGGCCGCGTTGCTGGCTGAAGACGTACGAACGGTCGTGGTGCAGGTTCGGCTTGTCCAGCTGCGGTTTCGGCAGCTTCAGCTCGACCGTCTTGCCGTCCGGTGACAGGATCAGACCGTCGTCCTTCAACGAACCCAGATCCACGAACGCGTTGACGGATCCGGCGGCGACGAACAACGTGCGTTCACCGGCCAGCGCGGCCGGCACCCACTTCACGTCGTTCTCGATGTCCAGCACGACCTGGAACTCACCGGCCGCGGCGTGGTACTGGCTGAGGTCCCGCACCGATTTGAGCATCGCGGGCTGGCTGCGGTCGATGGATTCATCACCGAACGGACTGAACGGGGCGAAGACGAACACCGCCGCGCCGAGGAGAATGAGAACGGCTGCGACCAAGGCTCCACGGGTGACCCAGCGCCTATACACCGCGTTGGAGTACCCGTGAGGTGATGCGCACACACGGTCCGTATGGGCTAATCGACCCGTGCGGAATCAGTCCCGTGTCCACGTGGTTGGCTTTGGACGAGACGCGAATCGATGTTCAGGAGGCGTGCGGTGGACCCGGAGAACCTGTACGAGGTGGACTCGGAGGTGCCGGACCTGACGGGTGCGGTGCTGCTGCACCACTTCGAGGGCTTCATGGACGCCGGCGCCGCGGGCCGACTGCTCGCCGAGCACCTGCTGGAGACCCTGGAGAGCCGCGTCGTCGCGCGGTTCGACATCGACGGCCTGATCGACTACCGCTCGCGCCGCCCGCTGATGACCTACGCGACCGACCACTGGGAGGACTACGCCGCCCCGGAACTGGTCGTGCACCTGCTGTGGGACAGCGCCGGGCACCCGTTCCTGCTGCTCAACGGCCCCGAGCCGGACCGCGGCTGGGAGGCGTTCATCCTCGCCGTGCGTTCGCTCATCGACCGCTGGGGCGTGCGCCTGACCCTCGGCTTCCACGGCATCCCGATGGGTGTGCCGCACACACGGCCGTTGAACGTCATCGGCCACGCCACCCGGCCCGAGCTCGTGTCCGAGTACCAGCCGTTCTTCAACCGCGTGCAGGTGCCGGGCAACGTGTCGGGGCTGCTCGAGTTCCGTCTCGGCCAGGCGGGCCACGACGCGATGGGCTTCGCCGCCCAGGTGCCGCACTACCTGGCGCAGTCCCAGTACCCGACCGCCGCGGTCACGCTGCTCGACGCCGTCGCGCGGGCGACGGGTCTGGCGTTGCCGATCGGGTCGCTCTCCGAGGCCGCGCAGGCCGCGGACGCCGAGATCCACCGGCAGGTCGCGGAGTCGGAGGAGGTCGCCCAGGTGGTCGAAGCGCTCGAGCGGCAGTACGACGCCTTCATCCAGACTGTGGGCAACACCGACCTCCCCAGCGCGGACGAACTGGGCGCCGAGTTCGAACGGTTCCTGGCCGAGCAGCAGCGTCCGCCAGACCTGTAGGAGCGCGTGATGGCCACCTGGGACGACGTGCACAGGATCGCCACCTCCATGCCCGACGTGACGGAGCGGGTGCGGGAGGGCGTCGTCGACTGGCGGGTCAAGGAGAAGCTCTTCGTCTGGGAACGGCCGCTGCGCAAGTCCGACCTGGCCGCGCTGGGTGCCGCCGCGCCCTCGGGACCGATCCTGGCCGCGCGGGTGCCGGACCTGGGCGCCAAGGAGGCGTTGCTGGCCTCCGACGGTTCCGTCTACTTCACCACGCCGCACTTCACCGGGTATCCCGCGATCCTGGTGCGGCTGGAGCACATCGAGGTGGGCGAACTGGAAGAGTTGATCGTCGAGGCCTGGCACGCGCGGGCCCGTCGTCGGTAGAACTGAGGCGCTGGTGCTGGTTTCGTGGATTCTCGAAGTGGCAGAAGGACCGTTGCTGCTCAACGGCGACATGTCCGAGGAGGCCGCGGAGAACACCTGGAGCCTCGGCGTGGGCGTGGACGACTCGCTGGTGGCCGCGGACGTCGTGGCCGCGTTCGAGAAGACCGCCCGGCTGCTGGGCGAGCGGGTGGCCGCGACGGGGAAGACCGCGACGTTCTACGTGTGGCACGACCAGCAGGCAGGGCAGCTGAGGTGCTCGACCACGTCGTTGCCGCTCGACGGTCTGCCGTTCGGGGCGAAGGTGGATCCCGCGGTGCCGCTGACTTCCATCGTGGAGGGGTTCCTCACCGATCCGGGCGGATCGGGCGCCTGGGACGAACTGCACGAGGTGGACGAGATGCCCGAGTTCGTGCTGCCGGTCTGGGCTGTGAAGATCGGCTGATGGAGTTCTTCTGCTACCACCGGGATCGGCCCGGTTCGCTGCCGTTGCGCGAGAAGCTGGGCGAGGAGCACTGGGCCTACATGGACCGGTTCGAGCTGATCGCCCGCGGCCCGACGTTCGCCGGCGAGGTGCTCACCGGCAGCGTGCACGTCGTTGAACTGCCCTCCGTGGCGGACGCACGGGCGTTCGTGTTCGACGAGCCGAACTACCAGGCGGGCGCCTATCGGGACGTGGTGCTGCGCAGGTGGCGCAACGTGCTCGGACGCACGATGTGGGACTTCCCGGGAGGCAGGGAGGGCGGCGGCCACCTGGTGCTCGGGTTCGGGTCCGGGGAGCCGGTGGACCTCGTGCCCGAACGTCTCGACGAGCTGATCGCGTACGGGCCGTTGCTCTCCGACGACGGCACCGCCTGGCTGGGGACGGCCGCGCTGGTCAGGTCCGCGGACCCGCTGTCGGTGCTGACCACCGGCCGGTACGACGCCGTCGAGGTGCACGAGTGGGAGTTCGGCGGCCGGCGTTAGCCGATCTTGGGCTGACTACGCGTAGGTGACGAACCGGTAGTGCAGCCCTGAACTGGACTCCTGCCACTCACCGACGGTGGTCGGTTCCCGCTCGATCGGAGGCGCGTAAGTGTCGCCCTCGAACGTCTCGCGGATCTCGGTCACCTCGACGCGGTCCGCGAACGGCAGCGTGGCCGCGTACACCGCCGAGCCACCCATCACCCACAGGTCGCCGGTGACGTCCGCGAGCGCCTTCTCCAGGCTGTCGAACGTCTCGGCGCCCTCCTGCGGGGTGCGGCTGAGCACCAGGTTGCGGCGGCCCGGCAGCGGGCGGAAGCGGGGCGGCAACGACTCCCAGGTGCGGCGGCCCATCAGGACCGCGGAGCCCGCGGTGATCTCCCGGAAGTGCTTCATGTCCTCCGGGATGCGCCACGGGATGGCGTTGTCGCGGCCGATGACGCGGTTGGCCGCCTGCGCCCAGATCAGGCCGATCACACCGCCACCGGCGCCTTGATGCCGGGATGCGGGTCGTAGCCCTCGATCGTGAAGTCCTCGTAGGAGTAGTCGAACAACGACGCGGCGGGAGCCATCTTCAGCGTGGGGAACTCGCGGGCATCCCGGCTGAGCTGCAACTCCACCTGCTCGACGTGGTTGTCGTAGATGTGGCAGTCGCCGCCGGTCCAGATGAAGTCGCCGACGCCGAGCCCGGTCTGCGCGGCGATCATGTGCGTCAGCAGGGCGTAGGAGGCGATGTTGAACGGCACACCGAGGAACAGGTCCGCGCTGCGCTGGTAGAGCTGGCAGGAGAGCTTGCCGTCGGCCACGTAGAACTGGAAGAACGCGTGGCACGGCGGCAGGGCCATGTTCGCGATCTCGCCGACGTTCCAGGCGGACACGATGATGCGGCGCGAGTCCGGGTTCGTCGTCAACGTCTTGAGGACGTCCGCGATCTGGTCGACGTGACCGCCGTCCGGGGTCGGCCACGAGCGCCACTGCACGCCGTAGACCGGGCCGAGCTCACCTTCGGGAGAGGCCCACTCGTCCCAGATGGACACCCCGTGTTCCCGCAGCCACTTCACGTTGCTGTCGCCGCGCAGGAACCACAGCAGCTCGTAGGCGATCGACTTGAAGTGCACCCGCTTGGTCGTGATCAGCGGGAAACCCGCGGCGAGCGGGTAGCGCAGCTGGTGGCCGAAGATCGACCGCGTGCCGGTGCCGGTGCGGTCCTCCTTGCGCACGCCCTCTTTGAGGACGTGGCGGAGCAGGTCTTCGTACTGCGTGTCGGGCATGAACGCACCCTAACTCCAGCGGTTGAACGAAGTCAGCTCCGCCACGTCGCGTCGCACGGCCACGGAGAACTTCCCGGCGGGGTGGCCGAGCGGCACCATCGCGGCGATCTCCCACCTGTCCGGCACGCCGAGCAGCTCCAGCGTCTCGGCCTGATGCACCCTGATGACCGTGGTCAGCGTGGTGCCCAGGCCCAGCGCGCGGGCCGCCACGCAGAAGTTCTGCACGGCCGGGTAGACCGAGGCGTGCACCGGTCCGATGTCGATGCCCTGCACCAGCGACGGCAGGCGCGGCATGAGGAAGAACACGATCACCGGCACGGACGCCAGGTGGTCGGCGAGGTGGTTCGCGGAACGTCCGATGCGCACGCCGACCGCGTCGGTGCGTTCGGGCGCTACCTCGGTGTAGCGGGTGAACGCGCTGCGGTACAGCCTCCCCACCTCGGCGCGCAGGCCGGGATCGGTGACGACCAGGTAGCGCGTCGGCTGGACGTTGCCGCCGGACGGGGCCTGCTGGGCCGCGCGCAGACACGTCCACAGGTCGTCGTCCGCGACGGGCTCGCCGGTGAACCGGCGGATCGCCCGCGTGGTCATGATCGCTTCGAGCGCGTCCATCAGAATCTCGTCATGTCCGGGCCGAGCCCCAGCTTGAGCATCGAGTAAGTCTCCAGCATCCGCCGCGACACCACGGTGTGCTGAGCCGCCACGTGCACATCGCGCAGGCAGCGCTGCAACGGCGAAGACTCGAAGACCGAGCTGCCGCCACCCGCCGCGAACGCCTTCTGGCTCACCTCGGTGGCCTCACCCGCGGCGAACGAACAGGCCAGCCGCAGCCGCGCCTTCACCGGATCCGGTGAAGGTTCGCCGTTCACCGCGTGGTCCCAGGCCGTGCTCAGCGCCTCGTGCAGGAACGCGGCCGCCCCCGACAGCCTCGCCTCCATCAGCGCGATCTCGATCTGCACGCCGGTCTGCTCGGCGAGGCGGGTCGTGGCGTACTGCGGGGTCTTCTCGGCCGCCAGCGCCTCGATCTCGTCGATCGCGCGGCGGGCCACGCCCAGGCACACGGACGCGACGCCCACGGCCAGGAAGCTGAAGTACGGGAAGACGGTGATCGGGCCCTCGATGCCGGGAGTGGTTCCGATGGGCCACACCGCGCGGCGGGCCGGCAGGAACGCGTCGGCGACGGAGAACTCATGTGAGCTGGTCGCGCGCAGGCCGGCGGCGTGCCAGGTGTCGTGGATCGTCACGTCCTCACGCGGGTACACGGCCAGACGCGGGCCTTCTGGCGTGAAGGCGCCGCCGATGACCCACGATGCGTGCGTGACAGCGCTGCCCCAGCCCCAACGGCCGGTCACGCGGTAACCGCCGTCGGTCGCGACCGCCTTCCCCATCGGTGCCGCGGTACCCGCGATCAACGCGCGCGGGTCGCCGAATACCTCGTCGGCGGCTTCCTGCGGCAGGTACCAGGCCAGCGACGACGAGATGGTGGTCGTCATCGCGGTCCAGCCGGTCGAGGCGTCGGACCGCGACAGCTCCTGGACCTCGCGGCTCCACTCGGGCAGGCCGAGCTCGGCCCCGCCGTAGCGCTTCGGGGCGATCAGGCGGTGCACGCCGTTGTCGACGAGCGCGGTCACCACCGGTTCGGTGAGAGCGCGCTGTCGCTCGGCCAACGGCGCCTCGGCGCGGATCAGGGCGTGGAGATCCATGCGCGGGATCTTGCTGGACCCGCTACAGCTTGGCGAGCGCCTCAACGAGTGGCTTGAGCTCCGGAACGCCCTCGGCCTCCGCCAGCGACGCGGTGAGCACCTCGTCGTGGGTCGGGCGGGCGAGCGCGAGCAGGTCGTGGCCCTTGTCGGTGACCTCGGTGTAGATGCCGCGGCGGTCCGTCGGGCACAGGTAGCGCGCCAGCAGACCGCGGTCCTCGAGCCGCGTGACCAGGCGTGTTGTGGCCGACTGACTGAGCACCACGGCGTTGGACAGCTGGTTCATCCGAAGGTGGAACCCGTCCTGGCGATTGAGGACGTCCAGAACGGTGTACTCGCTGACGGAGAGTTCGTGCGCCTTCTGCAGAGCTCTCTCGAGGCGGTCCTCGATGCGCGCGTGCAACGCCGCGAGCGTGCGCCAGCCCTGCGCGCGCGCCTGGACGGCGTCGTCGTCCAGTGACATAGGTCAATCCCTCTCGAATAGACAGCGTCTGCAACTATTGCGTACGCTTGTAATCGTCTTCAACAAGTCTAGCGGGGAGAGACATGGATCTGTCGGGACGCACGGCACTTGTGACGGGCTCCACCGCGGGCATCGGCTTCGCCACGGCGGAAGGCCTGCTCAAGGCGGGTGCCGCGGTCGTGGTCAGCGGCCGCGGCGAGGAGCGCGTGGCCGAGGCGGTCGGCAAGCTGAGTGCCCACGGTGACGTGCGCGGTGTCGCGGCGGACATCTCGACCGCCGAGGGCGCCGCCTCGCTGATCAGCCAGGTGCCCGACGTGGACGTGCTGGTCAACAACCTGGGCATCTACGGCGCGCAGCCGGTGTTCGAGATCGACGACGCCGAGTGGCAGCGCTACTTCGACACCAACGTCATGTCCGGCGTACGGCTCTCGCGGCACTACACGCCGCGCATGGTCGAGCGCGGCTGGGGCCGGGTGATCTTCGTGAGCAGCGAGTCGTCCGTCTTCACGCCGACCGAGATGGTCCATTACGGCATGACGAAGACCGCGCAGCTCGCCATCGCGCGCGGCATGGCCCAGTCCGTGAAGGGCACCGGCGTCACGGTGAACTCCGTGCTGCCGGGCCCGACGCTCACGCCGGGCGTGGAGGAGTTCATCCGCGACCGCGTCGGCGAGGGCGGCGAGGCGGAGTTCGTCCGCACCGAACGCCCCACCTTGTTGCTGGGCCGCCTGATCCGCCCCCACGAGGTCGCGAACCTCATCACCTACGTCGCGTCGGACCTGTCGTCCGCGACGACCGGAGCCGCGTTGCGCGTCGACGACGGCACCGCTCCGACGCTGATCCCTTAAGTACTACTGGTAAGGATCTGTTTTGAACATCGTGCAGCTCAACAACGGCGTTTCCATGCCCCAGCTCGGTTTCGGCGTCTGGCAGGTGCCGGACGCGGAGGCCACGCCCGCCGTCGCGGAGGCGTTGAAGGCGGGCTACCGCAGCATCGACACCGCCGCTGCCTACGGCAACGAGGCCGGCACGGGTGCGGCGATCGCGCAGTCCGGTGTGGACCGTGACGACGTCTTCGTCACCACCAAGCTGTGGAACGACGACCACGGCTACGACAACACGTTGCGCGCGTTCGACGCGTCGCTGAAGAAGCTCGCGCTCGACACACTCGACCTGTACCTGATCCACTGGCCGACGCCTGCCCGCGACAACTACGTCGACACCTGGAAGGCGTTCGTGGAGCTGCAGAAGGAGGGGCGCGTCCGTGCGATCGGCGTCTCCAACTTCCAGCCCGCGCACCTTCAGCGGCTGATCGACGAGACCGGCGTCGTGCCGGCGGTCAACCAGATCGAGCTGCACCCGTACCTGCAGCAGGGCGAGGTGCGCGCGTTCCACGCCGAGCACGGCATCCAGACCGAGGCCTGGTCCCCGCTCGGCCAGGGCGGCGAGCTGCTCTCCGACCCGGTGGTCACGAAGATCGCGCTGGCCCACGGCAAGTCCCCGGCCCAGGTCGTGCTGCGCTGGCACCTGCAGATCGGCAACGTCGTGATCCCGAAGTCCGTGACGCCGTCCCGGATCAAGGAGAACATCGACGTGTTCGACTTCTCGCTCGCGTCCGACGAGATCGAGGCGCTGTCCACGCTGGACCGCGGCGGCCGCATCGGCCCGAACCCGGACGAGCTCAACTAGGCGCGTCGCATGCGGAGGTAGGCCCAGCCGGTGAGCGCGGCCGACATCGCGGTCAGGACCAGACCGCCCAGCGCGACAGCTGTCTCGAACTGGGCGGTCTGAGCCGCGCTCCAGTCCGGTTGCGCGATGCCGCCGGAGAACAACACCGCGAGCACCGTGCCGCTGACGGCGACACCCGCGGCAGCGGTGACCTGGGAAGCGGTGTCGACGAGGGCCGCGCCGATCGAGGTGCGGTTCTCCGGCAGGCCTTTGAGCACGTTGACGCCCGCGACGACACCGACGACGCGAATGCCTGCCGCGACCAGCACCAGGGCGAGCGCGACAGGTGCGTAACCGAGGCGGCCCAGCACGGCGTACACCGCGAGTCCGGCGACGACGGCGGCCGCACCGAGTGCCACGGCGCGGTTGAGGCCGGCCCAGCGCACGAACCGGTTGGCCAGTGGACCTCCGGCGATCAGCACGACGACCTGCGGCAGCATCCCGGCCGCGGCGAGCGCGGGGGACCAGCCCCAGTCGAGCTGCAGCTGGAGCGTCACCAGGTAGGTGAGGCCGGCGGCGGCCAGTCCGGTCGCGGCCTTGTACGCGAGACCGCTCGCGACCAGCGGACGGGCGACGAGGCCGAGGTCGAGCAACGGATGGCTGGCCGTGCGTGCGCGGACCACGTAAAGAACCGCGGCCACGACCGTGAGCGCGCCGGCAGCCCACGGCAGCCATGAACGCGGGCCCTGCTCGACGAACAACGTCGGCACGACCAGGGCCAGCACGATCGTCGCGGTGCCGAGGAACCCGCCGAGGAAGTCCGCCGGGTCGCGGTGCGGTTCGGTGTCGGCACCGATGCCGCGGGCGATGCCGAGGAACGCGAGCGCCGCGATCGGGACGTTCACGAGCAGCAACACCTGCCACGGCGCGAACGTCAGCACGAAACCACCGAGCGGCGGCCCGATCGCCAGGCCGACCAGGCCCACGGTGGAGATGAGCGTCATCGCGCGGACGCGCAGGTCGTCGTTCTGGAACAGCCGGAACGCCAGTGCGATCGAACCGGGAGTGGTCATCGCCGCCGCGACGCCCATCGCCGAACGGACCACGATCAGCCCGTCCACGCTGGTCACGAACGCGGTCGCCAGGCTCGCGAGACCGAGTAGGACCAGCCCGGCGAGCATGACGCGCCGGCGGCCGACCCGGTCGGCCACGGCGCCGAACACCAGCATCAGGCCGCCGAACACGACCGCGTAGGAGTTCGACACCCACTGCAGGGCGGTCGTGGAGGCGTGCAGGTCGCGGCCGATCGTGGGCAGCGCGACGCTGAGGATCGAGTTGTCGAGCATCTCGAACAGGAACACCGCGGAGAGCCCGGTCAGGGCCACCCACGCTGCTCGGAGCGAGCCAGGGGCCCGGATGAGTGGGGAAGTAGTCACGAACACTGTTCTACTCGCGAACACCGTTCGAGTCAACTGGTAGGATGAGGGCATGAAGCGGAAGAGCTCACGCGACGAGTGGGCGTCCCAGATCGCGGCGCTGGAGCAGGACGCACCGGCGGCACGCAAGGAACCGATCACGGTCGACCGCATCCTCGGCACGGCGTTGCGCCTGGTCGAGACCGAGGGCTTCGACGCGCTGACCATGCGCCGCGTCGCCGCCGCGCTGGACACCGGCCCCGCCTCGCTCTACGCGCACGTGCGCAACAAGGCCGAACTGGACGACCTGCTGATCGGCACCCTCAGCCGGGGCGTGACGCTGCCCGCACCCGACGCCGCACGGTGGCGCGAGCAGACCCTCGACGTCTGTGCCCAGCTGCGGGACCAGTTCCTGCGCTATCCGGGCATCGCCCGCGCCGCGCTGTCCGCCGCGCCTGCCAACCTCGACACGCTGCGGATCACCGAGGGCATGCTCGCGATCCTGCTGACGGGTGGCGTGTCACCGCAGGAGGCGGCATGGGCGATCGACGCGATGTTGTTGTACGTCAGCGCGTACACGTACGAGGCGTCGCTGCGCCGGCATCCGGACCACGACGAGGACGCCCGCGTCGTCGACCGCGAGGAGATGCTCGCGCGGCTGCGCATGCTGCCGGTGAGCCGTTTCCCGCACACCGTCGAGCACGCCGACAAGCTGAACGCGGGGGAGAAGCACGAACGGTTCGACTTCGCGCTGCGCTTGTTGCTGAACGGCCTCCCCGCCTGAACAAGCACGGACCGTGAAATACGAAGCCCCGGCCCGCTCGATGCGGTCCGGGGCTTCGCCGGCGACGGGCCTCGCCTCTCTAGGCCCGCATGACTGTGGCGATCGGGATCCTCGCCGCGCGGATGGCCGGGATGAGGCCACCCAGCACACCGGCGATCAGACCCGCGATCACACCCGCGACACCGGCCTCCCACGGGAAAGTGGTGCCCTGCAACGACGGGAAGCGGCCGCCGAACATCATCAGCGCGACCTGCAGGCCCGCCGCGCCCGCGCCGATCGCCAGTGCGGCGGTCAGCAGGCCGGTCAGCAGCGTCTCGGCGAGCACGATGCCCGCGAGCAGCAGGCGGGACATGCCCACCGCGCGCCGCAGCGCGAACTCCTCGACGCGTTCGCCGACGGTGGCGAGGCCGACGTTCAGGATGCCCGCGACACCGATCAGCAGCACCATGAACGCCATGCCGAGGAAGATCAGGCGCATGATCCGCAGCTCGGACTCCATGCGCTCCTTGGACTTCACCGTCTGGAAGTGCAGCTGGTCCTGCGGGATGCCGGCACCGACGAGCTTGGCCTTGAGCAGCTGCTGCAGTTCGTCGGAACCCGGCTGCAGGTAGAGCTCGAGCTGGGTGCCGCCGCGGAACTTGTTGGCGTCGCTGGTCCCCGTCGCCGACGGCATCCACGTGCGCAGCTCGTCGAGGCGCATGTAGATCCGCGGCTGCATGTTGCCGTCCTGCACCACGCCGATGATCTGCGGCGACACGTGGTGGGTGGCGCCGTCGATCATCATCTCGCCGGGGACGCGGTACTGCCGCAGGCCCTTGGCTGCTTCCTCGTTCAGCACGATCCGGGGCGCGAGCGACGGCGCGGAGCCGAAGTCGAGCCAGGTGCCAGAGACCGGGCGGAACGGCTTGAACGGACGGATGTCACCGGTCAGCGCGACCATGCTGACCTCGATCGCCTGGCCGTCCGGCTTCTTCTCCGGCGCCTTCTGCTCCTGGCAGACGCCGCTGGAGTCGCAGTACATCATCGGGCCGTTGTAGCCGCCCTGACCCGCGTACTCGAACGGCATGCCGCCCTCGTTGATCGGCCGCACGCCCGGCTCGCCGATGATCGCCTGCGAGCTGATCATCGCGACCGCGTCGGAGCGGCCCTTCAGCGAAGCCTCGACGATGCCCGGCGCGCCCTTCTCGCCGGGGATGTAGCCCATGATCGTGCCGTCCTTGCCGGACTGCAGCTCCACGTCGGTGAGCATCGCGCGTTCGGCGATCTCGGACCCCGCCTGCACCGCCACGACCGCGAGCACGCCGAGGAACAGCGACACCATCGACAGGAACGTGCGCAGTTTGCGGGCGCGGATGCCCTGTCCGCCGATGACCAGGGCGGACCGCAACTTGCCGGAGAACATCAGTTGAACCGCCCGTCGCGGAGCTCCAGCACGCGGCCCATCTTGCGCGCGTGGTCGTGGTCGTGCGTGACCAGCACGAGGCCGCAGCCCTGCATGGTCGTGTTGAGCAGCACCTCGACGACGAGGTTGCCGGTCTCGGTGTCGAGCGCGCCGGTCGGTTCGTCGGCGAGGATGATCCGCGGCTGCCGGACGAGCGCGCGGGCGATCGCAACGCGCTGCTGCTCACCGCCGGAAAGCCTGGTGGGCTTGGACTTCGCGAGGTGCGCGATGCCGACCTGGTCCAGTGCCTCCATGACCTGCTGCTTGCGCTTGCGGCGCGCTGACCAGCCCTGGCCGTTCACCAGCGCCATCGCCACGTTCTGCGCCGCGGTGAGGTGCTTGAGCAGGAAGAAGCGCTGGAACACGAACCCGAACTCCGCGCTGCGCAGCGCCGCCGCCCTGCGCTCGGGGAGCTTGGTGATGTCGTTGCCGTGCAGGAGGTACTGGCCCTCGTCCGCGCGGTCGAAGAGCCCGATCAGGCTCAGCAGCGTCGACTTGCCGGAACCGGAGCGGCCGAGGATCGCCACGCTCTGTCCAGGAAGGACGGTGAAGTCCACACCGGACAGGATCGTGCGCGGTTCTCCTTGTCCCTTCAGTACTTTGGTGAGGCCGTTGAGCTGGATCAGCGGCTGCTGCACCTGGACCTGCTGCACCTGGGGCTGGGTCACGTCCGGGGTCATCACGGTCCCGTCGGCTTCTGCTGCGGGTCGCCGCCCTGCTGCTGGCCCTCTGGCAGGTTCGGGCCCGGCACTGCCAGTTCCTCGTCACCGGTGAGACCCGACTTGATCTCGACGACCTTGCCGTCGGTGAGACCCAAAGTCACGTCGATCGTCCGGCGCGAGCCGTCCGGCTGGATCACGTCGACCTTGCCCTTGCCCTGCGTGCCTGCCACGGCCTCGACCGGAACGACCAGCGCCTGCGCGGCCTTGCCGGTGGTGACCTCGATCGACGCGGTGGCGCCGTTGATCATCTGCACGTCCGCGCCGCCGGTGCACACGATGCGCAGTCCGGTCGACGCACTGGGCTGCTGCGGCTGGTCGGGCTGCTTGGGCTGTTGCTGCTGGCCCGTGGTCTCGGTCTTGGGGTCCGGCGTGTCCTTGGGCTTCTCCGGGATGGTGGCCTGCGGCAGCGCGGCGATGGTGCCGAGCACGGTGCACGGGAACGGGCCGGGGCCGTTCTTGATCTGCGCCGTCACGTCCGTGAGCGCACCGCTGATCTTGTACGCCTGCGCGCCGTCGATGTCGCCGACCAGCGCGTATCCGACGTGCTTGGCCGAGGCGAGCGGCATGCCCGCGGTCACCGTGGCCTTGTCGTCGACGAGCCTGCCGCCGAACGTGGCACCGGCCGGGATCTCGACGTAGTTCGGCGCCCCGTCCTTCCACACCGTCGCGACCCGGACGGGCTTGGTCGGCGTGCCGTTGGGCGGCGAGATCTCGAAGAACCGCACCTGACCCGCGACCGGCGCGACGAGCCCGAACGTCGGGTTCATCTCGACCTTGCCGTTGATGCTCAGCTTGGTCGTCAGGTCCTGCTTGGTCGGCTTGACCTTCGTCATCGTCGTACCGCGCGGTGCCAGCTCCGGATTGGTCTGGTCCGGACCTGACGGACTGCACGCCGCCACGGCTACCGTGACCAGCGCGCACAGCGGCGCGAGAAGAATTTTGCGCACGAATGTCCCCCATGTCGTTTCGACCAACCTACCGATAAGGACACCTGATGGGCCGGGGAGGTTGCATCGGACTTTCGGCCGATGTGGCATCGACCTGGTGGCCACGGGTTTCCGGGCGTTGACCGGAAGGGGGCCACGTGTGAATGCGCTTACCGCGGTGACCGAGCCGGATTCAGCCGATTCCTGACGGGTACTCGCGCCCCATGAGCCAATCGAATCCCATCCAGATCCAGAAGTACCTCTCCGTCGTCAGCGCGGAGGTTTCGCACGCATGAGGCGGATCTGGAAGGCGTACGGCGAGGACAGGCCGTTGCCGGGCTACCTCCTGGCGATCGGCAGCTACGCGGTTCTCGCCGGCGCCGTCACGGTGGCCGGGCGCCTGACCGGTGTCCAGCTGCCCGAACGGTTCTCGCTCGCCGACACCGCGCTGGTCGGCGTGGCGACGCACAAAGCGAGCCGGTTGCTCACCAAGGAGGCCGTGACGAGCCCGCTGAGAGCTCCGTTCACCCGCTATGAGGAACCGGAAGGGCACGCGGAGCTCAAGGAGTCCGTCCGCTCGGACCATCCGGCGCGGCACGCGATCGGCGAACTGCTCACGTGCCCGTTCTGCGCGGGCGTGTGGATCGCGAGCGGGCTCACCGCGGGCTTGGTGTTCGCGCCGCGGCTGACCCGCCTGGTGTCGACGGTGCTCACCGCCGTCGCGGCGTCGGACGCGCTGAACCTCCTGTACGGCAACCAGAAGTCATGACTCCGGCGCGCCGGAGCGGTGTCCGCCCGCAACGGACTGCGGCCGGACACCGTACCGAGAGCAACGAATTCTTCTTCTACGCCAACGGTGTCAGCGCACGGCGGCACGCCGGCCGAGCGCCACGCCCAGTCCGATCATGCCGATGCCGAGGACGAAGTGCAGCCAGTCGTCCGCGGTGTCGAGCGGCACGAAGTTGGCAGTGCTCATCTTGTCGATCACCAGGCCGTACGGCCACAGCACCAGGTAGATCGCGCCGCCGCCGATCAGGAACGCCCGCGAGCCGGCGGCCGCGCGTGCGGCCAGGAAGAACACCGCCGCGACGACGAGCGCCGCCTGCTGGACCAGGGTGCGTGTCCTGACGTCGACCACGGGAGTCACCTCGTTCTGTGATGGACACGGTCGGCGATCGGCTACCCGGCGCGGGTAGGCACGAACGCGGGCGGGGTATCCGGACCGGTATGGACGACCAGACGATCGAAGCTCTCGGCAAGCTCAGCAAAGCACTGGAGACCGTGGAACAGGCGCGCGGCCACCTCTACTCGTTCCACCAGCTCACCGGCAGTGCGGATTTCATGCTCGACGAGGCGATCGCCGCGTTGCGCGCGGCGGGCCACCACGACCACGCGGACCGCGTGCAGCGGGACCTGGTCGGCAGGAACGTGTTGCCGGGGAAGTGGACGTTCGAGATCGTCGACCTGTACGACGACACCTACTACGACGTGTTCCGCGATGTGGAGCGCGCCACCAGGAACGACTTGGGCGGCGGCAGGCGCCACGAGCACGAGGCACGGCTCAAGCGCGAGCGTCAGCGGCTCAGTGCCGCCGCGTACGCCGACAGGGACTCCCGGTCCGGCTGACCCGTCTTCGCGATCAGCGACGCCACGTGCTTCTCGACCGTGCGCGGCGAGATGTGCAGCCTGGTCCCGATGGCCTTGTTGCCCATTCGGTCAGCCAGCAACACGAACACCTCGAACTCGCGCACCGTCACGCCGTGCCCGCGCAACTGCCGCGGCACCTGCTCGGTACCGCTGCGGCGTTGCTGCACCGGCGCTCCGGCCTGCCTGAGCAGTCCCCGGCACGCCGAGGCCACCGCCGGGATCCCCTTCTGGTGGAAGTACTCCTCGGCCGACCGCAGCCAGCCCACCGGATCACCCCACCCGGTGACTGCCGGGGCGACCAGGCGCAGGCCCAGGTGGCGGGCCAGCGGGTACAGCGCGGCGGCGTCCTGGGCGCGGGCGAAAGCGGCCAGGGCCTCCTCGCACCTGCCGTCACGGCCGAGGAGAACGGCGTGCGCCAGATCCGCGAACTGCCGGTTCCAGCGCATGGTGGCGGCACTCGAGTCCACCTGTGCCCGGAAGTCGGACCAGCCGAAGCGGCCGTCGAGCACGCCGAGCAGCACGCGCATGCCGTGCGTGCCGGACAGGTGGAACGTGGTGGGGTTCTGCGACTCCAGCGCAAGAGCGCGGTCGAGCTCCTGCGTCGCCAGTGCGTGGTTCTCCTCGAGCAGGGCGCAGAACGCGCGGGCGAGCCCGATGCAGAGCGGGTACTCCTGGGCGCTGCTCTTCCCGACGGACTCGAACTTCGCGACGGCGTCGTCGGTTCCGGCGCGGTCGGCGCGGTGTGCGGCCAGTGTCGCCTTCGCCATCAACAGATAACGGGTCAGCGCGTGGAACCGCAGGCGCTCGGTGATCTCCAGGCACCTGTCGATCTCCTCCGCCGCCACCGCGTAGTCGCCGACGAGCACGGACTGCAGCGCCAGGATGGCGTCCACGTTGTGCGCCACCGTGATCGCGCCCGTCCGGAACGCCTCCGAGTGTGAGCGGCTGAGCGCCTCGGTGCTGCCGTGTTCGAGCCAGTCGTTGCCCGCCCGCCGCACCAGCGCGGTGGCGTGCTGGATCGGCATCTGATGTGCGTCAGCGAGTGCCAGGGCTTTGCCGAAGCACGCGTTGGCCTCGGCCAGGTCCTGCTCGCGGGCGATGATCCCGAGCAGTTGCCACGCCTCGCACGCCACCGCCGGCAGCTGTGCCCGTGCGGCGGCATGAGCGGCCTGCCTGGCCAGCGCCGCAGCCGAGGAGATCCGGTCCGCGCTCGGGATGTTCAGCGTGAGGTAGGCAGAGTTGACGTCCAGCTGCGCGGTCAGCTCGTCGGGCGCGCCGGGGCCCAGCAGCGTGCGGGCGACGCGCACCTGTTCCACGCCTTCGGTGAACCACCCGGCGGTGTGGGCGACGCGGGCGAGCCGGGTGTGCAGCTTCGCGCGGCGGGTGCTGTCCAGGCCGGGCAGGGTGATGTCCAAGGCGAAGGCGCGGTCGAAGTCGCCCTGCACGGCCAGCGCGGGGAGAAGGGTGTCGAGGACGTCGGCGCGGGCGGTGACCTCGTTGTCCAGCAAGTGTTGTGCGCGATCCAGCAACGCGACCGCCGACTCCGCGCCACCGCTCGCCAGCGCCCTCCTGCCCGCCTCCGCGAACAGCAGACCTGCCCGCGTGGCGGAACCGGCGTCGAACCGCAGTTTCGCGACGAGCGGGCACCAGTCGCCGGGCAGCCCGGGATGCAGGTCCTCGATCGCGTCGGCGGTGCGCTGGGACAGTTCCGTGCGTTCGGCCGGGGTCAGCTGCGTGAGCAACGCGTCCGCGGTCAGGGGATGCCGGAACGCGTACCAGTCGGGGGCGGGCTCGTCGGGCGTCACGAGCTGTGCGGCGACCCCGGCGTGCAGGTGGCTCAGCAACCCGCGGTCGTCGGTGCCGCTCACCCGCTGCACCACGGAGAGCGGGAACCGGTGGCCGAGCACGGCCGCGATGGACAGCACCTCGCGGCCCTGCGGTCCCAGCCGGTCCGTGCGGTGCGCGACGCTGCGCACGAACGCCGCCGGTACCGGCAGCTTGAGCTCGCCGAGCACCTGCCAGCCCTGGGCACCGGCGACGAGCAGGCCGCCGCTCACCATGCCGTGCAGCAGTTCCTCGATGACGAACGGGTTTCCGGCGCTGTCCGTCCACAAGCGATCTGTGAGCTCGGCCGGCACCCGGTCGCTTTCCAGGCAGGCGGCCGTCATCTGCCCGACCTCGTCCTGCGTCAGCCTGCGCAGTTCCATCAGGCTGCCGGAGCCGCGCTGCACCATCCGGTGGATCAGCTCCAGTGCGTTGCCCGGCTCGGTGCGGATCGTGGCGAGCAGCAGAACCGGTTGCTCCTCCAGGTTGTCCGCGAGGTACTCGATGACGGCGAGCGTCTCGGCGTCGGCCTCGTGCAGGTCTTCGAGGACGAGCAGGCACGGCGTCTTCCGTGCGACGGACCCGAGCAGTCTGAGCACCGCTTCCGCCAGCACGAGGACGGATTCCGACGTGGACCTGTGGTCGTTCCACTCCGGGATCAGCTTGCCCAGCACGGGTTTGTACGGCCCGAGCGCGGAGTCGTCCGGCGGTTCACCGCGGAAGAGGCCCAGAAGGGCCTCCGCGATTGGACGAAACGGCACCATCGGGCCGATCGTCGTGCCGCGTCCTTTCAGCACCCGCATGCCCAGCTCGAACGCCCGGCCGGCGGCGTAGCGGGCCAGCCGGGACTTGCCGATGCCGGCCTCGCCGGTCAGGAAGACCGCGCCACCACGGGATCCGCGCGCGTGTCCGAGTGCCCCCGTGATGGCCGCGACCTCTCGATCACGGCCGACCACGTGGGGCGCTCGGGTCTGCATGGCTGGACCCTAGCGGCCGGGACGTCCGTTCCGTATCGGCTGCCCAGGCATATTCGACGTCGAAGTTTCTACCCCGAGTGTGTTGGGTCTACTGGACGCTGACGCTCGTGTCCGACAGCGTGGGCGTGATCGACGCGAAGGCACCCACCGCCAGCGTCAGGCCCACCATCGCGCGGGCCCGCGCACCCGCGAAGGTCTTCGGGGTGAGCTCCATGTCCCCGATCACGTGCTCGACCTCGTCGGTCTGGGCGGCCGGGCGGTGCAGGGATTCGTTCATCTGGTGCACTCCTCGATGTGTTGTGTTGGTTCCAGCAGCAGGACCGATGGCACCGGGAACCCTTGGCGCAGCAGGCCGTGGCCGATTCCGGCCAGGCCCGTGAGCAGGCCGGGCGATGGCACGCCGCCAGGCGTGGCGCAGCGCGGGCCGTGGTCGTCCAGGGCTCCCAGCAAGAGCGCCGTGCGGCGGGTCGCGGCGCTGGGGTGGTACGCGGCCAGTGCTTCGACGATGCCCAGTTCGCCGTGGCAGAGACTCATGTCCCGCAACGGTTCCCGTGATGCCAGCAAGCCGGCCAGGCGTTCGTCGTCTCGTGCCACGGCCACGCCCGCGAGACCACCGCACCAACCGGAGTCGGTCGGGTCGATGGCGTCGCTCTCCAGGAAGGCCAGGCCTGTCACATCTGTTGACTCGTTCGAAACCGTTGCCGCGTAACGCCGCAGAGCCCATCCGATTCCCGCATGACCACGGGCGAAGCCATTCGTGGAACAAATCGCCCCACGTAGGACCGTCGCGTAGTGGTCCGCGAGCGCCAGAGAATCACGGGTACCGACGGCGAGCATCGCGGCGAGCGAGCCCGCGACACCGTCCACTACGCTCATCGACGAATCTTCCAGCGGCATCAGCGACACCGCCGTTGAGAGCAGTGCGGGATCGAGGCTGAGCAACGGGGTCAGCCGCGCCAGCCCGTAACAGATGCCGCCCAGGCCGTGCAGTCCTCCGCCGGCCGCCGAGACGAGTTCCGGCGTCGAGGCGAACAGCTCCAGCAGCGCTGGCAGGGGGCGCATCGCGTCCACGGCGAAGTCGACGTACCTGGCCGCCCCGGTCAGCGCTCCCAGCTCCGCGAGGAACAGCGCGACACCCGTGTAGCCGTTGGACAAACCGGCTCCGAGCGGCTGCACCGCCCAATGCCTGTCGTCGACCAGTTCGAGCCCGAGCCAGTTGACCCGGTTCTCGCCGGTGACCGCGTGCGCGAGGATCTGGTCCGCGATCCCGCAGGCGGCGACCAGCAGCCGTGCCGGATCGGGGTCGACCGGGGCGACGTCGCAGGACAACGAGGCGGCGGAGTGGTGCGAGACCGGTCTCGGCCGCGACGCGAGCGCCGCCGCGATCACCCATTGCTGGTCGTGCCGGTCGACCTCGCTCATCGCCGCGATCTTGCGTTCGACGGCGTGCAGTCCGGGCTCCGGCAGCATCCCCGGCAGCCGGAGCCCGGACCCGGTCCACAGGTCGCGGGAGCCCGGCCGGCAGGTGAACAGCGGCACGTCACCGCGCCACAGATCAGCGACCTCGAACGGCACCAGCCGATCGAGCAGGGGATCGTCGACCACGAGAACACCAAACGCCAGATCGCGGTCCAGCGCATCGGCCAAGACAGACGGATGTGTCGACTCGTCGAGCAATCTTGCGTATTGACGCGTCGCCCGCGCCACGAACCGCACCTCGTCGTCCGCGCACGCCCGCACCAGCCGCAGCAACTCGTCCCGATGCGCCACGATCGCGTCGTAGCCCGCGCGGAACCCCGCGAGCAGCGAGTCCTGGTAGTCGGCGGGCTCGGCCGGGGTCCCGTGCAGCAACGGCCGGTTGAACGCTCCAGCGGACACGCTGGGCCGCCGCACGAGCCGCATCCGGTCCGTTCCCGCGTCGGCCCAGTCGACGACGTCCAACGGCGACGGCGCGCCCCGGTCACCGCCGACGCCGCCCACGTCCACGACGCCGTTGTCGCCCAGCAGCACGTGGGGGAGCAGTGCCGTGCGGTACACCGAGCGGGCCAGCGCCAGTGCCGCCGGGTCCTCGGACCCGCCGGGCGTCGGGTGGAACAGCGTCTCCACGTCCACGAGCACCGGCTGGTCCCCGCACGCGATCAGGTTCTCGTAGTGCATGTCCGTGCCGTCGACGGCGTAGAGCAGGGCCAGCAGCGCACCCAGCCGGCGGTAGAACTCGGCGACCCCGGCCACGTCCGCGCACGGTTCGTACTCGACGTGTTCGAGCCACCCGTACCCGTCGCGGGTGAGCAGCCGTGGCGATCGGAAGGCGATTCCAGTCCGCGTGGAAAGCCATGCCAGTTGGGCGACGAACCGGACGTGCAGGTCGGCCGGTCGTGGCCGGTAGACCAGCTTCGTCCCGGACTCGAAACTCAGGATCGCGACCGTCCGCCCCTGCAGGTGCGGATCCCCCAGGCCCGTCTCGATCGACACCAGCGCACCGGGATCGAGCCCGCCGAACACCTCCCGGACGATCTCCGCCCGGTCGCGGGTGAACCGCGACGACAGCTCGTGGTGCACGGAAACGGCCTGCTCACAGGCCTGTGCGAGCAGCCGCGCCAGCACCGGGTAGCGGGAGAAGACCGCGGACAGGTCGAGCGTCCGGGTGAAGTCGTCGAACCGCTCGGCCCCCGTGCTCCCGTCCAACGTGCCGCGGGCCCGGTGCAGCTCCAGCACCAGCGTGCGGGCCGCGATGCCCACCAGCCGCCGGCCGAGTTGCTCGGCGAACGCGGCGTCGAACGGCGGCGCGATCTCGGTGCGGGCAGCGTCGATCAACGGGCGCAGCGCGTGCGCGAAGGCCGCTGTCCAGCTCTCGCCTGTGCTGGTCTCGGCAGCGGAGGTCACACCGGAGAACTTCGCACGCGCGACCCGCGAGCACATGGGGACGAGACCCCCAGATTTGCGTCCGGACGTGAATATGGGGGACCACACCCCATGTTTCCCCGCTCCCACGGCCTGAGACTCGAGGTCCGAGGAGGGAACGGGCATGAGGGAGTTCGGCGAACTACTGCGCACGCACCGCATCCACGCTGGCCTGACCCAGCAACAGCTGGCTGACTTCGCGATGGTGAGCGTGCGGGCCATCCGCGACCTGGAATGCGGGCGCACCCGGTCGCCACGCGCCGAGACGGTGCGCCTGCTCGCGGACGGGCTGCGGCTGGACGAGGGCAGCCGCGCGAACCTGCAACAGGCCGGCGGAAGGCCGGTGGGCCCGGTGCCGGTGGCACCGCCCGCGCCGACCGCGGTGATCGTGGGCCGCGAGGTGGAAACCCTCGCACTGATGGACCTGCTGGCCGAGTCCCGTGCCGCGGAGGGTGCGGTCGTGGCTCGGGGCCGCCAGGGCGGCACGGCAAGTGGTGGTGTGGTCTCGGACGGCGCGCTCGCCGAGGGGAACGGGACCGAGGGCCCCACCCGGTCCCCAGGTCGTCTTCCCGGCGGCGCGGCGCTGACGGACCTGCTGGCGACGGGCGTCGGTGCGATGGCCGAGGGGTGCGCTGCGGACGGGGCGTGTGCCTCCGGGCGGGAGGCGGGCGCGGGACGGCGGCTGGTCACGATCACGGGCGTCAGCGGGGTCGGCAAGACACGGCTCGCGCTGGAGGTGGCGGGCGAGCTGCACTTCCGGCTCGGCTGGTCGGTGTTGTGGCATCCGACGCGCACGCCGGTGATCGACGACGACCAGGACACCGTCCTCGTCACCGACCGCCTGCCCGACCTGTGCCTGCTGGCCGCCCACCCGCGGCTGCGGATCGTGGTCACCGCGCTGGCACCGGCCGGGCTGCCCGGCGAGCACGTGTTCCCGTTGGCGCCGTTGGGTGATGACGCCGCGGTGCGGTTGCTGCTCACGCACGTGCACCGGGTGCGGCCGGGGTTCCGGGCGGAACCCGGCAACCAGGCCGCGCTGACCGGGCTCGTGCACGAGCTGGACGGGTTGCCGTCGGCGCTGGAGTTCGCCGCCGGGTGGTTCATGGTCTACTCGCCGCAGCACCTGCTGGAACGGCTGCGGTCCAACCCGATGGACCCGACGTCGGCGCACCTGCGCGACTCGCTGCGCCGCTCACTGTCCACATTGGACTCCGACGAGCTCGCGCTGCTCACGCGGATGGCTGACGGGCACGACGCCGGGTACGACACCGGCGACGACGACGCGCGCGGCTTGTGCGTGCGCGGACTGGTCCGCCGCGCGGGACCCCGATACGAGGTGCTCAACCTCGTGCGCGCGGCGGTGCTGGAACCGGTGTCAGGGCCACACCTCGCTGGGGGTGTGGCCCTGACCTGGCCCTGACCTGGCCTGTTAGGGATCTGCGAACGGCTAGAACTGAGCGGTCAGGCAGGCGAGGCGGTCACCGGCGGTGCCCGCCTTGCCGTGCTCGGTGCTGGAGTGCGTGGCGTGCACGATGACCGCGTTCGCCTCGCCCTTGCGGAACTCCCACTTCACCGTCGCGGTGCCGGTCGCGGCGCCCTGCGCGTCGGTGGTGAAGTCGAGCCAGATCTCGTTCTGGGCGTTGGCGTACTTCGGGTCGACGCTCGGCGTCACCGGGTCCTTCTCGTTCTGGTAGTGCGGGCCCGAGTCGGCGGGCTTGGCGCCGCACGGCTTGGTGTGCACGTGCGAGCCGTACTTGGTGTTCGGCAGCAGGCCGGACACCTTCAGTTCGACGGTCGTCTGTCCACCTGAGACGGACGAGCCAACGGAGAGCTTGGCGCCCAACGGGATTCGCTTGACATCGTAGGTGATGCCCTTCGGCTGGTCGCCGGAGCCCGCGGGGGCCGCGACGTCGGTCTCGGCCACCGGCTTGATGGCGGGCGGCGCCTGAGAGGAGGACGGGGCCTCGCTCGAGCAGGCGGCCAGTCCGGCGGTGAGCAGTACGGCACCCACGAGGGCGGCCACAGTCGTGCGCATGTCTCTCCTTGAGTCAACGGCTTTCCAGGTTCCCACCCCCTCCACGTCCACCATCGGGTGACTGGTTCAGATCAATTGAGACGAGGTCGGTGAACGCCTGCCGATAGGCCGCACACAGGTGATAACCGCCGTGAGTCTCCACTTTGTCCGGAGAGCCGTCCGTCTCATTTGCCCGGCGATCAAGCGGGTTGTCCTCCCAGCCGTGCACCGGGAAGCCGAGATAATCAGTGCGGCGCCACAGGTTTATCCAGTTCTCGCCCAGCAACGTCGTGAGGCCGCGTTCCGGCGCCTCGCCAGGCTTTCGCCGCCACGGATCGCACGAGAACAACGCGCCCGCCCGCACCTCGGGCGTGCCGAGCACGGCGGGACCGAGCAGTTCGGGGAAGATCCGCCCGAAGTACGGCCGCAGCTGCACGCCGTACGTCAGCAGCTGAACCCGCCGCAAATACCCTTCCGGCAACGCGAACAGCGCCGCCACGGCCAGCACCGCGCCCAGGCTGTGCGCGGACAGCACCACGCGATGATCAGGCGACTCGTCCAGGAACTCGCGGGAGCGGTCGGCGATCTCCGGCACCGCGCGCTCGGCATAACAGGGCGGTGCGAACGGATGCGCCGTGCGCGGCAGGAAGCACATCAGGTCCCACAACAGCCCGAGCGGCCGGCGGTTGGTGAGCATTCCGGCTCCGACGAACGACCCGATCACCGCGACCCCGGCGAGCCCGGTGATCCAGTCGCCCTTGCCCGCCACCCACGTCACGCCCTGCCACTGCGACCACGAAGGCGCGTCGAACGTCAGGTAGCAGGTCAGGATCAACGCGAGCACGCCGAGCGTCGACAGCACGCCGACGACGTTCTCCGAACGGTGCGTCACGGCGACCATGTGCCGCACCCGCACGACGAGCACCTCGGCCTCGCCGTCGAGCACGGCGGGCGCGAGCAGCCGCGACAGCAACGTGACGGCCTGGGCGATCACCAGCAGCACCAACGGAACCAGCGCCACCGCGAACGCCGCGCTGAACCACGAGTAGAACGACGGTGCCCGCAGCCCGGTCCCCACCCAGCCGCGGAACGTCAGCACCAGCACCGCCGACAACATCACCGACGAGGTCAGCGACAACCCCAGCAGCACACCGGGTCCCGCCCCGCGCCACGCCTGCCACTCGTCACCGTGCCGCGGCCGCGCCCGCCACGCGAGCACCCCGCCGGCCACCGCCGCGCCGACCCAAGCGAGTGAAACCCAATACGTGGCAACCATGAACACGACGAACAGCACGAGCAGAATCAAAGGCCCCTTGGCGTCGTTGCGCCGCCACGACCACGCCGCCAGCACCGATCCGAGCAGCGCCACCGTGACGACCGGCGGCCCCCACGACGTCAGCCACAGCGGGCCGGTGAAGTCCGGCGCGATCGCGTACAGCGCGAACCCGTGCGCCACCAGCACGATCACCGACGAGATCATCAGCAGCCACGACCACAGGCCGCCCTTCTCGGTCGACGGCACGTCCGGGCAGTCCGTCGCCGTCACCACCACGCGACCCATGACCAGGGCCAGCAGTCCACCGGCGAGCACGGTGAGTATCAGGAAGAACGCGTGCTGCAACTGCTGAGCGCTCGTCACCAGCACCACCACGCAACACCCGGCCGCGATGTGCAGGCGGGTGAGCCGGCGGATCCGCGGGCTGCCCTCCCACATCGACGACCGGCTGAGCATCACGCCGGGTCGCCGCACCGGCTTGCGCCGCATCGTCGTCCCCTCGTACCTGCTGCGGGACAACGACGTCAGCGCGAGCAACCCGAGCAACAGCAACACCGGCACGGCGGACGCGGCGAGCACCCTGACGTGCCGCGCCGGATCACCGAGCAGGTCCAGGAACTCCGGCAGCCGCTTGCAGGTCGTGCCCGGCAACGAGCATTGGACGGCGTAGATGTCGATCGCCACCTCGCACACGGACAGCACCAGCAGCACCGTGAGCCCCAGCCCGAACAACCGCGTGGAGGCCGCGCCGCGCCCGGCGTTCCACCACACCATGTGCTTGGTCGTGGGCACCGAGTCATCCGGCAACCGACGTGACCAGTAGGCCACGTTCGCCAGCCCGAACGGCAGCAGCAACGCCCACCCGATCCGCCCCAGCACGTTCGCGAGCACCGACGGCACCCCGCTGCCCGGCACCCCGGGAGTGCTGCGCGCCATCCCGCCCCACGAGTACGCCTCGCGCCGCACGTCCGCGGGCACCTGCCCGGCGTGGTCGGGCGGCAGATCGGCGAGTTTGTCCGGCTTGGGCCTCCAGAAGCTGCCGAACCGGTCGCCGCGGAACTGTTCGACCGCGTGATCGGGGAGCGCCAGCATGGCGTCCGGGGGCGTGTTGTTGACCCCGTGGATGCGCAGTTCCAAGGCCCGTGGACTCATCGCCGGCCTCCCTTTACTCCAGTTGTCGTCCGGAAAACTGCTCCAATTAGCGGCCGAACGGGTGAAAAAGGTGTATCCAGCCGCCCTGGAAAGCCTCTACTTGGCAAGGAGGCCCGCCATGACCGCAACCGCTCACCCGAATGTCGCAAACTCCGTCGGACTCGCCGAGTTCCTCGCGACGTCGGGCACGCTCACCCTCGCGCAGCGCAAGCTGATCGTCGACCAGGCGCTCGTGCTGCTGGAACAGAACTACGCGCATCTGCCCCTCAAAGTCGCGATGCACGCGGTGAACCCCGTGCAAAGACTCAGGGTCTTACGAGCCAGACTCGAACGGCAGACCGACGCCACGGCCGAGCCCGAGTGGCAGTTCCACCGCGAGCTGTCGAGCACCTTCCACTCGGTGCGCGACCTGCACACGAACTACCTGCTGCCCGCCCCGTTCGCGGGCAAGATCGCCTTCCTGCCGTTCCAGCTGGAGCGCTGCTTCGCCGAGGACGGCACCGAGGAGTACCTCGTCGCCCGCACGGTCGCGAACTTCTCCGGTCTCGCCGCCGGTACCGAGGTGACGCACTGGAACGGCATGCCGATCGCCCGCGCCGTCGCGTTGAACGGCGCGATCTTCGCCGGCAGCAACACCGCCGCGAACCTCGCCCGCGGCCTCGAGTCGCTCACGTTGCGGCCCTTGGTGATCCAGCTCCCGCCGGACGAGGACTGGGTCGTCGTGACCTACCGCGGCCCGGCCGGTGCCGAGGAGATCCGGGTCGACTGGCAGGTCACCGACAACCTGCCGCCGATGACGGACGTCGACTCGCTGTCGCCCGCCGCGGCCGCGCAGGGCGTCGATCTGGACTCCGACGAGAAGGCCCGCGCCAAGAAGTTGTTGCACGCGCCCAAGGTCGTGCAGGCCGAGGCCTCCGGTGGGGCCGTCGCGATGGCCGCGCAGGACGTCCCGACGACCATGCCCGGCGTGTTCCGCGCCCGTCCGGTCAGCACGCCGTCCGGCGAGTTCGGCCACTTGCGGATCTTCACGTTCAGCGTGGACGACCCCGAGGCGTTCCTCGCGGAGTTCATCAGGCTCGCGGCCCTGCTGCCGCAGAACGGGCTCATCGTCGACGTCAGGGACAACGGCGGCGGCCACATCTTCGCCTCGGAGTTCCTGCTGCAGACGATGACGCCGCGGCGGGTCGACCCGGAACCCGTGCAGTTCCTCAGCACGCCGCTGAACCTGCGGATCTGCCGCCGGCACGCGGACGACCCGACCGGGCAGATCGACCTCGGCCCGTGGTTCCCGTCGCTCGACTCCTCGACCGAGACCGGCCAGGCGTTCTCCTGCGCGCACACCATCACGCCGGTCGACGGCGCGAACGCGGTGGGCCAGACCTACCACGGCCCGGTCCTGCTGATCACGGACGCGCGCTGCTACTCCGCCACCGACATCTTCGCCGCGGGCTGGGCCGACCACGAACTGGGCCCGATCCTCGGCGTGGACGACAACACCGGTGCCGGCGGCGCGAACGTGTGGACGCACGGGTTGTTGATGACGCTGCTGAAGATCCCGGCGCCGGGCGACACCGAGTCGCCGTACAAGGCGTTGCCGGGCAAGGCGAACATGCGCGTGTCGATCCGCCGCACGCTGCGGGTGGGCAAGCTCTCCGGCACGCCCGTGGAGGACCTGGGTGTGCGGCCGACGCACCAGCACAAGGTGACGCGGGCAGACCTGTTGCAGGGCAACGTGGATCTGCTCGCCAAGGCGGGCTCGCTGCTCGCCGCGATGCCGGTGCGCAGGCTCGGCGTGGCGGTCGACGGGACGACCGTCTCACTGGACACCGTGAACCTCGACCGGGTGGACGTCTACGTCGACGGCCGCCCCGCCACCTCGCAGGACGTGACCGACGGCGCGCACATCGTGACGTTGACCGCGGCCGGGCGCGAGGTGCGCGTCGAAGGGTTCGCGGAAGGGCAGCTGGTGGCCGCGCGCAAGGTCACCAGTTGAGAGAGCGGGCGCTTCCGGTGACTCCATGACCGGAAGCGCCCGCACCAGACCTACCTGGTGAACGTGTAGGCGCGGTCGGCGGCCACGACCGCCAGTTGAACCCGGTTGTCCTGCTTCGAGCCCTGCGTCCAGACGACCTCGCCGTTCGGGCGGAAGTTCGTCGCGATGCTGATGTTGTACTGGTCGAGCTCGCTGAAGACGATCACGCCACCCCGGTGATCGCTGACCGTGCCGGTGCACTTCTCGCGCTCGCAGAGCTGCTGTGGCGAGTCCCTGTAGAAGCCGGGAGCGTTGACCTGCGTGATGACGCTGACCTTCCGGCCCTGGTACGTGAACGAGACGTCGTTGGCCATGTACTGCATGTCGTCGAACACGCCCGCGGCCTCGCCGCCCCACGGTCCCGGCGTGATGTGCTGCGCGCCGGGGTAGACCCTCTTGTAGCTCTTCTGCTGGTGGGCGGAGAACTCGTCCGCCTGCTTCTGCAGCTCCGCCTTGGTCTTGTGGACCGGCGTGATGTCCTTCGGCGGCCACACGAGATCCGTGGAAGCCGAAGCCGGGTCCGATGCCGACGCCGTCGCCGTGCCCGCGAGACCGATGAGTGCCAGGCCCGTCAGGGCAGCCGCCATCACGTTGCGCATGCGCATGTATCCCCCTGGTGATGTGTGCTTGCACAGAGGGAGACGCCGCAAGATCACCAAAGGTTGCTACGAGTTCTTGCTAGAGCCAGCCTCGCCGCATCGCCTGAACTCCGGCCTGGAACCGGGTCTGCGCGCCGCACCGGTCCATCAGCTGCCGCACCCGCCGCTGCACCGTCCGCGGCGCCAGCCCGAGCTGCCGTGCGATCGACTCGTCGGTCAGGCCGGCCGCGAGCAGCCCGAGCAGGTTCGGGTCGATGTCGGCCGCCGCCGCGTAGATCCCGCCGGGGCTGAACGGGATTCCCTTGTCCCAGTACAGCTCGAACGTCGACCGCAGCACGTCCAGCAACGCCGACGGCCGGATCAGCAGCACCTTGTCGATCACGTCACCGGACGCCACGGGCAGCACGGCCGCGTGCGCGTCGATCACGGCGAGCTTGAACGGCAGCGTCGGCGTGACGCGGGCCCGTTCGCCTGCCGCGACCAGTTCGATGATCTCGGTGACCCGGCCCGGCAGGTCCACCGCGGACCTGTCGTAGACCACCCGCCACTGCACGTCCCGTTGCCGCGTCGAGTCCTCGAGCTCGGCGTGTTCCTCCTGCGGCGACAGGTACGGCGGCTGGTCCAGCACGCAGACCTCTTCGCGCGCACCGCCCAGCAACGTCCGCCACAGATCGCGCACAGCGTCCTTTCCGGACACCACCTCGACGAACGCGTTGTCCGCCAGCTCCTCGTCGCGGTTGCGCAGGTACAGCTCCATCAACGGGCCGACGTCCGCGCGGGCCCGGCGGTTGGCCTCCTCGCGGGCCGCGATCAGCGCCTCCACGGCGAGATCGGGCGGGACGGCCTGCCACACGTCGCCGGGCAGGTGCCGGACCATGCCGAGCTCCCGCATCGACTCCAGCAGGGAGGCCGAGGCGCCGATCTCGTCGGTCGTGCGGCTGCCGCCCGTTACCAGAAGCTCGTAAACAGCGGTCTGTTCCGCGTTGACGCCCAGGTGTCCCAACACGGCCACATTGTGCGCCATTCAGACCAATACCCCTGTCGTGAACACGCCAGTGTCGTCAAACAGCCTCCTCTAGACCTGTTTTCGCAGGTGTGACCCGGCTTACGGTCCCTCCACCTCCGCAGCCGGTTCAGAACACTGACGCCCTCAACGGCACGCGAAGGCCCTGCGTGGAAGGACCTCACGTGAACGGATTGCGACGCACGACCCTGTGCGCCGCGGCAGTTTCCGCCGCCGTGTTCAGCGTTGTCTCACCCGTCAACGCCGCTCCATCTCAAATCCAGTCCCAGCCGGACTCGACCCAGGTGAACCGTCCCTTCGAGCGGCTGATCGTCGGCTACAAGCCCGGCACCGCCGAGGCCTCGTCCGACACCGCTGCCTCGGACGACGCCCGCAAGAAGGGCAAGTCCGTCCACCGCCGCACGGCGAGTGGCGCGGTCGTCGTCGACCTCGGCGCGAAGACCATGAACGCCGACAACACGATCCAGGCGTTCAAGAACGACCCGAAGGTCGCCTACGTCGAGCCGGACCTGCTGATGCAGCCGTTCGCCGACCCGAACGACACCGAGTACTCCCGGCAGTGGGACCTGTTCGAGGCCACCGCGGGCATGAACGTGCCCGGCGCGTGGTCCAGCACCACCGGCTCCGGTGTGACCGTCGCGGTCATCGACACCGGCTACGTCGCGCACAGCGACCTGGCATCCAAAGTCGTCGCGGGGTACGACTTTGTTTCCGACTCCGCTCGTGCTCGCGACAACAACGGCCGTGACTCCAACCCGGCCGACGAGGGCGACTGGACCGCACGCGGTGAGTGCGGCACCGACGCCAACGGCCAGCCCGTTCCGCCGTCCGACCAGGGCTCGTCCTGGCACGGCACGCACGTGGCCGGCACGATCGCCGCGTCCACGAACAACAGCAAGGGCATCGCGGGCATCGCCTACGACGCCAAGATCCAGCCGTTGCGCGTGCTCGCCAAGTGCGGTGGCGCCACCTCGGACATCGCCGACGCGATCACCTGGGCGTCCGGCGGCACGGTGAGCGGCGTGCCCGCGAACGCGACGCCCGCCAAGGTCATCAACATGTCGCTGGGCGGTCAGTCGTCCTGCTCGACGACCTACCAGAACGCGATCAACGGTGCCATCAACCGCGGCACCACGGTCGTCGTCGCGGCCGGCAACTCGAACGCCAACGTCGCGAACTTCACCCCGGCCAACTGCAACGGCGTGGTGACCGTCGCGGCACTGGGCCGTGAGGGCAACAAGGCGTTCTACTCGAACTTCGGCACCCGCATCGACGTGGCGGCGCCCGGCGGCGAGACCCGTCGCGGCACCGACACCCCCGGCACCATCACCACGCCGGAGAACGGCATCTGGTCGACGCTGAACGCCGGCGCGACCGTCCCCGGTGCCGAGAACTACAAGCCCTACCAGGGCACGTCGATGGCCGCACCGCACATCGCGGGCCTCGCGGCACTGCTGGTGGCGAAGAAGCCGTCGCTGACCCCGGCCCAGGTCAAGGACCTGATCAAGACCAACGCCAGGGCGATCCCCGGCACGTGCAGCGGTGGCTGTGGCGCCGGCCTGGCCGACGCGACCAAGACCGTGAACGCGCTCGACACCACGCCGCCGCCGAGCGGTGGCCTGGAGAACACCACGGACGTGGCGATCGTCGACCTCGGCACCGTCACGTCCTCGATCAGCTCCACGGTGACGGGCAACGCCTCCGCCACCACCAAGGTCGGCGTGGACATCGTCCACACCTACCGCGGCGACCTGGTGATCGACCTGGTCGCGCCGGACGGCACCGCCTACCGGCTGAAGAACTCCTCCTCGTCCGACAGTGCCGACAACGTGGTGGCGACCTACACGGTCAACGCCTCGTCCGAGGTCGCGGCGGGCACGTGGAAGCTGCGGGTCCAGGACGTGTACTCGGGTGACACCGGGTACATCAACTCCTGGAACCTGACCCTGCGATAGCTCCACGAGTTCGCCGAGGGGCGGCGCTCTCCTTCCTGAAGGAGGCGCCGCCCTTTCACATGCTCACGAGTTTCCTGTTGCGCTGCACGATCCGTTCCAAGTACTCGGCCACCGTCCGGATCGACGGCAACCCGAGCATGTGCCGCTGGGCCTTCCTCGCTCCCTGCCGCACAGCCGCGTTCGTCAGTGCGTACCGGCAGGCAGAGGCCACCGCGTCCGCTTCGAAGCCCTGCACCCGGACACCGATCCCGAGCTCGCCGACCCGGTGGGCGTTGTGCATCTGGTCGTGCAGCACCGGCAGCACCGCCACCGGCACCCCGGCCCGCATGGCCTCCCGAATCGAGTTGTAACCCCCGTGCGACACCAGCAAGTCCGCCGCCTGCAACAACAACGCCTGCGGCAACGTCTCGACCAGGTGCACGTTCGCGGCTCCGGCGTCCTGCACCGGCAACCCGCCCGTCAGCACCACGGCCTCGCAGTCCACAGAGGACAGCCCGGCCACCACCGTCTCCAGGTGCGCCAACGGCGAATGCCGCAACGCCTGGTCCGGCAGCGCGTCGAAGTCGAACAACCGCAACGCCGACTCGGTGGCGAACACCCCACCGGACGTGCTCGTCGACGCCACCACCAGCGGCCGCGACGGATCCAGATCCGCCACCCACTGCGGCAGCCGTTCCCCAGCGGAGTGGTGCGACGGCTGCTGGAAGGCGAACGCGGCGGGCATCGGCTGGCGGGCGAAGGAGTAGCCCGGCGGGACCGCGTCCAACCGCCCGTACCGGTGCGCCGAGTCGAGGGATTCGTGCAGCGGCAGGCGAAGTTCCGCGCGGCGTTCGTTCAGAGCGTTCAGCAGCGTCACCCGGTCCAGGTACGGACCGACCCCGGACGGCGCCGCCACGTGCGGCACCCCCAGCCGTTCCGCCACCAGCAGCCCCGCGAACTCGATGCCGCCGCGCAGCACGAGATCAGGCAGGAAGTCCGCGGCCACCGGCAGCAACGCCCGCGCGGCGTTCGTGATGTGCGGACCCGCGGCGAACTCGACGATCATCTCGTCGGCGAACGGGTCGTAGTCCGGTGGGAGCGCTAACACCTCGCCCTGCAACAGGTCCGCCAGCTGGTCGCACACCTCGGGCAGCACACCCGCGGTCCGCACCGGTTCGCCCGCGAACCCGGCCAGCACCGAACCCGGGCCCGCCACCAGCACCTCGTGCCCCAGCGACGTGAGCATCGACACGAGGGGGAGGGTGGCCCGTGCGTGGGCAGCCGAGAACGCGACCGTGCACAGCACGCGCACGACAAACCTCCCCTGCCCGCCTAGGGTCCGTTCCCCACGGTAAAGAGCCGCGAGTGTCTGAAGGAATGGCGAAGTTCCACTCGCGGGTAACGTCGAGGGCATGGCGACACTGGTGACGTTCCACGCACATCCCGATGACGAGTGCATCGTCACGGGCGGCGTGATGCGGAAAGCCTTCGAAGAGGGGCATCGGGTCGTGCTCGTGGTCGCGACCCGCGGGGAGTCAGGCGAGATCCCGGACTTCCTGGAGGAGGGCGAGGAACTCTGGCAGCGGCGGGTAGTCGAGACGCAGGTGGCGGCCGACCTGCTGGGTGTGGCGCGCGTGGAGTTTCTGGGCTACCTGGACTCCGGGATGATGGGCGACGAGCTCAACGACCGGCCGGGATCGTTCTGGACGGCCGACGTCGAGGAAGCCGCCCAGAAACTCGCCGCGATCCTGCGGGAAGAGGACGCGCAGGTGCTCACGATCTACGACAGCTTCGGCGGATACGGCCACCCGGACCACGTCCAGGTGCACCGGGTCGGCAAGCGCGCGGCCGAGATCGCCGCGACACCGGCTGTGTACGAGGCGATGGTGAAGGAGTCCAAGTTCCGCGACGCGATCGACCGCGCGGGGCTCGACCAGCCGCCGCCGCTGGGAGAGGACGCCGTGCCGGAGTCGGAGATCAACGTCGGCGTCGACGTGTCGAAGTACCTCGACGTGAAGCGGGCCGCGATGCGTGCGCACGCCTCGCAGATCGCCGAACACTCGCTCTTCCTGGCGCTGGACGACGAGACGTTCGCCGACGTCTTCGGCACCGAGTGGTTCATTCGCCGAGGCCACGGTCCAGAGGACGCTTTGGAGCTCTAGCAAACAAAACGGGGGCGGCCGAGTGGCCGCCCCCGTTCGTCGTTCAGCTAGTTCACGCGCTGCGGCGGCGGCGCAGGAACAGCAGCGTGCCGGCACCGGCACCCACCAGGCCCAGACCCGAGAGCAGCAGCCACAACGGCGACGCACCGGTCGCCGCGAGCGGCGGTTCCGGCGTGCTGCCACCGGGAGCCGGGGCGGCCGGGGTCGACGACGACGGCGGCGTCACGGAGGACGAGGGCACCTCCGGCTGGGTCGGAACACCAGGCTGCTCAGGCTGCGGCGGCTTCGGCTCTTCCGGCTTCGGCGGCGTGTTGTCGCACACCGTGGTGGTGTACGTGAAGTGCTTGTCGTAGTTCCTGCCCTTTGACTTGTCGGTGTCGTAGGCCTTCACGTCGACGGTGAACGTGTGTGCGACCTTGCCGTTCAAGCCCTTCTTGTCCACGCTCCACTGCGAGCCGAACTTCTCGGTGGGGACCAGGACCTTGTCACCGTCCATGATCACAACGGTGTTCTTCTTCTCGGGCGCGAACTGCGTGAGGTCCACGTGGAGGACGGCGTCCTTCCCGTCGCACTTCGCCCACCCGTCAGCGGTGTGCGCGCTGGCAGGGGTGGCCATCACCAGAGTGGCCAGTGCGGCGGTGCCAGCCACCACGAACGCGCCGAGAACTCTACTTGCCAACGGTTTTCTCCTGCTCTGGTTGGTGCGTGGCGGATCGAGCGATTCACTTTCTTGATCACCCGACCGGGTGAACCGCGCCACGCTAGCAACACAGAGCGCTCGGAAGGTCACCGTATGACAACGCTAAGGTGTCACCACGGACAGATCCTCATGTTTTCTGTTAGGCCGATCATTCCGGCCACCAAGCGCATCTGTTCGACGCCGCGGACGTCCGCGTTCAGCAACTGTGGCGAGCAGATCATCACGGCGAGCGCCTGGGCACGCGACAGTGCCACGTTCAATCTGTTACGTGACAAAAGAAAGTCCAGGCCACGCGGCAGGTCCACGGTGGACGACGACGTCATGGACATGATGACCGCGGGTGCTTCCTGACCCTGAAAACGGTCCACAGTGCCCACCCGAGCTTCGTCGAAGCCCGCATCTGCCAACCTTCGCCGGATGACCCTGACCTGCAGGTTGTACGGCGCGACCACGAGAATGTCCGCATCGGTCAGTTCGCGCGTTTTGTCGTTGTCCGTCCACGTACGACCGACGATCGCGCGCACCGTGTCCACCACGGCGTCGGCTTCCTCGGTCGACGCCGTTATGTTGTGGCGGTGATCGACCTCGCGCAGGTAGATCCCGGGCTCGATGCCCTCGATACCCCTGTTCGCCGCGGATTCGTGCGAATGGAGCAGCCCGGCATAAGAAAGTTCTGACACCGGCTTGCAGACTGCCGGGTGCATCCGGCGCGTCTGGGCCAGGAAGTAACCGAGGTGCTCGGGGATCACGTCCGCGTCGCCGAGCAGGTGCCCGAGCGCGGACGCGTCACTGCCGGGCGGGTGCACGCCCTGCACGACCTGCGGCAGTTGCTGCGGATCTCCCAGCAGCACGAGGTTCTTGGCCGCCGTCGCCACCGCCACCGCGTCGGCCAGTGCGAACTGGCCCGCCTCGTCGATGATCATCACGTCGAACGGCTGCGCCTTGATCACGGCGTTGGAGAACGTCCAAGCCGTACCGCCGACGAGGTGTCCCTGCGGGTGTTCCTCACGCCAGCGAGCCAGCGCGCCGTTGTCCTTCGGCTGGTCCCACGGCACGTCCTCCTCGGGCTTTCCCTTGGGGCGCTTGGCCATCGGGATGTCGGCGTCGGCCGAGCGCAGCACGTTCTCGACGGCCTTGTGCGACGTGGACGTCACCGCGACCGTCTTGCCCTGGTCGATCAGGTGCTTCACGAGCTTGGTCGCCAGGTACGTCTTGCCGGCGCCGGGCGGTCCCTGCACGGCCAGCGTGCCGCCGTCGAGCTGGTCGACGGCCTTGATCACGGCCTGCACCACGTCGGGGTGCTGCGGCAGCTGACCGGGCGGCGTGCGCAGCAACAGGTCGATGCCGGGGTTGCGGGGGAGCAGCGGCAGCAGGTGCACGGCCTGTTCGGCGAGTTCCGCGACGGCTTCGTCCTTCGGCGACGCCGGCACCGGGCTGCCGGGCAGCACCGCGACGGGCAGTTCGCCGTGCTCCTGCGAGTTGCTCTCGGTCAGCACCAGCTCGTACGGGTTGTCGTCCGACACAACGGCATTGCGCGTGACGTTGCCGGGATAGAGCAGCCGGACCTGCTCCCCGGACCCGAACGGATGCGGCCGCTCCGGGTCGATCCGCGCGTGCACCTGCCGTTTGTGCGTCCGGACCCGCCCGCTCGGCGGCACCCAGTCCTCGGTTCTGACCGTGATCGGCACCGCGCAGTGCGAGTCCGTCTCCAGGTCCGAGATCGGCGCGCTGGCCTGCCGGAAGAAGTCACCCCACGCGGGACTGGCCTCCCGCCGGTGGTACCCGACCGTCGCCGCGAACAACGCGTGCCCCTCGGCGAGCAACGGCTCGGTCAGCGCCGCCATCCTGCGCGCCCGCTCGGCAGCCTTCTCCAGCGCGGCCTCGTCCCGCTCCTCGCGCACCACGGTCTCGACACCGTGCTCGCGCTTGATCTTCTCCAGCAGATCGCGGACACCCCGAGTAGGAACTTCGTCGTCCACCAACGGTTTCAACGCCGGCAGCGTGTACTCCCGCGTCGACACCCTGATCACCCTCCGGGTCAACGCCCCCAGATCCACGCACCGCCGCACGAGTTCGTCCACTTCGGACTCCAGCGTCGCCGCGCGGGCAGACCTCGCAACGAGATCGTGCGGCGTGAAGTGGTACACCGTGCCCGCCGGCGTGCGCTCGACGAACTCCGCGAACGTGCCCTGCCAGCCCGGCGTGCGGAACGTGTCGCCGTCCACCTCGAGGAACACGTCGTCCTCTTGCGGGTCGGGCAGGTTCTGCAGTGCTTCCGGCGCGACGACCTCATAGCTGGTCACGCCCGTGCGTTCCTGCTGCACCTGCAACCGTGCCTGCGCGGCCAGCGCCGTGAAGCTGGCGGGGGACAGCGTGGCGGGCCGCTCGTCGGTCTGCGCAAGCGCGTCGATCGTGTCGATGCCGGCCGAAACCAGCTTCCGCCGCTGGTCGGCCCTGAGCCCGGCCACGAGCGACAGGTCCCGCGCCTCCTCACGCCCCGAAGCGCAGTGGCGGGCGAACCGGCACCCGTTGCACGCGGCCCTGACATCACCCCACGACCGCTTCGGCGCAGGTGAGGGCTTCGCGAGCCGCGTCTGGAGGCGGCCGAGCAGGGGCACGAAGTCGGCGACGCGGAACGACGTGCGCCGGCCGTCGATGATCAGGTGCGCCCGCTCGGCACCCAGCGCCTGTGCCGCCGCGGTCAGGCTCAGGACGGCGAGGGGAGTGGCCTCCTGCACTTCCTCACACGGCTCGTAGCCGTCAGGAGTGAGCACCAGCGTCTGCGCCGAGCAGTGGAAGACGCCGTCGAAGAACACGGCGTTCTCGACGATGTCCTGGCCCGAGCGCATCTCGGCAGCGGTGCGTTCGGCAGCCGCGGAGAGTTCGTCCGGGTCGCCCCGCCTGTCGTTCCGCCCCAGGTAGCTGCGGTGCTCACATTCGAGCAGGTCGACGAGATCGGGCGGGCTGGCGAGCATGGCTGCCGATGCTAGCGCCCCTGGCGGCACGGGCGGACGACCCGCGTTCATCCCCGATACGCGCGTCGTCCGCCCGCACGGCCAGGAGCTGTCTAGACGTTGGCCTCCACCAGCTGCAACAGGGCCTCGTGGTGCGTGTTCGGGTAGTCGTGCGGCCTGAACGGACGCGTCTGGGCCCGCACCAGCGCGGCGGCAGCGGCCAGTTCGCCGGTGCGCACCTCGGTGTCGCGGTGCAGGAAGGCGAAGTGTGGCTCGCGCACCTCGTCCGGCCACAGCAACGTGTGCAGCACGAGCACGCCGTGCTGTGGCCGCAGCGCGGCCAGGGTTTCCCTGCCGCGCAAGGCGAACTTCACGATCGCGGCGGTCTTGGTGCGCTCCAGGGTCTCCCGCAGCAGCACGTATGAGCGGACGGCCAGGTCGTCCGGCTCGACGTAGTAGCTGCGGTGCAACGCGACCGGGTCCAGGTCGGTCTGCGGCGCGAACTGCTGGACGTCGATCACGCCGTCCTCGGGTGCGGGGAGGTCGTGCGGATCTATCTGCACGATGCGGCCGTCATCGAGCTCGTAGCCGCGGCCGATGTCGTCCGGTGTCAGGCGCAGCGAGCACTCGCCGCACACCTGTTGGTGCCGCACGCGCCCGCTGTCCTCGCGGTGCACCAGGTGCACCTTGCTGCGATGTTCGGTCGACGCGGACACCAGCCGCACCGTCATCGTCGTCATGCCGAACCGAAGTGCTCCCCGCCACACAGTCCTCATGACAAATGGGTACTCGAACACGTGGTCGAATAGACCTGCCTGGTGACGAAAGGGCTCGTTCGGGCGCGTCCGACGGGTACCTCGGACACGTGCGTCAGCTGAACTTCACCAATTCGACGGCGCGTAGTCCTTCAGGAAGCAGCCGTACAGGTCCTCGCCGGCCTCGCCGCGCACGATCGGGTCGTACACCCGCGCGGCGCCGTCGACCAGGTCCAGCGGGGCGTGGAAGCCCTCGTCGGCGAGCCGCATCTTCATCGGGTGCGGGCGTTCGTCGGTGATCCAGCCGGTGTCGACGGCGGTCATCAGGATGCCGTCGGCCTGCAGCATCTCCTCGGCGCTCGTGCGCGTCAACATGTTCAGCGCGGCCTTGGCCATGTTCGTGTGCGGGTGCCCGGAACCCTTGTAGGCGCGGGAGAACTGGCCTTCCATCGCCGACACGTTCACCACGTACTTGCGCCGGTGCGGCGACTTCGCCATCGACGAACGCAGCCGCGAGATCAGCAGGAACGGCGCCGTCGAGTTGCACAGCTGCACCTCGAGCAGCTCCACCGGGTCGACCTCGTCGACGTTCTGGATCCACGAGTTGACCGGGGCGGTGTCCGGCACCAGGCCGCCCGCGTCGATGTCCTTGGAGCCCGCCATCAGCGCCAGCGTCGTCACCGAGTGCGCTTCGGGGACCGCGGTGCCGGGCAACGCCAGCTGGCCGTGGCCGCCGAACGAGATCAGCTCCGGGCGGCGGGCGTCGCCGGTCAGCGCCTCGTGCTCGGCGTTGGCCAGCGGCGCGTAGGCGGTGGAGGAGCGGCGGACGGTCTGCGCGGCGTTGTTGATCAGGACGTCGAGCGGTCCGCGGGAGGCCACCTCGTCCGCCAGCGCCAGCACCTGGGCCGGGTCGCGCAGGTCGATGCCCACGATCTTGAGCCGGTCGATCCACTCGGCGGAGTCCGGCATCGAGGCGAACCGGCGGGCCGCGTCCTTCGGGAAGCGGGTGGTGATCGTGGTGTGCGCGCCGTCACGCAGCAGCCGCAGCGCGATGTACATGCCGATCTTCGCGCGGCCACCGGTCAGCAGGGCGTTGCGGCCGGTCAGGTCCGTGCGCGCGTCGCGTTTGCCGTGGTTGAACGCGGCGCAGGACGGGCAGAGGTTGTGGTAGAAGGCGTCCACCTCGACGAACCGCTGGCGGCACGTGTAGCAGGAACGCGCGCGCAGCAGCGTGCCCGCCGTGGCGCCCTGAGCGTTCGAGACCAGGGGGAGGCCCTGCGTCTCGTCGTCGATGCGGTCCGGCGACCCGGTGGCGGTCAGCGCGGTGACGGCCCGGTCGTTGGCCGTGATGGCGGCCTTGCGCTCGGTCTTGCGGAACTTCTTCGCGGCTTTGAAGATCTTCGCGGTGGCCCGGCGGACGCGCACCGCGTCGTCGTGCTCGGCGGGCAGGTCCTCGACCTGGGCAAGCACGCGCAGGCAGACTTCCAGCTCTGCGGGGTCGATCGAGGTCATGAGCAGGGATTTTACGGGTCGAGGGGAGGTGGTCCGGTGACCGGGCCCGAACTGCTGGTGCTGTGGGACATCGACAACACGCTGATCTCGGCCCGTGGCTTCGGCGGACTGATGTACCGCGAGGCGTTCCTGACCGCGTTCGGCATGCAGCTGAAAGGGCCCGTCGACCTCGGCGGACGCACCGAACTCGACATCATCGCCGAGACCCTCGGGCAGCACGGCATCGAGCACACGGACGAGGCCTCGCAGCTGCTGGCCACCGCCCTGGCGAACTCGTTCGAGACCCGGCGCGCGGACCTGCCCGGCCACGGCGAGGTGCTGCCCGGTGCGCTGCAGGCCCTCGAAGCGTTCGCGAACGACCCGCGCGTGCACCAGGGCGTGCTGACCGCGAACCTCCAGAGCGTCGCGCGGATCAAGCTGGAGGAGTTCGGGCTCGCGCACCTCGTCGACTGGGACGTGAGCGCGTTCGGCGACGACCACGCGGACCGCGCCGAGCTGGTGACGTTCGCCCGTGAACGCGCGCGCCACATCCGGCCGTTCGCATCCGACGAGGTGGTGCTGATCGGCGACACCCCGCACGACGTGTACGCGGCGGTGACGGCCGGAGTGCGGCTCGTCGCCGTCGCCACCGGCCGCAGCACTGTGGAGGACCTGCGCCGCGCCGGCGCCGACGTGGTCTTGCAGGACCTGGCCGACCTCGACGAGCTGACCAGGCAGGTGTGGACGGGCGCCGCGCAGGGAAACCGCCGCACATGAATCCCGAAGCACCGGACGCGGACGTGCAGGAACAGCAGCGGGAGGTCGTCCCGCACGAGCCACTTGAGACGTCGGAGACGCCGCTGGAGGCGAACGAGGCCGACGTTCACGAGCAGCGGCAGGACGTTCCCGTGGACGACGAGGACGAGGTCTGAACGGCTCTGGTCTGCGATCGATCACGGCGTTATGGTGCGCGGCATGCCCACAGCAGGCGGCCCGACAGTCAAACGGCTGTCCCAGCCGGACGCCGACATCAAACCCAAGGCCCTCGGCTTGCCCCGGGGGCGGACGGTGATCTCGGTCTTCGGCTCCACAGAAGACATCGAGACGGATCTCGCCGCGAAGTTGTTGCCGGTGCTCAGATCCGTCGTCGTGACCGCGGCCCGCAACGGCGCGGTGTTCGTCACCGAAGGCACCGACAGAGGCGTTGTCCACTTGCTGGGCATGGCTTTGCAGGCGTGTGAACAACGCTGGCCCGTCGTGGTCGGCGTCGCGCCGAGCAGCAAGGTGCACGACGTCACGGAAAACTCCACCAACGGTCAGATCGCGCTGGAACCCAACCACAGCGTCGCGGTGATCGTGCCCGGTTCGGAGTGGACGGACGCGACCCCGGTGCTGTTCCGCGCGATCGACGCCATCCGGCACAAGAAGCCGGTGATCGCTCTCGTAGTCGGAGGCGAGAACGAGCAGGAGGTGATCGACCACCTCAGCGGCGACAACGCCTTGCTGGTGCTCGCCGGCACAGGTGGCCTCGCGGACCGCATCGCGACCGGCAACCTCAGCGGCGACCTAGCGGTGCTGGTGCGCAGCGGCAAGATCTTCATCGTCCACGTGGACGAGGGTCCCGGCAAGACCGTCACCGCACTGGAACGGTTGCTGGGCAAGGAGAAGCCCATCCGGCCGCCCAAGATCTGGCCGAAGGTCCGTTACCGCGCACCGGAAGCACGCCCGCTCGTCGACCCCGGCTTCGTCGTGGCGTACCCGGCACTCGCCGACGCCATCCACGACGCCAACCAGGTCGTCGCACCGGCGTTCCAGGAACTCGACGCGCAGGCCGAGGTGGAGCAGAACCGCTACCGCCTCACGGCCGTGCTGGCGATCGGCGGCGGCCTGACCACCACGGTGTTCGCCGCGCTGCAGACGTGGCTCAAGGACACGCCGTGGCCGGGCGTGCTCGTCGTGGCGGGCGGCGCGTTCGCCGCGGCCATCACGATCGTGGCGCGCAAACGCGAGTCACTCGACAAGTACCTCACCGCCAGGTCCCGCGCGGAACGCCTGAGGGCCCTGTACTTCGCCCATCTCGCCGCTCCGGCACCGACCTCCGAGGACGCGCGGCTGGACCGCGTGGCAGACCTGGAGGCCGCTGTGAGCGACCGCAAGCACGAGGTGGTGCGGACATGAGCACGGAGAAGGACGAGAAGGCCGCGAAGACCGAGAAAGAGACCGTCGTGGACGAGGCCCAGCCAGCGACGCCGGAACCGGCCGCGACTCCGGCCTCGAAGGCGGACGTGAAGCCGGAACCGACGGGGAAACCGGCCTCGAACGCGACGTCGGACCCGGCCGCGAAAACGGCCCCGAACGCGACCTCGGAACCGGCCGCGAAAACGGCTCCGCGCAAGACTCCGGCCGACCCGCAGGCCAAGACTCCTCCCGCCGCACCAGCAGCTCCGCCGGCGAAGTCCGCCGCGCCCGTGCCGCCGAAGGCCGTCCCGCCGAAGTCCGCCCCGCCCGCGGACAGGCCCGCCGCCAAGCCGGCCCTGTCCGCGTCGAGCCATCCCACGATCCGCATGGCGCCGGTAACCCCACCCCCGGTCCAACCCCCACCCCGCGTCGCCCCGCCCCCACCTCCGGCCTCGCCGCCCCGCATCCCACCCCCACCCGCGACCACCAAACAGCGGGAAGGCCAGTTCGTCGAGGCCTACCTGCGCCACCGCTTCCAGGACCGGCTCGACCACTTCGAACGCAGCCGCAAGCGCTACTCCGCCGCTCGCACCTGGACCGTCGCACTCGCCGCCACCTTCTTCATCGCCGCGGCAGCAGCAGCGGCGGTGGGCATGGCGGACGGTCCGCGCCGAGCCATGTGGGGTTTCGCCGCAACGACCCTGGCAGCACTGGGCACCGCGATGTCGTTGTACGAGGCCACGTTCGGGTTCCGCCGCCTGGCACGGGAAAGCGCCACTACTTCTGTTGCGCTGCAACGGCTCGCGGTGGACGGTCCCACACCGGACGATGTGGACGGTGAAAGCCTGGTTGAATTTGTGACCGAAGTGGAGTCCGTGCTGCGGTACGGCCGGTGACGTGAAATCCTGGCAACAATCGATCAAGCCGCAGCCCGGAAAACGCTTTCTCCAATGATCCGGGCTGCTGCACGCTCCGTGGGTGGATGATTACGGAAAGCACCAGAGCTGGTGTTTCGGACATCCCCTTGTCATGATGACCACATCCCCCGATGCGGAAGCAGGCACGACATGACTTGGGCGCGTCCCGCGATCGCCGAGCCCGAAACCGGCACCTTTGCCGAGGCCAAGGCTCTGGAAAAGGAGCACAGCACGATTCAGAACAGCAAGGCGGCGCGCACCGTGGCCTGTCACGCCACGAACGCGCTCGACTGCGCTGACCTGCTCGAAATGCTCGGGCTCAACGCTGCGGAGGGCAAGGTCCGGGTGTAACCCCGCGACTGGATCCACCACTCGGCCACCAGCAGGTTCACCACGAACGACAGCCAGTTCGCGGTGGCGAAGACCAGCAGCCCGTCCCCGTCGGGCACGAGCGTGCCGAGCAGCAGGCCCCACAGGCGACCCGTCACGGCGGCGCCGGTCAGAGCGAAACCGCGGATCATCCAGATGCGGTGTTCGCCGAACCGGCGCCGCCGTGCCGTCCGCAGGCCGAGGACCGCGGTGACGAACCACAGCACGGACAGGACCGTCAGCGGCCCCGACGAGGCCAGCCCGTAGAACGACAGCTGGGCGCACACGATGCCGAGCAACGACGACGGCAGCACCGCCCCGAAGTAGACGCGGCCCATCACGCGGTGCACCCGCGGATGTCTCGTGCGCAGACCGGGCCAGAACTGCGAGACACCCGCAAGGACCGCGACCGTTCCGGTGAAGATGTGCGCGACCAGAAGGCCGTAGTGGACCGGACCGTGCAACGCCGGCCTCGCCTGGCTCATGTCCAAAGTCACGTACGCGCTCGCGGCGAAGATCGTTATCGCCACGCACACCAGTCCCGACACCGCCAACCAGGCGACGTACCCCCGCGAAGTTTTCATCCTTCAAGGCTGTCAACGACTTCACCCGTCCGCGCTGGTGCGTGCCCCCGAGCGAGCGGTGGGGCGCGCCCTACTGGGATGATGGGACTCATGCGGACGGTCGAGATCTCCGAAGAGCCGATCAGGCTAGGGCAGTTCCTCAAGCTGGCGGCACTCGCCGAGGACGGCGGGCATGCGAAGGAGCTCATCGAGGACGGGGAAGTCCACGTCAACGGCGCTGTGGAGGTCCGGCGCGGTGCACAGCTGCGCGCAGGAGATGTCGTGGTCGTCAACGGTGAGGAAGTTCGCATTTCCGTTCGGCCGTAACTGATTACTCCGTTCAGCGGTAAGTACATGCACAATCGCAGTCGATCGGACTAGGGCCTGAAGACCTGATCTGAACGATTTCCTCGCGACATCCGTAACCTTTATGTCCCTTGTGGACACGCAGGAATCGTCTTGCGTCGCTTACGGTTTCCAGGTGGTGAGACGCGCGTCACGTCCGGTATTCGGTCATCGGGAAACTTTTTTCCAAGGCCTGTAACGCCGATGCCGGTACGCGCGAATCATCGGTTGCGAGCTTCGGCCGTGGCGCTGCGAATCCAGGCGTTGCCGGAGGTCACAAGATTGAGGTCCTCGGGGTGACCTGCGTACGTGCACGTCCGAATCGCCGCTGAGCCGGGGAGATCAGAACGATGAGTGAGCAGGTCCGCGCTGCCCGTGACGTCGCTGCCCGTGACGCCCAGGGCATGCGCTCCACGCTCAATCCTCTGTCGGAACACAGACAGACGCACCCACCCGTAGCCCGCTGGGAAAGTCGCTACCGCTATGCCGTGATCACCGCCGACGTGCTGACCATTGCCCTGGTCGTCATCGCCACCGGTGCTGTCATGAGCATGCGACACGCCGCTTTTGGCCCGATTTCCCTTGCACTGTTGGACATACTCACAGTAGTTGTCGTCGTCGGCTCGCTCGCGATCAACCGCGTGTGGACGCCGACGGTTCTCGGTCAAGGTGCCGAGGAGTTCCGAAGACTCGGCCGGGGTTTGTTCGGTGCCGTTGTGGCGCTCGGCCTCGGAGCGCTCGCCGTCGACATCCCCGGCGCCCGCCTGTGGATCTTCGTCGTGGTCCCCGCGATCGCCCTGGTCGCGTTCCCCATGCGTTACCTCCTGCGCCGCCCACTGCACCGCGGCCGCAGTGAAGGACGTTTCCTGCTCTCCGTCCTCGCCGCCGGCAACCTGGACACGGTCGAGGACCTCATCACCCGTACGCGCCGCGTCGCCCACCTGGGCTGGCGCGTGGACGCGATCTGCACCATCGACGGCCGCGGCCGCTCCGGCACGGACGTCGACGGCGTGCCCGTCGTCGGTCAGCTCCGTGAGCTCGCCGAACACGTCCGCCGCGGTGGCTACCGCATCGTCGCCGTCACGCCCGACGCCTACTGGACACCTCGCCGTCTCCAGCAGCTCGCGTGGGCGCTCGAAGGCTCCGGAGCCGAGATGGTGGTCTCGCCCGGCCTCATGGAGGTCGCCGGCCCCCGTCTGCACATGAGCGCCGTGCTCGGCATGCCGCTGTTGCGGGTGAGCGAACCGGCGCTGAGCGGATTCCGCCGTCTGGTCAAGGACGTCGTCGACCGCGTCGGCGCGTTCGTCCTCCTGCTCCTGCTCGCACCACTGATGTTCGCCGTCGCGGCCTTCGTGATGATCGACAGCCGCGGTCCCGTCTTCTACCGCCAGAAGCGGGTCGGCAAGACCGGCGTGCCGTTCACGATCATCAAGTTCCGCACGATGGTCACGAACGCCGACGCGCTGCGCACCAGGCTGGCCGCCGCCAACGAAGGCCACGGCCTGCTGTTCAAGATGAAGAAGGACCCGCGCATCACCAAGGTCGGCACGTTCCTGCGCCGGTACTCGATCGACGAGCTCCCGCAGCTGTTCAACGTCCTCGCGGGCAGCATGTCGCTCGTCGGCCCGCGCCCGCCGCTGCCGGAGGAGACCGCGAAGTACTCCTCGGACGTGCGGCGCCGCCTGCTGGTGAAGCCCGGCCTGACCGGTTTGTGGCAGGTGAGCGGCCGGAGCGATCTCTCGTGGGAGGAGTCGATCCGCCTCGACCTGCGCTATGTCGAGGACTGGTCGCTGGCCCTCGACCTCGTGATCATGTGGAAGACCTTCCGCGCCGTCTTCGGCGGCCAGGGGGCCTACTGATGGAGAAGACTCCTGTGATTGGCATTGCCGTCATCGGGGCCGGGTACTGGGGGCCGAACCTCGTTCGCAACGCCCAGGCCACGCCCGAGCTCCGCCTCAGATATCTGTGCGACCTCGACGTCGGCCGCGCCCAGCGCGTGCTCGGCGACTACTCGACGGTCCGCGCCACCGCGTCCCTCGACGAGGTCCTCGCCGACCCCGAGGTGCACGCCGTCGCGATCGCGACACCCGCCGCCACGCACCTGCCCGTCGCACTGGCGGCGCTGGAGGCCGGTAAGCACGTCCTGGTGGAGAAGCCGCTCGCGGCCAACTTCGAGGACGGCCTCAAGCTCGTCGAGACCGCCGAACAGCGCGGCCTCACACTGATGCTGGACCACACGTTCGCTTACACGTCGTCGGTGCAGCACCTCCGCAAGATCATCCGCGGTGGCGAGCTCGGTGACATCCAGTACATCGACTCCGTGCGCATCAACCTCGGTCTGGTGCAGCCGGACGTGGACGTGCTGTGGGACCTCGCGCCGCACGACCTGTCGATCTTCGAGGCGATCCTGCCCGACGACATCACGCCGGTGGAGGTCGCGGCGCACGGCTCGGACCCGATCGGCGCGGGTGTCGCGTGCGTCGGCCACCTCACGGTGCGGCTGTCCAACGGGGCAATCACGCACGTGCACGTGAACTGGCTGTCGCCGACGAAGATTCGCACGATGGTCATCGGCGGTTCGCAGCGCACGGTGGTGTGGGACGACAACAATCCGTCCCAGCGACTGTCCATTTACGACCGGGGCGTCGACCACTCCAAGGAACAGCGCACGATCTCGTACCGCACGGGTGACATGGTCGCGCCGGCGTTGCTGGAGCGCGAGGCGCTGCGCACGATGATGGCGGAGTTCGCGGCCTCCATCACCGAGAAGCGCCCGCCCCTGACCGACGGCCGCGCGGGTCTGCGCGTGCTGGCGGTGCTGGAGGCGGCGTCGGAGTCGTTGCGCACCGGCGGTGTTTTCGTTCCTGTTCAACAAGTTGAAGGCAAGGTTTCCTGATGTCCGGCCAGACGGAATTGGGTCAGAAGGAATTGGGTCAGCCCATCGCGGGGCAGCGCGCGCTCGTCACCGGTGGTGCGGGCACGATCGGCTCCTCGGTGGTGGACCAGCTCGTCGAGGCCGGCGCGGCCGAGGTCGTCGTGCTGGACAACTTCGTGCGCGGCCGCCGGGAGAACCTGGCCGGGGCGCTCGAGTCCGGTGTCGTCCGGATCGTCGAAGGCGACATCAACGACAAGGCGCTCGTGCGGGAGCTGACCGAGGGCAAGGACCTGGTCTTCCACCTCGCCGCGATCCGCATCACGCAGTGCGCCGAGGAACCGCGCCTGGCGCTGGAGTGCCTCGTCGACGGCACGTTCACGATCCTGGAGGCCGCCGCGGCCGCCGAGGTGAAGAAGGTCATTGCGTCGTCCTCGGCGTCGATCTACGGCCTGGCGGAGTCGTTCCCCACCAACGAACGGCACCACCCGTACAACAACGACACCTTCTACGGCGCCGCCAAGGCGTTCAACGAAGGAATGCTGCGCAGCTTCAAGGCCATGTACGACCTCGACTACGTGGCGCTGCGCTACTTCAACGTGTACGGCCCGCGGATGGACGTCCACGGCCTGTACACCGAGGTGCTCATCCGCTGGATGGAGCGCATCGTCGACGGCAAGTCGCCGCTCATCTTCGGCGACGGGGCGCAGACGATGGACTTCGTGCACGTGCACGACATCGCGCGTGCGAACATCCTCGCCGCCAAGGCGCCGGTCACGGACACGGTGTACAACATCGCGTCCTCCCAGGAGACATCGCTCAAGGAGCTCGCCCTCGCGTTGCTTGCCGCGATGGACTCCGACCTGCCGCTGGAGCACGGCCCCGAGCGCAAGGTGAACGGCGTGACGCGCCGGCTCGCCGACATCAGCCTCGCGGCCACCGAGCTCGGGTGGAAGCCCGAGATCGAGATGGACGGCGGTCTGCGCGACCTCGTCGCGTGGTGGCGTGCCGAGAAGGCCGCCGCCGAGCAGAACAGCGCCGAGCAGAACGCCTGATCTTCCAGACCGCGGCTGCGGGCGCCGCCGACACCCCCAGGTCGGCCGCTCCCGCAGCCGCACCCCCGTTAGGGCGTCTGCAAGTACCACCAACTTCGCGGTTGGCGGTACTTGCAGACGCCAGATCCGCAAGCGAAGAGGTAGTGCTGTGATTCCGGTTATGCGGCCGTTGCTCGGTGAGGAAGAGGCGCTCGCCGCCGCCGAGGCCGTGAGGTCCGGATGGGTGGCGCAGGGTCCGCGGGTCCGGCAGTTCGAGGAAGAGTTCGCCGCGTCCGTCGGGGCGGCACACGGTGTCGCCGTGTCGTCCTGCACCACGGGCCTGCACCTCGCCGTGCACCTGCTCGGCATCGGCCCCGGTGACGAGGTCGTCGTGCCGTCGCTGTCGTTCATCGCGACCGCCAACGCCGTCCGCTACACCGGCGCGACCCCGGTCTTCGCCGATGTCGAGGCCTCGACCGGCAACCTCAGCGCGTCCACAGTGGAACCAGTTCTCACCGAACGCACCCGCGCCGTCATGGTCGTGCACCAGGCCGGCGTGCCCGCGGACGTCGACGCGCTCAAGGCGTTGTGCGAACCGCGCGGCATCGTCGTGATCGAGGACGCGGCCTGCGCGGCCGGCTCGACCTACAAGGGCAAGCCGGTCGGCACCAACGCGCTGCTCGCCGCCTGGTCGTTCCACCCGCGCAAGCTCCTCACCACCGGTGAGGGCGGCATGGTCACCACCGACGACGCCGACTGGGCCGTTCGGCTCAAGCGCTTGCGGGAACACGGGATGAGCGTTTCCGCGGCGGACCGCCACAACGGCGGGTCGGCCGTCATCGAGCAGTACCTGGAGACCGCGTTCAACTACCGGATGACCGACATCCAGGCCGCCGTCGGCCTGGTGCAGTTGTCCAAACTGGACACGATCATCGCTCGTCGCCGTGAGCTGGCCGCGCGCTACCACGAGTTGCTCGAAGGCACTGGTGTCACCGCCGTCGGTGACCCTGAGTACGGCACGACGAACTACCAGTCGTTCTGGATCTGGCTGCCGGAAGGCTCGCCGGATCGTCAGGAAATCCTTGCGGGGCTTGCCGAACGTGGAGTGTCGGCACGCCGCGGAATCATGGCGTCACACCTCGAACCCGCCTACGAGGGTCACCCCAGCGCTGCGCTGCCGGTGACGGAGGCCTTCACGGCCAGGACGCTGATTCTCCCGCTGTTCCACGACATGACCGAGTCCGAACAGGACACCGTCGTGTCAGCGTTGTCAGAAACTCTCCACACAGTCCAAATGACCGTACGTGGTTGAAAGATAAAGATTCAGGTTGCGCCGGAACATTTTTACGTTGACACGTAACAGTTTTAACCAGATCGCCGACGTTCGGAGTAGCAGCCCTGTGCTGTCCAGCGTAGTGCGTGGATCACACACGGTAACTCCGTCCGAGAGGTGAAACCCAATGGTGGCTCAGCAGTCGCGTCTCGTGCGGGTGCTTGTGATCACGGCATTAATCGCATCGACGATGTTCGTGCTCGGGGTGTTCAACGCCCCCAACGCCAACGCTGCTCCGTGTGACTTCCCGGTCAGCAACAAGGTCGCGTGTGAGAACACGCAGCCCGGCGCGGACAACTGGCAGGCCCAGTACCGCGACGACACGATCCTCGGGTACACAACGGACATCAGCTACAACGTGGGACAGACCGTCAGCTTCAAGATGCTCACGTCCGCGTCGTCCTACAAGCTCGACATCTACCGGATGGGTTGGTACAACGGCAAGGGCGCCCGGCACATGGGCACGGTCCAGCGCAACACCCCGCAGAACCAGCCACCATGTCTGCGGGACGCGCCGTCCGCGCTCATCGACTGTGGCAACTGGGCCGTGTCGCTCACCTGGAACATCCCGTCCACCGCGACCTCCGGCATCTACTACGTGCGCATGACGCGCAACGACACCGGTGCCGAGAACGAGATGGCGTTCGTCGTCCGCGACGACAGCTCGACCTCCAAGGTCTTCTTCCAGACCTCCGACGCCACCTGGGTCGCGTACAACCGCTACGGCGGCAACAGCCTCTACTTCGGTGACGGCCCCGGCCAGGGCGGCAGCTCGTACAAGGTCAGCTACAACCGTCCGTACACCGGCGGTGACGGCGACGAGAACTTCATCTTCAACGCCGAGTACCCGATGCTGAGGTTCTTGGAGCGCAATGGGTACGACCTCAGTTACACGACCGATGTGGACTCCGCCCGCCGCGGCAATCTGATCAAGAACCACAAGGTCTTCATGGCGGTCGGCCACGACGAGTACTGGTCGAACGAGCAGTGGAACAACGTGATGGCCGCCCGCGACGCCGGCGTGCACATGGCGTTCCTCACCGGCAACGAGATCTTCTGGAAGACCAAGTGGGAGAAGAGCATCGACTCCTCCCAGACGGACTGGCGCACCATCTCCTGCTACAAGGAGACCAAGGGCACCCAGAACGACGGCACGAGCACCTGGACCGGCACCTGGCGAGATCCTCGGTACAGCCCACCTCAAGACGGTGGTAGACCGGAAAACGCCTTGCTGGGCAACATGTTCACCGTCAACGGCCGTCGCGACGACGCGCTGCAGGTCCCGGCCGCGTACGGCAAGATGCGGCTCTGGCGCAACACCGACCTGCCGAACCTGGCGTCGGGCAGCACCTACACGTTCCAGCCCGGCACGCTGGGCTATGAGTGGAACACCGTCTACGACAACGGTCACCAGCCCGCCGGCGTCGCGCAGATGTCGCGCACGACGGTGAACCTCGAGGGCTACTACGGCCTGAAGAACTACGGCGACGAGTACGGCGGCGGTCCCGAAACGCACGCGATCACGTACTACCGCGCGCCGTCCGGTGCGCTGGTGTTCGGCGCGGGCACGGTGCAGTGGGCGTGGGGCGTCGACGACGAACACGCGTTCCTCACCAACACCCCGACCTCGGACAAGCGGATCAAGCAGGCGACCGTCAACTTCCTCGCGGACATGGGCGTGCAGCCCTACCAGCTGTGGGGAGCCGACCAGCTCGTCATCTCCGGCGCCATCAACGACAACGCGGCGCCGGGCGTGCAGATCACGACCCTGCCGGCGCAGTCGACGGTCGGTCAGCCCTACACCTTCAGCGGCACGGTGATCGACGCGTCCGGCAAGGTCGCGGGCGTCGAGGTCTCCACCGACGGCGGCACCCGCTGGCACTACGCCAACTGGCAGGCCGGGCAGACGACGTGGAGCTACACCTACACACCGTCGCAGTCCGGTGCCTCGGCACTGCGGGTCCGTGCGGTGGACGACTCACTGAACCTGTCCACGCCGGTGCAGGCGTCGCCGAACGTCGGCGCGCGCACCTGTCCGTGCGGCATGTTCTCCGGCCAGGAGGTTCCGAAGGTCACCTCCGCCGACGACAGCTCGCAGCTCGAGCTCGGCGTCAAGTGGAAGGCCGCGAGCAACGGCTACGTCCGCGGTGTGAAGTTCTACAAGGGCACCGGCAACACCGGCACGCACACCGGTTCGCTGTGGTCCTCGAACGGAACCCTGCTCGCCACCGGCACGTTCACCAACGAGTCGCCGACCGGCTGGCAGACACTGCTCTTCCCGTCGCCGATCGCGGTGACCGCGAACACGACCTACGTGGTCTCGTACTTCACCCCGACAGGCCACTTCGCGTATGACACCGGCGGGTTCTTCAACCAGCAGGCGTACATGGAACCGGTCACCGGGCTGAAGTCCGGTGTGGACGGTGCGAACGGCGTGTTCCGCTTCGGCACCGGCTTCCCGAACAACACCTTCGACGACACCAACTACTGGGTCGACGTGGTGTGGGCGACGGACCCCGGTCCCGACACCCGCGCGCCGATCCAGTCCGCGATGTCCCCGGTGTCCAACGCCGGCTCCGTCGCGCTGAACACCACGGTGTCCGGCACGTTCGACGAGAACGTCACGCTGAACTCGGCAGTGGTCACGGTGACCGGCCCGAGCGGCGCGGTGTCCGGCACGAAGTCGATCTCGCCGGACGCCAGGACCGTGACGTTCACGCCTTCCGCACCACTGGCGGCCGCCACGGCCTACACGGTGACGATGAAGGCCGCCGACGCGTCGAACAACATGTCCACGCAGTCGAACTGGACGTTCACGACCGGCTCGCCTCGACCGGCGGCCTGCCCGTGCACGATCTGGGACGACTTCACCGCACCCGCCGTGATCGACGCGGGTGACACGACCCAGGTCGAGCTCGGCACCAAGGTCCGCTTCGACGGCAAGGGCGAGGTGCTCGGCGTCCGCTTCTACAAGGGCACCGGCAACACCGGCACGCACACCGGTTCGCTGTGGACCTCCACGGGCCAGCTGCTGGCCCAGGGCACGTTCACCGCGGAGACCACGTCCGGCTGGCAGAAGCTGATGTTCACCTCGCCGGTCCAGGTGCAGGCGAACACGACCTACGTCGTGTCGTACTACGCCCCGAACGGCAGGTACTCGGTCAGCTCCGGCTACTTCAACGGCCAGGGCGCGGGCTACCAGTCGCTGCACGCGCTGCAGAACGGTGAGGACGGCGGCAACGGCGTCTACCGCTACGGCGGTGGCGGCGGGTTCCCGACCTCGTCCTACAACGCGACGAACTACTGGGTCGACGTCATCTACCGCAACGGTCTCAACGGTGACACCACGCCGCCGACCGTGACGAACCGCTCTCCGGGCGTCGACGCGACGAACGTGGGCCTGCAGAGCCCGCTGACGGCGACGTTCAGCGAACCGGTCGACCCGGCGTCGGCGCAGATCTGGCTGACGGATCCCAAGGGCGCCAGGCTGAACGGCTCGGTGTCGCTGTCCGGCGACCAGAAGACCGTGACGTGGACGCCGTCCGGCAAGCTCGTGTCCGGCACGCGGTACCAGGCGCACGTGGGCATCGCGGACGTCAACGGCATCGCGATGCCGACACCCGCGGAGTGGGGCTTCACGACCTCGACCACGGCGATCTGCCCGTGTTCGTTGTTCAGCACCGCAACGGTTCCGACCGTGACGTCGTCCGACGACGGTGGCGCGTACGAGCTGGGCGTGCGGTTCAGCCCGACCCAGTCCGGCCAGATCACCGGTGTCCGCTTCTACAAGGGATCGGGCAACACCGGCACGCACACGGGCTCGCTGTGGAGCGCGTCCGGTCAGCGCCTCGCGACCGGCACGTTCTCCGGTGAGACCGCGTCGGGCTGGCAGACGCTGACGTTCTCGCAGCCGGTCGTGGTCAGCTCCGGCCAGACCTATACCGCGTCGTACACGACCACCACCGGCCATTACGCGGTGAACGCCGGGTACTTCGCGACGGGTCCGGTGAACTCGGGACCGCTGACGGCACCGCAGGAGCAGAACGGCGTGTTCGTGCCCGGCAACGGGTTCCCGACGATGACGTACGGCTCCGGCAACTACTGGGTCGACGTCGTCTACCAGCCCAACGCGGACAACGTCGCACCTGTGCTGCAGTCGCACACCCCGCTGACCGGGGCGTCCGAAGTGGACCTCAACTCGGTGGTCACCGCCTCGTTCGACGAGCCGGTCGACCTGAACGGCGCGCAGTTCACCGTCACCGACCCGGGTGGCGCGAGGATCGCCGGCACGCTGGCGCTCTCGCCCGACAGCAGGATGGTCACGTTCACGCCTGCCGCCAGGTTCGCCGCGTCCACTGTGTACTCGGTGAGCGTCAAGATGTCCGACACGTTCGGCAACATGATGGCGAACCCCGTCACGTGGTCGTTCACCTCGGCGACGACGCAAACGTGCCCGTGTTCGTTGTTCAGCGGAGCGACCGTGCCCACGGTAACTTCGGCTGATGACAACGGTGCGTACGAGCTGGGCGTGAAGTTCACGTCCACGGCCAACGGCCAGATCACCGGTGTGAAGTTCTACAAGGGCGCCGGCAACACCGGCACCCACACCGGGTCGCTCTGGTCCGCGGACGGCCAGCGCCTCGCGACCGGCACCTTCTCCGCCGAGACGGAGTCGGGCTGGCAGACGCTGACGTTCTCCTCGCCGGTGTCGATCACGGCCGGGACCACCTACGTGGCCTCGTACACGACCACCACAGGTCATTACGCGGTGAACGCCGGCTACTTCGGCTCGGTCACCTCACCGCCGCTGGCCGCCACGGCTTCGGCCGGTGTGTTCACCGCCGGGTCCGGGTTCCCGACCTCGACCTACAACGGAGGCAACTACTGGGTGGACGTGGTGTTCCAGTGACCACGACTACTAGGACAGATCTGTGACCGCACGGCCACTGCTGTTCATCGGGGCAGGTGGACTCGCTCGCGAGACTCTCGCGGCGGTCCGCCTCCTCCCGGACGTCTGGCAGCCCCTCGGGGCGCTGGACGACACCACCGCCCTGCACGGCACCCTGATCGACGGGGTGCCCGTTCTGGGCGGGCTCGACCACCTGGCCTCGCATCCGGACGCGGCCGTCGTCATGTGCATCGCGAACGCACGGCGGCCGTTGTCCCGGTTGGCGTTGGCTTCTCGGTTGGACCTGCCGGAAGAGCGGTGGGCGACCATCGTTCATCCGGCGGCCGTGACGTCCGGTGCTTCTCTGGGCGCCGGCACGGTGTTGCTCGCGGGTGTCGTGATCACGACCCCACTGTCTGTCGGCAGGCACGTCGTGGCCATGCCACACGTGCTGATCACCCACGACGACGAGGTGTCGGACGGCGTCACGTTCGCCGGCCGCGCCTCGCTCGGGGGTTCTGTGCACGTCGGGGAATCCGCGTACCTGGGCCAAGGCTCGTCGGTGCGCGAAGGTGTGAAGATCGGCGCCGGTGCCGTGGTCGGCATGGGAGCCGTTGTCCTGCAGGACGTTCCGGCAGGAGAGACGTGGGCCGGCGTGCCGGCCCGCCCGTTGCGTGGGGAGAGCGCGTGATCGAGATTCCACTGGTGGACCTGCGTGCCCAGCACGAACAGGTGGCCGACGAGGTGGCCGACGGCTGGGCAGAGGTGCTCAAGACGACAGCCTTCATCAACGGCCCCCAGGTCGCCAGGTTCGAGTCGGAATTCGCTGCCTACCAAGAAGTTCCGCACGCCATCGGGGTCGGCAACGGCACCGACGCCATCGAACTGGCGCTGCGTGCACTGGGCGTCGGCCACGGTGACGAGGTCGTGCTGCCCGCCAACACCTTCATCGCCACGGCCGAGGCGGTGGCCCGTTGTGGCGCCACGCCGGTGCTCGTGGACTGCGTGGACGACACGCTGCTGATCGACGTTTCGGCCGTGTCCTCCGTGGTCACTTCGCGCACCAAGGCCGTTGTGCCCGTGCACCTCTACGGCCAGGCCGCCCCGGTCGAGCTGCTGCCTCTCGGCCTGCCGGTCGTGGAGGACGCCGCCCAGGCCCAGGGCGCCCGCCGCAACGGCGTCGCCGTCGGTGGCCTCGGTGCCGCCGCCGCGACCTCGTTCTACCCCGGCAAGAACCTCGGCGCGTACGGCGACGGCGGCGCGGTGCTCACCACGTCCGACGCCATCGCCGAGTCCGTGAAGCTGCTGCGCGAGCACGGTTCACCGCGCAAGTACGAACACCCGGTGCTGGGCTTCAACAGCCGCCTCGACACGCTGCAGGCCGTGGTGCTGTCCGCGAAGCTGCGCCGCCTGGAGGGCTGGAACCAGGCCCGCCGCGCGGCCGCCGGGCGCTACTCCGAGATGCTCGCCGACGTGGAACGCGTGCGGGTCCCGGTCGTCCTCGACGGCAACCTGCCCGTGTGGCACCTCTACGTCGTGCGCGTGCCAGACCGCGACCGCGTGCTGTCCTCGCTGCACGCCGCGGGTGTCGGCGCCGGCATCCACTACCCGACGCCGCTGCACAAGACCGGCGCGTTCGCCCACCTCGACGGCTCGTACCCGGTCGCCGAGTCGTCGGCTCAGGAACTGCTGTCGTTGCCGCTGTTCCCGGAGATCACCGAGCAGCAGCAGATCCGTGTCGTCGAGGCGCTGACGGAGGCGCTGCGATGACCGTTCGGGTGCACCCACAGGGGCTGTGCGAGTCCGATGACGTTGGCGACGGCACGCGCGTGTGGGCGTTCGCGCACGTGCTGCCGGGCGCCCGCATCGGCCGTGACTGCAACATCTGCGACGGCGCGTTCGTCGAGTCGCGCGCGGTGCTGGGCAACAACGTGACGGTCAAGAACGGCACGTTGGTGTTCGACGGCGTGACATGCGAGGACGACGTGTTCCTTGGTCCGAACGTGCTCTTCACCAACGACCTGCGCCCCCGCGCGCACGTCAAGAAGACCGGCGACGCCCTGGAAACGACTTTGGTCCGTCGTGGGGCCACGCTGGGCGCGGGTGCGGTCGTCGTGTGCGGCACGGTGATCGGCGAGTACGCGTTCGCCGCGGCTGGTGCGGTGGTCACGAAGTCGGTGCCCGCGCATGCGTTCGTGGCGGGCAACCCGGCGGTCGTGAAGGGCTGGGTCTGCGCGTGCGGTGCCCGGCTCTCAGCCGACCTGTCGTGCGCCGAGTGCGGTACCCGGCACGAGGAGACCCCGGACGGCCTGAAGGCTGTCTAGCCTTCCGCAGAGCCGCCGCAGCCGGGTTTCCTGGTCGCGGCGGCTCTTGTGTTTTCCGAGCGGCGGGTCAGGGCGAGAAGACCTGCGAGGGATTCGGAGCTTTGAGCGGTTCCACCGGACCGGCGAACCAACCAGGTGACGATCACGACGGCGAGAAGGCCGGCCATCGCGACTGCTTGGCCTACACGGTGGGTATCGCTATCCACACATTGGCGAATCCTTTGGGACGGTCAGGTGCCCGTGGCGAGGTGTCGGGCGGGCGTGAAGCGGTTGCTGGCGCTGTGGGACGGATCGGGCGATCGGCTTGCGGGTGGATCGAGGTTGCGGCTCTCGGAGCCGATGACTGGTCAGGTGGACCGTCGGTCGGGACGTTCGCTAGCCGGTGCGGAGCAGGTTTCGTTGTGGGGTGCGGTGCGGGTCGATGAACGAGGGCGGGCGGAAGACCGGCAGGCCTGCGGCCATGTGGATCTGCCAGTCGGAGTGATGGACCAGGTCGTGGTGTCGGCGGCAGAGCAAGGTGAGGTTGTTCAGGTTGGTTTCGCCGCCGTTGGACCAGTGGCGGATGTGGTGGGCTTCGCAGTGTTTGGGTGGTCTGGTGCAGCCTGGGAAAGCGCAGCCGCCGTCTCTGGCTACGAGCATGCGGCGCAGGCCAGCGTTGATGGTTCTGGTTTTGCGGCCCACGTCGTGGATTTGGGAGCGGCTGCCCAGGAGCATCGGGATGATGCCGGCCTCGCAGGCGATCTTGCGGACCTGGTTCATCGGGATGTGCTCGCCGTTGTCGAGGCGGGCGGTGCCGATGCCGGTGCGGAGCTTGTCGTGGTCCACCGTGATGGTGAGCTGAACCCGCTCACCGCCGTGGATGCGGTGCTGATCGGCGCGCATGGCGAGGGCGACGATCTCGCAGAACGCGTCGCCTTCGCGTTCTGGTGCGAATCGCAGGTCCTCGGGTCCGGGCTTGGCCAGGGGGTCGATCAGAGCGTCGAGCTTCGCGCCGGTTTCGGCGTCGACATCCGCGAACAACTGGTAGCGCCCGCCCTGCCAGCGTCGCCGGACCACGTTGCGCGGCTGCACCGGCTCGGGCTCTTTGGGTTCGGGGCCGTCCTGGTCGAGCCGGTAGGCGAGTTCCTTGCAGAACGCCTTGGCTGAGCGGGGCTCGTGCTGAAGCGCGTACTCGACGACGTGCTCCTCGGCCACGGCGGGAAGGTCGGCCATGGCGTCGGTCAGGACGTCCACGTGGTCTTCGGACAGGGCGCCTTCGGCCATGGCGGCTGCGACCGCGGGCAATGCCGGCTCCACATGGGAACCGGTGGGAGTCACCGTTGGACAGACGGCCTGTGCCTGCGCCAGTTTGCGGCGGGTGGTCTTCGGGTCCCAGCGCAGGGTGTGCTTGAAGAGTTCGACGAGATCCTTGTATCCCAGCGTTTCCGCCGCGCCCTGCTGCTGCAGCGTACCGACGATCTCCAGGACCTGGAACTGAAGCTTTTGCAGCGCAAGGACTTTCCGCTTGAGCTCGTCGAGGAGCTCAAGCGGGGAAGCCAGTCCGAGTGCCGTCATGCATTCATCGTGGCATGAACACATGTTCGAAAGCTATTCCACGATCGGGCGAATGAGGTGGTCCGTTTTCACCCGAACGAGCCGTTCATTGGAGTTACTTCAACACCTAGCGTTGGAGAGCATGACCGCGATCATTTCCACTGCGTACAGCCGGGATCTGGGCGACGAACTGCGCAGGCTGAGGGAGAACTGCACGAGTCTGGGCGGCCGCGGGATGGCCGTCCAGCTCGGGTGGGACCCGAGCAAGGTCTCGAACATCGAGACGGGCAAGGCCCGCGCCAGCGACGTCGACCTCGCCCAGTACCTGGCGACGTGCGGCAAGGACCTGGACTTCCTGCAGGAGTTCGGCAGCCGGTACCGCCATGCCTTCGACCTCAACTATGCCCAGGAACCCGGCTCTCTGCGCACGCTCGCCATGGCCGAGGCGATGGCGAGCAAGATCTTCGCCTACGAGGTCTTGTCGATTCCGGGCCTCCTGCAGACGGAGTCCTTCGCACGCGCTCTGTTCACGGAGATCGGCTGCCATTCACCGGAAGAAGTCGAGCAGGGTCTCGAGCGCCGCATGGGTCGGCAGAGCATCTGGCGGCGGCCGTACCGCCCCGAAAGCGTGTTCTACATCCACGAACTGGCGCTGTGGATGCGGATCGGCGACGACAAGGTCATGGAGGACCAGTACCTGCGGCTGCTCTTCAACGCGCACATCGTGCGAATCGTGCCGGCGAACGTCAAGCCCGTCGCGTTCCACTCGAAGTGCACGTTGTTCGAGTTCGGCAAGGCGTCACCCTTGGCTTTCACGGAGACCGATCTGGGCAAGGTGTTCGCCCAGGGCGACGCGGCCGTCGCGGCGAGCAGGAAACTCTTTGAGCGGTTGGATGCGGTCGCCTTGGATGAGGAGCAGTCGAAGAACAAGCTGGCGGAGTACATCAGCGGCCTTCGAGAGGACTCTCAAGATTGGCGAACGGCCTTGGACGAGAGTTCCTGATCCGGAACTCCTACCCCTGCCTGGCGCGACCTGATCAGCTGGCTGGGCTCTCGCTGACCACCGCGGTTCTCGCCGCGGCCTCGGCCTTCGCTATTCGCAGCAACGCCCCGGACACCCCGATCAGCAGGAACGCCATCCCGGTCGCCACGCTGAAGCTGAGCTGGTCGAACGTCGCGGCGCCCAGGGCCGACGTGAGCATCGCGCCCACCAGGCACACCGCGATCCCGCGGATGCTCTCGTCCTTGGACAGCGCGCGGGCCCTCAGTGCCGCGTAGATGCCGCCGACGAACAGCAGGACGTAGGCGAGCAGGCCCAGGTAGCCGTTCTCGATCATCGTCAGCAGGTACTGGTTGTCGAGGATCGTGTACTTCGACGGCAGGAAGGTGCCGAAGCCGCGGCCGAGCCACGGGTGTTTGGCGATCTCCAGCCACGCGCCGTCGTAGTCCTTGGTGCGGCCCTGGAACGACGGGTCGTCCTCGATGTTGGAGAACATCGACGTCACCGTGCCGAACAGGCCCGGCACCACGGCCGAGGCGCCGCCGAGGAACAGTGCGCCGGCACCGAGCAGCGGCAGGCCGCGTTTGCGGGGGAGCAGCAGGCCGAGCACGATGCCCGTCACCACCAGGCCGATGATCGCCGTGCGGGACAGCGACAGGATGGCCATCAGGCTGAGCAGCGACAGCGCCGTCCACCAGCGGCCGACCGGTTCGCCGCGGTCCTTCGCCTGGAACACGAAGTGCGCGGCGAACGGCACGCCCAGCACGCAGACCAGGCCGAACTCGATGGGGTGGTTCACGGTGCCGGCCGGGCGGAAGAAGATCGACCGCGACTCCAGCGCCGAGTAGCCGTTGTCCTGCACGCGCAGGCCAGGCAGCGTGATGTACGACGCCAGGTCGAGGCCCAGGCCGAACTGGATCAGGCCGACGAACGCGCCGAACGTCAGGCAGCCGACCATCACCTTGAGCATGCGGCTCATGCGTTCGCCGCTGCGGACCGCGTCGATCACGAACACCGCGAGCGCGGACATCGCCACGATCCGGATCAGCGCCGAGTCGGACACCGACAGCTCGTCGGCCGGCAGGTACCGGCGGGTGGCCAGCGCGTACGTCATCAGGTGCAGCGAGACGTAGACGCCCAGCAGCGTGCGGACGGTGTTGCGGCCCTTGGCCAGGCCGAGGTGGTCGACGAGGTGCGCGGCGAACCACACGATCGCGAGGCACAGCGCCACGAACAACGCGGGCGGCAGCGTGATCGGGACGAACGCGATGGTGAACCTGGCGGGGACGGCGAGCAGCGCCAGCAGGTAGAAGATCAGCAGCGTGGCACCGTCGGCACGCTGCTGGGTCAGTCGTCCTTGGTCGGCCATGCCGGGTCTGGGAGCTTGGGTGCGGGGATGATGACGGTCTTCTGGTGCGCGTTCGGCAGGCCCTGGCTCTGGGCGATCGGCCGCTGCGGGTGGCCGCCGTTGCCGTTGCCCGGCGGCGGCGCGTGCGGTTGCGGCCGGACCGGGGCGAGGGGCTGCGGCGTGGTGTCCTTCTCGGACGGTGCCGCGCCGGACTCCTTGTCCTTGCGGCGTTTCGCCTTGAGCATGATCGAGTCGGCGGCGAACGTCGAGGCGATGGTCAGCAGCAGCAACACGACGGTGGCCGCGCCGACGTACCGGACCTTGCCGCCGATCTTGGCAGAGGCCGTCGTCGGCTTCACCAGGATCTGCGCCGTGATGAACGTCTGCTCGGGCGCGTTCAACGCCTTCTGCTGCGCCGCGAGCTCGTTCACGGTCTTCTCGAGCACCTTGCCGACGAGCCCCTCCGCCGACTCGGCCGAGTCCGCCTCGGTCGAGACGAACAGCAGCGGGCCGCCGACGGGACCGGTGTTCGCGGTGTAGGTGGCGGTGGAGCCCTTGCCCGCCAGTTCCTCCGCGGTCTTCGGGTCACCCAGGACCTGGGTGAGGATCTGCGCGGTGGTCGTCAGGCTGCCGTCGAACTGCAGCAGCGGGTTGACCTTGACCACGTCCTCGGGCTTGGTGTTCCCCGAGTACTTTCCGCCGGCCGCGGGGGAGGTGAGGACCAGCACGCCGCTCGACTCGTACCGGGTGGGCACGGTGATGTAGACGTACAGCGCGAGGACACCGGTGAGCAGCACCGCGGGCAGGGCTATGTACCACCGCCGCCGCAGCACTCGTACGGTTCCCCAGAAGTCCATCAAAATCCCCGATCCGCGGCTCGGTCTTGCGAACGCACAATTCGTAGGGTATCGCCTGCCAGGAAAATCGGGGTGAGCTGCCAACTGTTACAGGCCGTAGCTGACGAGCGATGAAGGAAAGGAATCCAGGAGGCAGCATGCGTGCAGGACGACTGACCGTGACCATCGCGGCCATTCTCGTGGTCGTCGGTGGGACAACGGCTTACGTCGTCTCGGCGGCCGGTGACGCGAAGACCCCGGAAGGGGCTCAGCAGGTGTCGCAGGCCAAGGCCGGTGATCTGTTGTTCGTCGATCTCGCGGGCGGGCAGAACCGGGTCGAGAAGCTCGCCGACGGTGGTGCGCGCACCCCGACCGAGCTCGCCTGCCAGCGGTTTTACGCCGCCGGTGGCACGAGCGTGTGCCTGAAGCTGTCCGGTCCCGGCCCGTCCTACGCCGCCGAGGTCAGCCGCGAGGGCAAGCCGGTCAAGACCATCCCGCTGCCGGGCATCCCGAGCCGCGCGAAGGTGTCGCGGTCCGGGAACGTGGTGTCGTGGACCAGTTTCGTCACCGGCGACTCGTACTCGGTGCCCGGTGGCTTCTCCACGCGCACCGGTTTCTACGACGTGCGCACCGGTGAGACCGTCGAGTCGATCGAACACTTCGCCGCCACTGTGGAGGGTGCACCGCTCACTGCCAGTGACGCCAACTACTGGGGCCTGACCGTGGGTTCGGACGACCTGACCTTCTACGCGACGCTCGCCAGCGGCGGCTTCACGTGGCTGGTCAAGGGCGATCTGGTCAGCAAGTCCGTGACGTCGTTGCGCCGTGACGCCGAGTGCCCGTCGCTCTCGCCGGACGGCACGAAGGTCGCGTACAAGAAGCGCATCGGCCGTCTCGGGCCGTGGGACCTCGCTGTGCTCGACCTCGCCACCAACACGGAGAAGCGGCTGCCCGGCACGGCCGGCATCGACGACCAGGCGACCTGGCTCACCGCGGACGAGCTCGCGTTCGCCGCGGTGCCGAAGGACGCCAAGCTGCCCGCGGTTCACGTCGTCCCTGCCGACGGCTCGCAGCCCGCCAGGGTGCTGATCCCGGACGCCACGTCGCCGTCCCCGGTCATGTAGCGAGCTCGCGGCGGAGCACCTTCTCCAGCTCATGTCCTGCCGCATCCCAGGAACGTCCCTCCACACTGGACGCGGCCGCTCTGGCGATCGCGTCGAAGTCCGGCGATGTGACCACTTCGGACAACGCACGCGCCAGTGAGTGCGGGGTGGGCGCCGCGTACCGGACGTGGTCGTTGTCCAGGACTACGCGGTTGAAGTGCGCGTCGTTCACCACAGGGACACATCCGGCCGCGAGCATCTCGTGCGGCACCAGCGACACGTTGGTCATCGACAGCGACAACCCGGCGAAGCAACGGTTGTAGATGGCGTTGAGCTCGTCGGGCGTGACGAGGCCGTGGTCGTGGAACTGCGGCCCCAGCTGCCCGATCTTCTCGCCGTAGACGTGGATCTTCAGGTCCGGGTGCTTCTCGGCGAACACTTCCAGCGCGAGCAGGCCGAGTTCGAACGCCCGCCGGGGTGCCTTGCGCCGGGCGTAGAACACGATGCCGTCGCGCTTGTCGTCGCCCAGCTTGTACCTGTCGGCGTCGCAGCCGAAGTCGAAGTGGTCGGCGGGCATGCCGTGGTCGTCGCGGACCTTGTCGGCGAGGAACCGGCCGGCGGTGAAGCCGTGCATGCCCATCCGGTAGGTGTTCTCCGCCAACGCGTACAGCCCGCCGGACGGGTAGAACCACGGCTCGTAGTCCTGCACGAGGTAGAACCTCTTGCCGGCACAAGGGTCGTTGAACGCCGGATACGCGGTGATCCACGCCGTCGCGAACACCGCGTGCGCGTCGGCCATGCCGTCCGTCACGTCGTGGATCGAGCCCTGGAAGAACGGGAACGCTTCCCTGATACCGGGTTCGAGGTCGGCGACCGTGTTGCCGAACGTGTCGTACAGGTAGAGCTTGCACTCGTGGCCGAGCGACTCGAGGTGCCGGACGAGCCGGAACATCGTGGTGTGGCCGCCGGAACCCTTGGACGGGGGAGTGGTGACCCAGTTGACGACGAGCTTGCCGTCTTGGGGGATCGGCGGGATCACCACGGGTTTGCGCGACTCGACGTCGGCCTTGCGGACGTCGTCCAGGCGTACGGGCAACTCCTCGCCCTCGACGCCGAGCCGGCGGGACGCGGCGGTGAGCAGGCGGGCGCCGAGCTTGCGCGCTCCCTGCTCCCGGACGATCTTCGTGACCTGCCTCAGCCGTCTCATGACGCCTTCCTCCGCAGCACGCCAAGGATTTCGTGCCTCATCGGGAACACCACGGCCGCGTAGGCGAGGCAGGACAGCGCGCCGCCCACCAGGATCTGCAGCAGCTCGCTGTCGATCACGTTCCGGACCGCCAGCACCACGGCGACCATCAGCACGCCACCGAGGAACGGCCGCAGCAGCCGTGCTCCCAGCGCGCCCGCACGAATGCCGTAGGGCTTGAACGTCACGAGGTACGCGGGAGTGATGATCAGGACGGCGACGATCACGTGCGCCGCCGCGACCCCGCGGATGCCGTCGAGATGCGCGCCCAGTGCCAGCAACGGCACCAGCGCGGCCAGCCACACCAGGTGGATCCACAGGATGGCCCGGGACCGGCCGGCGGACGCGAGGAAGTCGTAGCCGAGTTCCAGAGCGACCCGGACCGCGCCGAGCAGCACCAGCAACGCCAGCGCGGTCGCTGCGGGTGCCCAGCGTTCGCCGTAGACGACGCGGATGAGCGGTTCGGCCAGGGCGGCCAGCAGCACGCACGCGGGAACGGTGACGAGCGCTAGGAGTCCCAGCGCGCGGCCGAACGACTTCTGGAACAGCTCGGGATCCTCGCGGACCTTCGAGAACGCGGCGAGCGACACGCTTCTGACCGGCGCGGAGAACGCCGCCACCGGCCAGCTCGCCAGGTTGAACGCCAGCAGGTAGAAGCCGAGCGGCACCGTGCCGAGCATCGCGCCGACCACGATGTAGTCGACGTTCATCACACCGAAGATCAGCAGGCTCGATCCCGCCAGCGGCAGGCCGAACGCCAGCAGTTCCTTGGCCTGGACCCGATTCCAGCCCGGCCGGAAGCGGTCCTTGGTGAGCCAGAACATGATGACCGCGGCCGAGAGGTTCTGCGCGATCCGCTGCCACGCGAGGCTCCACGCGCCGAAACCCATCAGCGCCAGCACGACGGCGACCGCGGTGCCGCAGACGAACGCGGCAGTGTCGGCGTAGAACTTGTGGTCCTGCCGGAAGTTCCGTTGCATCATCGCGCCCGGCACTGCGGTCGCGCCGGCGATCACCAGCGCCACGGACATGAGCTGGATGACACCAGCCGCCTCGGGGGCGTCCATGGCGTTGGAGAACCACGGCGCGCCGACCCAGCAGATCAACGCCAGCAGCGTGCCCGACGCGAGTGACAGCGTCGTGACGGTCGGCGCCATCTCCTCGATCGGGCCGTTGTGGCGCACCAACGCGGCACTCACGCCGAGTTCGGACACGCTCAGCACGATGTTGAGCACGACCAGGGCGACCGCGAAGACACCGAACTGCTCGGGCGCGATCAGCCGGGCCAGCAGGATGCTGATGCCGACCGCCGCGAGGCGTTGGAGCAGCGAGTTGATCGCGCTCCAGCGGATCGCGCTGGAAACCTTGCTCTCGAGCTTGCCGGTGTCCTGGTCGGATCTCTTCTGGTCGGGGGTCTTCTGGTCCGCGGCCGTCACCACTCGCCCCGCCACTTCCAGCGCTGCGTGCTCGCCCACAGCTTCGCGCGCTTGTAAGCGTGCGGGGCGAGGAACAGCTGGGTGCGGCTGAGGAACGACGGGCTGAACTTCTGGCGGCGCAGGAGTGCCTTGTACTCCGGCAGTTGCTCCATCTCGGGGTACGTCTCGCGGGCGAAGTCGACGAGTTCCTTCTCGGTCCCGTCGAGCTGGTCGCGGTCGTGCAGCCGGACCGCGCGCCACAGCGCGTCACTCGCGATCGCCTTGCGCGCCGAAGTCCTCAGCCGCGCGGGCAGGCGGGGGTTCTGCTCCAGCACCAGGTCGAACACGTCCCGGCGCTGTTCGAGGTCGGCGAACACCGACTTGAACGTCGTGCGCATCATGGAGTTCTCGTGCACCCGGTAGTACGCGCCGGGTTTGCCGCTGACGTAACCGATGTCGGAGACGGCCGCGATGCGCAGCCACATCTCCAGATCGCCGGCGTGCGGCAGGTCGGCGCGGTAGCCACCGACCTTCTGCTGGATCTTGGTGCGCACCACGACCTCCGGTGAGGAGATCACGTTGCGGCTGCTGCGGAAGCGGTTCTCGATCCAGTCCTCGCCGCGCCAGACCTTCGCCGACGTCGGCAGCTGGGTGACTTTCGGCAACGCGTTGTGGTCGCTGTAGTAGACGACGCGGCCGTAGACCATGCCCACTTCGGGGTTCTGCTCGAAGACCTCGGCCGCGCGCTGCAACGCGCCGGGCGCCAGCAGGTCGTCCGCGGACAGCAGCACCGTGTAGTCGGCGCTCGCCCAGTCCAGCAGGCCCTCGTTGTAGGTGGCGATGTGCCCCTTGTTGACCTCGTGCCGGTATCCCTCGACGCGCTTGTCGGCGGCCATCAGCTCGGCCATCACCTCAGGAGTGTTGTCCGACGACGTGTCGTCGATCACCAGCACTCGGACGTCCACGCCTGGTTGGTCGAGGACGCTGCGGACGCAGACCGGTAGGAAGTGGGCGTAGTTGTAACAGGGGATCACGACGTCCACTGTGGGAAGCGTTGGCACAACCTGACTATCGGTACCGCGCCCCATTCGTTAGCCCCGCAACGTTTTGGGCCCATCGGGCGATGTAGGCGATGACCGGAGTAAGGGGAGTCATGGCCGACCACGTCATCCTGACGCGCTTCAACCTGCCTTCAAAGGGCGCCGAAAGTTACGTCCGGGCAAAGGAAGGATGGCTGACCGAGCGCGTTGCGCTGTTCGAGCGCTACTGCCTGCCATCGGTGCTGGCGCAGACGGACAAACGGACGCGTTGGCTCATCTATTTCGACCCCGAATCACCGAAATGGCTCAAGGACAAAATCGCTGAACATGGCGATGCGTACACGCCCGTTTACCGCGCGGAGGTTTCGCGGGAAGAGCTGAGATCGGACATCCGGTCGCTTTTCAGCCAGGTCGGCTCCGAGCTCATCACCACGAACCTCGACAACGACGACGGCCTGTCCGTGGACTTCGTCGAACGCCTCTGCGCCGCACCCCGCCCCACCACGACGGCGGCGTACTACCTGGTCAACGGCCTGATCAAGTCCCCTGGCGGCCTCTACCACCGGGTCGACCGGCACAACGCGTTCGTCTCGGTCCGCGAGACGTGGGACGAGCCGGTGACCTGCTGGGCGCACTGGCACAACCACATGCACCTGCACTTCCCCGTCGTCGAACTCGGCGGCGCACCCGGTTGGCTGCAGGTCGTGCACGGCAGCAACGTGTCGAACCGCACACGTGGCCGGCTCGTCTCGCCCGGGCCCTACCAGGCGTCGTTCGGCGCGTCGTTGGACGACGTGGCCGAGCCGGGCTCGCTGGCCGTGGCGCAGGACCTGCTGGTGTCCCAGCCCGTCCGGTTCATGCGTGACTCCGGCCGGGTGGCGGCCAAGAACGCGGCCATGAAGGTACTGGGCAAGGGCGGCTTCGAGAAGATCAAACAGAAGCTGGCTGCTCGCGGTTGATGCCGTAAGCCACGATGAGGGTGACGGTGAGTGCGATCAGCGCCACCGTCACGCCCGTGCCGAAGCTCGCGAACTGCAGCAGCAGTCCGAACGCGACGGACGAAACGAGACGGCCCAGCGCCTGTCCGGTCTGCACGACCGACAGCCCCGACGCGCGGAGTGACTCCGGCGCCGACTCGCTGACCTTGGCCGACAGGACGCCGTCCGTGGCCGCGTAGAACAGACCGTGCAGCAGCAGCGCGGCGATCGCCACGCCCAGCCCGCCCTCCGGGATGAACAGCAGCGCGTACACGCCCAGCAACAGGCCGTGGCCCATGAGGAACATCCGCCAGCGCCCAGTCTTGTCGGCGAGTTTCCCGAGCGGCGCGGCGGCCGTGAGGAAGACGACCGCCGTGCCGAGCGGGAGCAGGGGCAGCCAGCCGAGTGAGATGTTCGTGGCTTTCTGCACCAGCACGTAGACGAACGCGTCCGACACCGTCGCCAGCCCCAGCATCCCGGCCGAGAGGGTGGTCCGGCGGAAGTGTTTGTCGGTGAGCAGGTTGAGCCCGGCCTTGAACGACGGCCGCGGCCCCTTCGGCACCTTGTCGGTGGGTGTGTCCCGCACGAACGAGATCAGCACGATCAGCCCGATGACCGCGAACGCCGCGGACACCGCGAAGATCGGCCCCGGCACCATCCCGATCTGCGCGAGCAGCAGGAACGTGATCAACGGCCCCAGCAGCGCGCCGAACGTGTCCATGCTCCGGTGCACGCCGAACGCCGCCCCGAGCCGGTCCTCCGGCGTGGCCAGCGAGATCATCGCGTCCCGCGGCGCCGTCCGGATGCCCTTGCCCGCCCGGTCCGCCGCCATCAGCGCGCCGATGCCGAACGGCGACCCGCCCACCAGCGGGAAGAAGATCTTCGTGACGGCCGAGAGCCCGTAGCCGGCGGCCGCGACGGCCTTGGGCCTGCGGAACTTGTCCGACACCGCGCCGCCGACGAGCCGCAGCGCCGCCGTGGCACCGGTGTAGATGCCGTCGAGCAGGCCGAACTGCGCGTAGCCCAGCTGCAGCGTGAACAGCAGGTACACCGGCAGGAACGCGGTGATCATCTCGGCCGAGATGTCGGTCAGCAGGCTGACCGTGCCCAGCGCGAACACCGTTCCCGGCAACCGTTTGCGGAAGTCGGTCTTGGCGGGGCGGGAGGAGGCGACGTACATGGGGCCTACCAGCTCAGGGTCTGGTGCCACACCTCGAGCGACAACAGCGTCCAGATGCGCGGCTGCTCGTTGCGGTCACCAGAGTCGTGGTCGTCGAGCAGCGATCGCACCGCGGCCCGGTCGAAGGTCTTGCCCACGAACGACGTGGGCCCGGTCAGCAGGTCGTACGCCATGTCCCGCAGGCCGTCGCGGAACCACGCGTCCAGCGGCACCTTGAAGCCCGACTTGGGGCGATCCACGATGTCGGCGGGCAGGTGCTGGCGCGCGACCTCCTTCACGACCCACTTGGTCGTGCCGCCGCGCACCTTCACGTTGCTGGGCAGCGAGAACGCCAGTTCGGCGACCCGGTGGTCGAGGAACGGCGGGCGCAGCTCCAGTGACGCGGCCATCGACATGCGATCACCGCGTTCGAGCAGGTTGTCGGCGAGCCAGGTGTGCGAGTCGGCGTAGAGCATGCGCCGCAACGCGTCCCCGCGCCCGTTCTCGTACGGGGCCAGCACGGACCTAGTCGCCGGTCCGCCCAGCAGCGTTGCCCGTTCGGACACCGTGAACGGCGCGAACCAGCCGCGCATGCGTTCGGCGTACGAGGGCTCGGCGATGGCGCGCAGAGCGATGCCCAGCCGTGCCTTGGAGGCCGGGAGCGCCTTCTCCAGCCGCCGCAGAGCGAACGAGGGGAGTGCGCCGGCGATCCGGGTGGCCTGGGCGAAGCGGTACTTCGGGTAGCCGCCGAACAGCTCGTCGCTGCCCTCGCCGGACAGCACGACCTTCACGTCGCGGCGGGCCAGTTCGGCGAGCCGGAACACGGCCACGTCGGCGGGTTCGGACAGCGGCGCGTCGCGGTGCCAGGACAGCTTCGCCCAGCTGTCGCGGAAGTCGTCGGCCGTCACGATGACGTTGTAGTGCCTGCTGCCGACGATCCCGGCGACCTTCTCGGCCCAGTGGATCTCGTCGACGCGCGGGTCACCGAAGCCGGCGGAGAACGTGTGCAGCTCGGAGTCGCCGCGTTCGCGCGCCACCAGAGCGGTGATCAGCGACGAGTCGACGCCACCGGACAGGTACGCGCCGACCGGCACGTCCGCGACCAGTGCGTCGCGCACGGACGCGGTGAGCGCCTCGTCGACCAGCCGGACGGCTTCCTCTGGCGTGACCTGCCTGATCTCCGACGAGCGCGGCAGCTCCCAGTACGGTGTCGTCCGCACCTCGCCGGAAGCCGAAACGACCAGGTGGTGGCCCTGCGGCACCTTCCGGACGCCGCGCACCAGCGTGTACGGCGCGGGCACCGAGCGGTGCGCCAGGTAGTCGTGCAGCGACTCCTGGTCCACCTCGGCCGAGCCGATCACGGGCAGCAGCGCCTTGATCTCGGACGCGAACGCGAACATCGAGGAGTCCGCGTAGTAGTACAGCGGCAGGATGCCCAGCCGGTCGCGGAACAGGTGCGTCTCGCCGGTCTTGGCGTCGTGGATCGCGTACGCGAACTGGCCGCGCAGCTTCGCCACACCCGCCGGGCCGTGCTGTTCGTAGAGCGCCAGCAGCACCTCGGTGTCGCCGTTGGTCCTGAACGGGTACGCGAGACCGGTCCGCAGCTGCTTGTAGTTCAGGATCTCGCCGTTGAACGCGATGGTGGTCGTCCCGGACGCGCCCGCCATCGGCTGCGGCGAGCCGGCCAGGTCGATGATCGACAGCCGGGTGTGGGCGAAGCCGATCGAGCCGTCCGACCAGAACCCGCTGTCGTCCGGGCCGCGGTGGTGCAGCCGCTTCGCCATCTCGGCGAGCAGCTCACGGGAGACGGGCGCGCCGTCGAACCGTCTGATGCCTGCGATTCCGCACATGTGGGTTACCGGTCCTCTGCGAGCTGCATCAGTTCACGGGCACGGGAGTCCCACGACGCGGTCAGCACGGCCGCACGCCGGTCGGCCGGGGTCTTCAGGCCGCCGTCCTTCAGCGTGAGCCGGATCCGGTCGATGAAGTCGTCGTGGCCGGAGGCGATCCGGATGACGTCGGAGTACCGCTCCACCTCGGGGAAGTCCGTGGACACCACGGCCAGGCCGAGCGCCAGGTACTCCTTCATCTTGATCGGGTTCGCGTGCTTGATCCAGTCGTTGTCGAGCCAGGGCATCAGCGCCACGTCGAACCCTGAGCCGTAGCCGGGGATCTGCTCGTACGCCCGGAAGTCCAGCCAGTGCACGTTGGGGTACTTCTCGTAGCGCTCCATCGAGCAGGTGGCGTCGCCGATCAGCACGACGGAGGCCTCGGGGAACTCCTGCGCGACCTTCTCGATCAGGTCGAAGTCCACCAGGTAGTCGTCGAGGCTGCCGAAGAACCCGATGCGCGGCCCCGGGATCGACGCGATGTCGGCGGGCAGTTCGGTGCGCCGGGTGAAGTGGTCGACGTCCACGCCGTGGTCCAGGAAGTGCGCGCGCTCACCGGTCAGCGCGGATTCCTCTTCCTGCAGTGCGCGACTCACGTAGAGCACGGTGTCCGAATTGGACAGCAGCTGGTTCTCCAGTGCGGCGATGGTGCCCTGGTCGGCCTCGGGGAACGCCGAGTGCCGGTCCGAGCGGTTGAAGATCAGGCCCTTGGTCTTCATGGGCTGCACGACGTCCCACGCCGTGGGGATGGTGGCCACGACGACCGGCGTGCCCATCCGCAGGAAGAAGCACACGGCGCGAACTTGAGTCCGCACGAGGACGGAGTTCAGCTTGCGCAGCCACGGCTTGCCGTAGAACGGCAGGGGAGCGGGCGTCATCACGTAGAAGTTCGGCGTCTCGGGGATCGGCCGGCGCACCAGCATCGCGACGCTCTTGGCCTTGCGCAGGATCCGGCGCAGGAACTGGGTGCTCTTGCCGGGTGACGGCATGCGCAGGCCGATGCTGTTCACCAGCAGCACCTTGCGGTGCTTGGCGACCCGGCGCAGCAGCTGGAAGTCCGAGTGCGCCCGGTTGTGGTACCACCAGTCCTGCGCTGAGAAGCACAGGTAGGCCGGTCCCTCCGAGGCCACTTCCTCCGGCCACTTCCGCATCCGGAACAGTCCCTTCAGAGCCGCCCGGTTCTTGGGCGTGCGGAAGCGCAGGCCTTCGTTCAGCAGCACGACGAGCCACATGAGGATCGCCGCGAACCTGCCGTGCCGTTCGCGGTGCAGGCGGACCCGGTTCGCGGCCAGCAACGCCCACAACCGCGGGTTCGTGTTCGACTCGCCGCCGATGTGCGTGGCGATCGCCCGCGGCTCGAACCACACGCCACCGGCGCGCAGCATGTACTCGACTTCCTCCGAATAGAGGAAATAGCGTTCGTCCAAAAGGCCGTGCTTCTCGATGGCCTCGCGCTTGATGAGCCACGCGCACCCGGTCGCCCACTCGCCGTGACAGGCGCCCTCGTAGTGCTTGTCGCCGAACACCGTCGCGCCGAGACCCATCCGGCCTGCCCGGACGCCGCCGAGGAGCGCTTCGGCGAGCGAGGTGCGCAACGTGGGCTCGCGGCGCAGCGAGTAGTGCACCCACCCGTCCGTGCTGAGGAGCTTCGGCACCGTGATGGGCTTGTCCGCGGCGCGCAACGTCTCGATCGCGCCGGGGTTCAGGCGGGTGTCCGCGTTGAGCACGAGAACGTCGTGGCCGACCGCTGCTTTGATGCCGAGATTCACACCCGTCGCGAATCCTCCGTTGACAGGATTCCGGATGATTTGTGCGTCCGGTCGTGTGGCGGCGACCACACTCACGGTGTTATCGGCGGAAGCGTTGTCGACGACGATCACTTTCACGTCGTCCGGCAGCGAGGTCAGGCACCCCTCGATGACCTGTTCGCTCTGGTACGTGACGATGACCACCGCGACAGGTGACCGTTCCACAACCCGCTCCTCGCATTTGGCTTGTGCCCGCTACATCGAGTGTCCCGGAACCACCGTTACGAGAATGACCGAAGGTGTAACCGTTTCGCCCTCCGGAACGAGAACCAAGGCGTGACGTCATCGCCGCACGTGTTGATCATCGTGCAGAACCTCCCCGTGCCGCTGGACCGCCGGGTGTGGCTGGAATGCCGCGCTCTCACCAACGCCGGCTACGAGGTTTCGGTGATCTGCCCCAAGGGTCCGGGTGATCCCGCTTACCAACTCCTCGACGGAGTGCACATCTACAAGTACGCTCCGCCGCCCCAGGCGGAAGGCGCGCTGGGCTATGCGTGGGAATTCCTGTACTGCTGGGTGCGCACGGCGTTGCTGAGCGTGAAGGTGCGTGCCCGCAGGCGGTTCGACGTCATGCAGGCGTGCAACCCGCCGGACACGTACTGGGCGCTCGCGCTGCTGTGGCGGCTGGGTGGCGTGAAGTTCGTCTTCGACCACCACGACCTCAACCCCGAGGTGTTCCTCTCGCGGTTCGGCGAGCCCAAGGGTGTCGCGGGCAAGCTGCAGTACCGGATCCTGAAGTGGCTGGAGCGCCGGACGTTCCGCACGGCCAACCGGGTGACGTCGACCAACACCTCATACCAGAAGATCGCGTGGACGCGCGGTTCCGTGCCGCCCGAGCACACCTCCGTCGTGCGCTCCGGCCCGGACACCACCGTGATGCGGCCTGTCGAGGGCGTGGACGAGCTCCGACGCGGCGGCAAACATCTGGTGGCCTATCTGGGAATCATGGGCCCGCAGGACGGCGTCGACGGTGTGCTGGAAGTCGCGAAGAGGGTCGTTTTCGACCGCGGCCGCACCGACGTCCGGTTCGCGCTGCTGGGCTTCGGCGACTGCCTCGAAGACCTGAAGAAGCAGGCCACGGCCTGGGGACTCGATCCGTACGTGGAGTTCACCGGACGGGTTGGGCCCGAACAGATCACCCGGTACCTGTCCACTTCCTCCGCCGGTCTCGGCCCGGATCCGTTGTCGCCTTTGAACGACGTGTCCACTATGAACAAGACCATGGAGTACATGGCCTACGCGCTGCCGGTCGTCACGTACCGGTTGCAGGAGACCGTGGTGTCCGCCGGTGACTGCGCCGTGTTCGTCGAGCCGGGTGACGTCGAGGCGTTCACCACGGCGTTGCTCGACCTGCTCGACGACGCGGAACGCCGCGGCCGCCTCGGCTTCGAGGGCCGCCGCCGCTGCGAGGCGGAACTGGACTGGCGCCCGCAGGCCGAGAACTACGTGGCGGTGTTCGACGGGCTCACCGGCTTCGCCTCGCGCGGCCCGTTCCCCGACGGCAGGCCTGAGCTCGGCGCCGGCTCCGACCAGTGGGGCAACAAGATGATCGACGTGAGCGACGACGCCGTGCTCCGCGCGTTCGCCGTGAACCGAACGGGAGAATGATGTTCGTCAGAAGGATCGCGGTCGTCGGCACCGGCTACGTCGGCCTGACCACCGGCGCCTGCCTCGCGTCGCTGGGCCACCGCGTGGTGTGCGCGGACGTCGACGCGGGCAAGATCGAACGGCTGTCGCGCGGCGAGGTCGACATCCTCGAACCGCGCCTCGCCGAGCTGGTGGCGGAGGGCATCGCGTCCGGCCGCCTGTCGTTCGTGCTCGGCGCGTCCGCCGCGGTGGCCGACGCCGAGGTGGTTTTCCTTTGCGTGCCAACGCCGATGGGCGTCGGCGGCATCGCGGACCTGACGGCGGTCGAGTCCGTTGTGGACGAGACGCGCGACCTGCTCCCGTCCGGCTGCGTGATCGTGAACAAGTCCACGGTCCCGGTCGGCACGGCGGTGCGGACCGCAGAGCTGTTGCGCCGTGACGATGTCGCTGTGGTGTCGAACCCCGAGTTCCTGCGCGAGGGCTCGGCCGTGCACGACTTCCTGAACCCGGACCGGATCGTCGTCGGCTGCGACCAGCAGGACGCCGCCGAGCGCGTCGCCGCCCTGTACGCACGTCTCGGCGCGCCGACGGTGCTGACCGACGCGGCCTCGGCAGAGATGGTCAAGTACGCGGCGAACTGCTTCCTCGCGATGAAGCTCTCGTACGTCAACGCGGTCGCGGAGCTGTGCGAGCGGCTCGGTGCGAACATCACCGACGTCACCGAGGGCATGGGCTACGACAAGCGCATCGGCCAGGCGTTCCTGAACCCCGGCCCCGGCTGGGGCGGTTCGTGCCTGCCCAAGGACACGCACGCGATGCTCCAGGTCGCCGACGCCGCGGACTTCGAGTTCCGCCTGCTGCGCGCCACCATCGACACCAATGAGCGCCAGCGTCAGCGGATGGTCGAGAAGGTCCGCCTGGCCGTCACCGGCAAGCGCGGCGGCTCGCTGTCCCACGTGCGACTGGGACTGCTGGGCCTCACCTTCAAGGCAGGCACGGACGACCTGCGCGACTCGCCGTCGCTGGCCGTCGCGGCGATGCTGAAGCAGGCCGGTGCCGACCTGGTGGGCTACGACCCGGCGCTGTCCGGCGGCAGGGACCTGGGCGCGGTGTCCGTTGTGGACGATCCGTACCAGGCCGCGAAGGACGTCGACGCGCTGATCGTGCTGACCGAGTGGCCGGACTTCCGTTCGCTGGACTGGGCTCGCCTCGCCGAGACCGTCCGCCAGCCCGTGGTCGTCGACACCCGCAACATCCTGGACCCGGACGTCATCCGCCGCGCGGGCTTCACCTGCACGTCACTGGGCCGTCGCTAGTCCATTTAAGACAGTCCATTTAGCTCAATGGTGTGACAGGGCGCGCGAGATTGTTGTGCTAGCGCTTTGATTCCCGGCAACACCCGGTGGGACCAGCCCGCCGGGTCTTGCCGGGAGGTCTCCACCGTGGCCGGAATCATGGAACTCGTCAGCGGACTCGTGCACCAGGCCAGCGGCCTCCTCGCCCAGGCGAGCGACCTCGCGAGCGGCCTGCTCTCCGCACTGCCGGTCTAAAGGCCTGCGGGGGCGTTCGTCGTGAACGGCGAACGCCCCAAGGTCTCACCAGCGCGGCAGATCCGGCCCGCTGGTGGTGATGCCGGCGAACAGATCGGTCTCCGGCAGCGGCGCGTCGGTCGTGTCGAGCGCACGGAAGTAGTGCTCCTCCAAGCCGAACGCCCCGTGCACCTGCTGACTGGCGTGACACCGCAACGCCTGCCGCTTCACGTCCACGACCTCGCTGATGTCGATCGTGGTCGACCCGTCCTTGGCCGTGAGGTAGAGCTTGGCCGGGATGCCCGTGCGGTACACGGCGAGCTTGGCCATCCGGATCACGTGCATGTGGTCGCGGTGCGAGCTGTAGTGGGTGACCACGACCTGAGGCAGATAGTGCTCGATCAGAGCGGCGAGCCGGCCGGCCGCGGTCTCCACCGGAATCGTGCAGAGCCCGCCCTGCGGCACCTCACCGAGGTGCCCGGAGTCGTGATATCCCAGCAGTTCGAGGTCCGAGATGCCCAACGCGTCACAAGCCGCGTGCAACTCGGCCCTCCGATGCGCCGCCACGGCCTTGGGGTGATGCCCGACCTCGCCAGGCGTGGCACCGCTCAACGCGTCGTCGAACTCGCCGTTGGTGCACGTCACCACCACGGTCCTGGCACCTTGCCTGGCGTAGCGGGCGAGCATGCCCCCGGTCGTGGTCGACTCGTCGCCGGGGTGGGCGTGAACGGCCAGCAATGTTCTCGGTCCGTCGAACTGCACGCGGGCGAACGTACCCGGAAACTATTCTGCGGCGCGTGACCGACTTGCCGTCCGGCCTGAAGCCGCTCGAACTGGCCCACCACGTCCGCTCCCAGATCGAACGCGGCCACGCGTATGCGCGGGCCCGGAAGCATCGGTTCCGCTGGAAGTCCGTTGTGGTCAGGCTGACGACGCTGGTGCTGTCGGCGGCCTCGACGATCATCCTGGGGCTGCAGAACCTGGACCCGTGGACCGGCACGGCGTTCTCACTCGTCGCGGTGGTGACCGTGGTGTCCGCTTTGGAGCCGTTTTTCGCGTGGCGGTCGCTGTGGGTGCTGATGGAGGAGGCCAGCTACCAGTTCCACCGGCTGGAGGACGATCTTTCGTACTACATCGCGTCTACGCCGGTTGATGAGGTGGAGGTGGAGCGGGTCCGGGAGATGTTCGAGAGGTACCAGGCGATTTGGGATTCGCTGAGTTCGCGGTGGCTGAAGCACCGTGACAACGCCTAGCCCCCACAGCACGCCGCTCAGCTGAACAGGAAGATGGCCCGGCCGGACCGGTGGTGCCGCCTGGTGCGCCGGTGCCCGCGGAACCCTCCCGTGTTGTTCGGGAGAGGTTCCGCGGGCACCTGCACTGTCCCTTGCGGAGTACCGGGGGCTAAGGAGTGCCCGCGGCCTTGCCCTTGGCGTCCGGCGCGTTCGGGTCCAGCAGGAAGTTGTCCTGCCAGACGGCCCACTTGTAGCCGACGCCGTTCGCGGTCACGTAGGCCGCGCCCCAGCCGCTGCCGGTGAAGCGGTTGTTGATGGACTTCATGTTGCGGCCGTACTGGTTGCCGTGGCTCGACTCGAGGCCGAGCTGGTAGCCGCCGCCCTCCAGCAGGTTGCCTTCGACGGTGACGTTGTCGATGTCGCCGCCGTAGGTCTGGATGAACAGGGCGCCCGTGTCCTGGCCGGTGGAGCAGTCGATGCGGTTGTTGCGGAAGGTCAGGGTGCGGCCGGCGTTGCGGTCCAGCGGGAAGTCGCGGACGGTGGCGCCGTCGTTGTGCGCGTCACCGGCGGTGCGCAGGCCGCGGACGTAGTTGCCCTCGGCGAGGCCGTTGAGGGAGCTGCCGGTGTTGTAGAAGCAGATGCCGGAGCCCATGCCGCTGATGTAGTTGCGCTGCAGGGTGCCTACGCCCAGGAAGGCGCAGGACTTCGCGATCGTCGACGCGGAGAGCTTCGAGCCGTCGATGTTCGAGTCGCGGATGGTCACCGGGGCGCCGGTGACCTGGCAGGAGTTGCTGCCGCACGGGCCGTTGGTGGTGACCAGCGGGGCGGCTTCGTCGAGGCGGTTGGGGCGGATGCACGACTTCTCGATCGTGATGTTGCCCGCGAAGAGCGTCAGGGACTGCTCGATGCGCTTGCCCGAGATCACCGTGCCCGCGCCGGGGGAACCGGGGCCGGTGTAGACGGGCAGGGAGTCGCAGTTCAGGCCGTGCGCGGCCAGGCCGGTGTTGCCCTGGGTGAGTTTCCAGCCCGGGGAACCGGCCGGCGCGGGGGTGCCGGGGTTCGGCGGCTTCACCGGGCCGTTGGTGGCGGACTTGGTCGTGGAGCTGGTGGGTGCCGCCGAGCTGCTGCTCGGGGCGGCGGAACTGCTGGACGTGCTGGTCGAGGTGGCGCTGGTGCTCTCGGCTACCGGTGTCGGCTGGGCCGCCTTGGTTGGGGAACAGGCGGCCAGCGTGATGACACCACCGGTCAGCAGCACGGCCAATCTCAATTTCACGGCTGGTTCTACCTCCACGCGCGCTCACGACGGGGGACCGTGAACCGCTCGTTAATTGTGTCGTCGGCCGTTGCGGAATGTGTACAAAACTCGTGCGACGGAGTCGTACGGGGGCCGTTGAACGGTCAGCACACTGCACGGACGGACGGGAGGAGTCAAGCGGATCTCCTTGTGCCCCAAGGTCATCTTCCTGCCGGTAGGGAATACTCCATCCGTGTGAGCAGGTAGATCACGGTTTTATCACCGAGCCATATGATTCTTTGATGTGTGAGATCAGCGACCCAGGAATGTCGCGCGGCCGGGACCGTCCGTGAGGAAGCTGTGCACAGCGCGTGGCAGGTCCTCGGTTTCGAACAACGCCGACGCGATGGTGGTGACGTGAGCGTCCGCCTGCGGGACGCCGCCGTTCTCGAAATGTGCGAGCACCTGTTTGGTCGCAAAGTGTGCCTGCGTTGGGCCGACTGCGAGAGACAAAGCGAACTGTTCGGCCGCCAGCGCGAAACCTTCGTCAGGGAACACGCGGTTGACGACGTTCCAGCGCTCGAGGGTCGCCGCGTCGTAGAGGTCGCCGGTCATCACGAACTCCTTCGCGCGACCCACGCCCGCGCGAGCGGCCAGGCGTTGCGTGCCGCCCATCGTCGGCGTGAGGCCCACGACCTTCTCCACCAGCCCGAAGCGCGCGCTCTCGGCGGCGAGGATCAGGTCACACGCCACCGCCAGCTCGAACGCCCAGGTCAGGCACAGGGCGTGCGCGGCGAAGACGGTCGGGATCGGCAGCGAGGCGAGGCGTTGGGGGAGCAGCAGCATGCGGTCGAACAACGCCTGTGCGTCCTCGCGGTACTCCTGGGCCGCGAACAGCGACACGTCGACACCGCCGGACACGACTCGTCCGGTGGCGTTGACGAGCAACGCCCGTGCGTCGCCCAGTTCGTCCAACGCGTCGTGGAACTCGGCGTCGAGGTCCAGCGCGTAGAGGTTCAACGGCGGGGCGTCGATCGTGATGATCGCGAGCTCGTTCTGACGGGTCAGGTGGATCTTCATCGGAAAGCGGTCCTCACAGCCAGTCGCGACGCTTGAACATGACGTACAGGATGTAGGAGAGGCCGAAGATGCCCAGCGTGGCCACCCAGAAGCCCCATCTCTGCTCATAGCCGGGGTAAGGGACGTTCATGCCGTAGAAGCCCGAGATCGCGGTGGGCACGGCGATGATCGCGGCCCAGCTGGTGACCTTCTTCATGATCGAGTTCAGCCGGTTGCCCTGCACGGCGACCTCGGCCTCGCGCAGGTTCGTGACCAGCTCGCGCATCGACTCGGTCAGCTCGGTGGTGAACAGCGCGTGGTCCTTGACGTCCAGGTAGTACGGCATCATCACGTCGTCCACGACGTCGTGCTCGCGGTGCACCAGCGAGCCCAGCACCTCGCGCATCGGCAACGCGACCCGCCGCAGCTGCACCAGAGCCCGCCGCAGCTGCAGGGCCCTGCGCCCGACGTGAGGCTTCTCCTGGTAGATGCGGTCCTCCAGCGCCTCGATGTCGTCGTCGAGCTGCTGGGCCGCCGCGTAGTGGCCGTCCACGACGTCGTCGAGCAGGCCGTGCAACAGGAAACCGACACCGCTGTCCGCCAGCGTGGGCGCGGCGTCCCAGCGGCGCTGCATGCCCGCGAGGTCGTACGACTCGTTCTCCCGGACGGTCACCAACGCGTTCTTGGTGACGAAGACGTCGACCTCACACGTTTTGATCTCGTGGTCGCCATATGAGACGGCGTACACGCTCAGGAACAGGTGGGTGGGATAACGGTCGACCTTGGGGCGCTGGCGTTCGGCCATGGCGTCCTCGATCGCGAGCTCGTGCAGTCCCAGCTCGTCGCGCAGCAGACCTATCTCGGTTTCCGATGGTGCGCAAAGGTCGAACCACACGACCGCGGACGGATCTTCGAGGTGGCGCGCGACGTCGGAGACCGGGAAGTCGCGGTCCACGAGTTCGCCGTTGCGGTACAAGCGGGTCCGGCCCATGGGCGACAACGATACGTAGATCTACTCAGATGTGAGGATTGACGCCCAACTCCCGCTACCCTCGATCCGGTGAAGGTGGACCAACCACAACGCATAGGCGACTACCTGCTCTTGGGCAGGCTTGGTCGTGGTGCCATGGGAACGGTCTACCTGGGGCAAGGCAGCGACGGACGCCAGGTCGCCGTCAAGGTGGCCCGTGCGGAGCTCGCCGACGACCCCCGTTTCCGCGAGCGGTTCCGCCGCGAGGTGCAGATGGCCCGCGCGGTCGGCAGCGCCGGCACGGCGGCGGTCGTGGACGCGGACACCCGCGCGGCGCGACCGTGGATGGCCACGGAGTACGTGCCCGGCCCCACGCTGCAGGAGGCGATCGAACGGCACGGCCCGCTGCCGGAACACCACCTGCGCCGGCTGGCCGAGGGCCTCGCCGACGCCCTCACCGCGATCCACCGCGCCGGGCTGGTGCACCGCGACCTCAAGCCGTCCAACGTGCTCCTCGGCGCCGACGGGCCGCGCGTGATCGACTTCGGCATCTCGCGCGCGATGGAGCACACCGCGCTGACCGAGACCGGCATGGTCTTCGGCACGCCGGGCTTCCTCTCGCCCGAGCAGATCACCGGCCAGGACGTCAACGCGCCGTCCGACGTCTTCGCGCTCGGCGCCGTGCTGGTCTACGCGGCGACGGGCAAGGGCCCGTTCGGCGAGGGCCCGACGGCGACGCTGCTGTACAAGGCCGCACACGGCGAACCGGACATCGAAGGGGTGCCCAAGGCGCTGCGGCCGCTGGTGCAGAAGTGCATGCACCGCGACCCGGCCAAGCGCCCGGAACCGGCCGAGGTGACGCGCCTGCTCTCGCAGGTCGTCACGCCGAAGCCGCCGACCTCGAAGCTGCCCGCACCGATGACCCCGGCCGCGGCGACGTTCTCCACGTCGCGGGTCGTGCCGGTCGCGTGGGGCATCACCAACCTCGCCGCCGCGCTGCTGGCCGCCGCGATCGCCGACCCGGCCGCCAAGGCCAACGGCGCCACGCAGCTGCTCGCCCTGGCCGCGTTCTGCGTCCTGGTCGTGCGGGCGGCGCGGTACTTCGGTGCCGCCGCACGCCGCAAGGTCGTGATCGAGATCAGCCGCGAGGGCATCGCGACCACGCGCAACGGCAAGTTCCACCAGTACTGGTGGTACGAGCTCGCACGGGTGCGCGTCGTGCCGCACAAGAAACGGCCGTGGGTCGTCGTCTGGCTGAAGGACCCGGCACCGCGCCGCTTCTTCGGCGCGCATCACGGCGGTGTGCGGGTGTTCCCGATCGCCCACGAACGGACCAGGCGGCGGCGCGAGCGTGATGTCGCCGAGCTGCGCGCCGCCCTGGCCTGGTACCTGCCGCGGTCCTACGACGGTCGCTGAGCGACCCAGTCGTAGGTGATGGCGATGGACAGCTTTCCTCCGCCGGACACCACCATCGGGTCCTCCGCGCCGGAGACCTTGCCGGTCGCGGGATCGATGGTGAACTCGGTCTTGCCGCCCTCCACCGACACCTTCCCGTTGTCCCAGCGGATCTCGGGAGACTCGGCGAGCATGCGGTAGATCGCCGCCTTCTCCTTGTTCGTGGTGAACGGGGACAGCAGCGCGTACGAGGAGCGGAACAGCTTGTCCGCCGCGGTCGTGGCGTTCGGTGGCAGCGTGAGGCTCTCCTCCTGGCACGGGGCGGCCGCGCAGAACGTCAACCACAGCACGGGGCCGCGGCTCCCGTCGACGAGGACGTCGAGCGGTGCCTGCTCGCCCGCGATCGCGCGCCGCTCGCCGGTGGGCCTGCGGTAGATCACCACGGTCTCGCCCTTGCCGACGGGCATCCAGGCGTCGTACTGGAACTGGACGTCCGTGATCCCCCAGCCGTCCCTGCCGTCGATCTGCTGCCAGAGCACGTACTTGACGTGCTGGAACCCCGAGGTCGGCTGCTCCGCGGTCTCCAGCATGGTCGCCGCCTCCAGCAACGACCTGGCGGGCACGACCGGCAACGTGGCGGGCGCGTCCCGTGACTCGGGCCGCAGCGTCACCACGAGACCGGTGATCATCACCACCGCGACGGCCGCGGCCGCGATGCCGACCCAGCGCCGTGACCGGGACCGGGGCTTCTCGGTGAAGAGTTGCTCGCGCAACCGGGCGAGCCGCACGTCGTCGGCGCCCCGCACCGGGTAGAGCTCCGCGAGGTCGTCGTCCAGCACGTCACGCATGTTCCACTTCCTTCAGCTTGGCGCGCAGGCGGTGCAGCCGGGAGCGTGCGGTGCCGGGGTTCAGGTCGAGGGCCTCCGCGGCCTCCTGCACGCTCAGACCGGCCAGCGACACCAGCAGCAGCAGGTCGCGGTCGGTGCTGTGCATCTTGGCCAGCGCGCCGGCGATCCGCCGCAGGTGCGAGCGGGCGTCGATGCGGGCGACCAC
>NZ_JBSGXZ010000030.1:0-118020 GCF_053610285.1 Lentzea sp. NPDC054927
GCGGGGGATTTTTCGTTGTGAGGCTACCAGAGCACTGGTCTAGCGGGCCTGCAGCATCGGGCGGAACTTGTCGCGGTACGCCCACGCCAGACCGATCTCGGCGGCGACCACGACGATCGCGATCCCGAGCCCCGACGGCTCCAGGAACACGTGGATCAGGAAGATGTTCACGACCATCGGCGCCAGGATCGCCAGGGCCAGCGGCACGAACCGGCCGGCGACCAGCAGGACGCCCGCGACGAGCTGGACACCCGAGGCCAGCTGCAGCATGTAGCCCGTCGCGTAGAGGGCGGCGGTGAACGCCACTCCGGCGGGCGCCATCGTGCTCGGATCCGGCGCGGGCATGAAGTTCAGGAACCCGTTCAAGCCGGTCGTGGTGAACAGCAGGCCGATCAGCACGCGGGTGACGATCGTGGCGTAGCGGCCGACGGCGATCTTGCGAGTAGCAGGGGCGGCGGTAACGGTCGTGGCGGTCATCTCGGGTTCCTCCTGGGCTGTGGTGTCCTTCCACTGATGCGTCGAACGGCCACGACACCGGATCGACAATCGGCCCAGAAAATCTTCAAAAAGTTTCGGCGGAACCTGTTCGCGCTGGTCAGCCCTCTCGAGCCGCGCGGACGTGCTCGGCGACCGGGCTGAGCTTGAGCCAGTCCGGCAGGCCGCGCACCACCCAGCGCGTGCCGGTCAGCTCGACCGTGCCCGCGCGCACGGCGTCGAGCAGTTCGAACTCCCCCTCCCACACCCGGTAGAGCGTCGCGAGGTCGGATGCCAGCACCGCGTCGACCTCCAGGCCCGGATCGGTGTAGCAGACGGAGGCGTCACCGGGTTCGACCACGAGCCAGAACGTGCGGTGGCGGTCGTTGATGCGGAACTCGATGTTGGCGCGGCGGGTCAGCGTGCCGGTGTCGACGCGGCCGTGCATCCACCACATCAGCACCTCGGGGTCGAGCTCGTCGGCGCGCGGGTCGCCGAACGCGTACCGGGCACCCCAGTCGGCGAGGCCGAACACCAAGGGGCGCAAGGCGAGCCCGGCCGGCGTCAGCGCGTAGCCGTCACCGGTGCGGGTCACCAGGCCGGCGTTGGCCAGCTGCCTCAGGCGGCGGGACAGCAGGGCGCGCGAGAGTCCCGGCAGGCCGCGGGACAGCTCGTTGAAGCGCGAGGCACCGACGAGCATGTCCCGCACGATCAGCAACGTCCACCGGTCGCCCAGCACCTCGACGGCGCGGACGATCGGGCAGTACTGCGCATACGTCCTCACAGGGAAAGTCTCCGTCGTCGCGGGTGTTTCGTTACCGCCGTCCGGTTCACTTTCAGAACTACCTGCGGGGCTCTTCTGTTCTTACGTTCGTCGCATGACAACTCTTGAAACACCGCGGGTGACCAGCACGTTCCCGACTGTCACCAGAGACGACGACGCGAAGTTCGCGGAGATGGCCGCCCGCATCGGCGCGATCGCGGCAGCCCATGCCGGAGAGCACGACCGCGACGCGACGTTCGTGGCCGAGGCGTACGAGGCCATGCGCGAGGAGGGCTATCTGGCGTTGGCCGTACCCGAGGAACTGGGCGGGCTCGGCGCCACGATGCGCCAAATCTGTTACGCGCAGGCCGAACTCGCGCGGCACGACGGTGCGACCGCGCTGGCCGTCACGATGCACCTGTATCTGACGCTGATGCAGGGATATCGCAGACGCAAGGGCGCGCCGGACGCGGAGGGCGTGCTGCGGCGTGTGGCCGCGGAAGGCCTGGTCATCGCGACCAGCGGCGGGTCGGACTGGCTGTGGCCGACGACCACGGCGACGCAGGTGGACGGCGGTTTCCTGATCTCCGGGCGCAAGGCGTTCTGCAGCCAGTCGCCGCGCGCGAACGTCGTGGCCACGTCCGCCGTCCTGGGCGAGGAGGTGCTGCACTTCAGCGCGCCGCTCAACGCGGACGGGGTGCGCATCGAGGAAACGTGGGACACGCTCGGCATGCGCGGCACGGCCAGCCACGACGTGGTGCTGGAGGACGTGTTCATCCCGGCCGAGAAGATCGCGGCACGACGGCCTTACGGCGAGTTCGGCGCGCCGTTGTTCGCCGCGGTCGTCCACTTCGCGCCGGTGTGCGGGGCGACGTACTACGGCATCGCCTCGGGCGCGCGGGACGTGGCCGTGCGGTCGACGTCGAAGAACGCCGTGCGGCAGATCGGGTTGATGGACTACAAGCTGCGCACCGCGTGGTGGTCGCTGATGGGATCGATCGAGGATCTCGGTGACGACTACACGGCCAACGCCGAGTCGACCGTCACGGTGATGCTCGCCAAGCGCCAGGCCGTCGTGGAAGCGATCGAGGTCGTGAACATCGCGATGGAGGTCCTGGGTGGACGGTCGTTCTTCAAGCGTTCACCGCTGGAACGCGCTTACCGCGACGTGCGCGCCGGAACGTTCCACCCACTAACGCCCGAAGCCACACTCATGTACACAGGCAAGGTCGCTCAGGGTGACCCCGGAGTCACGGAGTAGAACTTCTTCTTGGACAACTTCAAGTTGTAGGCATGCCAAGGGTTTGCGAGGATTCGGGTCCGTCTCTTCTAAGGAGCGATCCCGGTGGCCACTCGGCTCAACCCGTACCTCCGCTTCGACGGCTCCGCCCGTGAAGCCATGGAGTTCTACCACTCGGTCTTCGGCGGCGAGCTGAAGATCAACACGTTCGGCGAGTTCGGCATGCAGGACACGCCGCAGGCAGACCAGATCATGCACGCGCAGCTGGAGACCGAGGCCGGCTACACGATCATGGCCTCCGACACGCCGCCCGGCATGGGGTACAACCCCGGCGACACCATCACCGTGTCCCTGTCGGGCGACGAGGAGGTGCTCCGCACGTACTTCGAGAAGCTCGCCGACGGCGGCAAGGTCGGTACGCCGCTGGAGAAGCAGATGTGGGGCGACGAGTACGGCGACCTCACCGACAAGTACGGCATCAACTGGATGGTCAACCTGGGCGGTCTTGGGTAGCGCTCATGGGCGGGGTCGCGGTAGTGGCCCCGCTCGCCGTGCTGACGCATCATGTGGACCATGAGCGAGCGCCTGAGGGGTGTGGTCGACCAACTCGCGATCCGGCCGGACGAGCGGGTGCTGGAGATCGGCTGCGGTCAGGGCGTGGCCGCCACGATGGTGTGCCAGCTGCTCGACACCGGCACCCTCACCGCGATCGACCGCTCCACGAAGATGGTCGAGGCCGCGACCCGCCGCAACGCCCCGTACGTCGCGTCCGGCAAGGCCGAGTTCCTCATCGCGTCGCTGGAGGACATGAACCTCGGCGACCGGCGGTTCGACCTGGTCTTCGCCGTGCGCGTCGGCCTGTTCCACCGCGATCCCAGCCGTGCACACGAACTGCTGCGCCCCTGGCTGGCGCCAGGCGCGCGCATACTGTCCTTCTTCGACGTGCCCATGCGTTCCGGCGCTGTTCAGACGCACACTGTCTAGATCCGGCCGAGCAACTCGCCGATCAGCTTCTTCGACGGCTCGACGCCCGCGGGTGACACGACCTCGACCTGCGTCTTGCCCTTGCGCGCGGCGACCGTGTGCTGGGTGGTCTCCGAACCGCCGGCCGTCGCCTCGTAGGCCTCGTCCTGGAAGCCGTCGATGGCCTTGGCCTTCTCCGGCTTGCCCTGCGCGAACGACTTGGCCGTCGCGTTCGTGGTGAACCGCACCTCGACCGGCATGCCCGAACCCACGTACTTGCAGGTCGTGACGGACTTCTCGACGGTCTCCTGCTGGCCCTGCAACCGCAGCCCGAGCGCCTTGCCCACGACGGACGAGTTGGCATTGGCGCAGTTCGGGCCGTTCCCGGCCACCTGCTCGACGGTGGTCTGGGTCGTCGGGGCCTGCGTTGGAGCTGCTTCTGGCGTCGAAGTGCACGCGGCGAGCAGGAACGCGGCGGCGGCGAGGAGGGCGATGCGCACACCGGTACATCGACCATCCGCCGCCACCGCGTTACGCCGAGAGATTTCTTCTGGTCAGGTGCCGTCGATCAACCTGATGGCCAACGCCGGGCTGAACTGACCGGCGGGCACCGTCGGCGCGATGCCGCACTCGCCGTCGGAGTTGCCCGGCGTCTTGACCCACAACAGCATCTCCGCACCGCCGCCGACCTGCGCGGGGACGCCGAGCCTGCGACCGGCCGGGTTGCACCACTCGCCGTTGTGGCCGTTGCCGTTGCGGCTGGTGTCGATGACGAACCGCGATGTGGTGCCGAGCGCCGACACGACCGAGTTGGCGTAGCTGACCGACGCACTGGTCGTGTAGTAGTTCGACACGTTCACCGAGAAGCCGCGCACGTTGCGCACGCCCGCCGCGTTCAGGCGGGACGCCATCGTGGCCGCCGCGACCCAGCCCGCGTTGCCGCCGTCCAAGTACGCATAGGTGTTGGGTGCCTTCTGCTGGAACATCTGGGTGGCGTAGACGAGCATCGCGTTGCGTTCGTTGATCTGCGTCTGGGTCATGCACTCGAAGTCGCCCAGCGCGTCCGGTTCGATCACGACCACCGCCGGTTTCGTGCCGATGCCCGCCGCGAAGCTGGAGATCCACGTCCGGTAGGCGGCCGGGGTGCCCGCGCCGCCGCCGGAATGGCCGCCGCACGCGTCCCTGCCGGGCAGGTTGTAGGCGACGAGCACCGGCAGCTTGTCGTTGCCGTCCGCGGCGCCGGTGTAGCTCGCCACGACGCTGCCGATGTTCGCCTCGTTGCCGAACCAGCGCGCGATCGGCCGGGAACCGATCGACGCCTGGATCCGGGACGCCCGCACGTCACCGGGGTTGGTGCGCGCCCACACCGCGGGCGCCGAGTTGGGGTTCACGTAGAACCCGCTGGTCAGGTCGAGCGGATTGGCCGCGTGCGCGGGCACGGGTAACAGGAACAGCAGTGCTGCCAGACAGACGACCCACCTCATTGTGGATCTCCTTTCTGTTAACGGGAATCTGCGTACGCGGCCACCCAAGCCAGTGCGGAGTTCCAGTTGATCGCGACCTCGTTCGTCGACCACGAACCGATGTCGTCGATGTAACACTTGGCCGGCTTGCAGTCGCGCAGGTTCTGCTGGGCCACAGGGTCCTGCAACCCGGCGTTCGGTCCACCGGCGAGCGCCCCGGCGGGCGGGCTGGGCAGCTTGGGGTCGAGCTGGTGGGCCCAGTGGCGGTGGTGCTGGTTGTGCGCGGCCCGTTCGCCGTAGCCGCTGACGAACGACTGGTTCAGCGCGTTGCGGCCGAGCAGGTAGTCGAACGACTCCAGCACCGCGTCGCGGTACATCGGGAGGTGGGTGATGTCGTGCGCCAGCGCCATGATCATCGCCGCGTTGGCGGTGGAGCTGGTCGAACCCCACAGGTAGCCGGGCGCGGGATCGGGATAGCCCTGTTCCCGCAACGACTTCACGTAACCGTTCGCAACGCCGATCACCCTGATCCTGGCGGTGATCACCTTGGCGACCGGGAACCTCCACGGCACCCGCAGCACTGCCAGGTCAGCCAGCGCACCCGTGTCCTTCCAGGAGAAACCCGCCGCGGTGAGCTTGGTGGTGATGCGCGCCAGGTACTTCCTGTCCCCCGTCAACGCGTACAGCTCGGCCGCCGCCCACGAGAACTCGTCGCGGACGTCGGTGTCGTCGTAAGGGCCGCCACCGACGTTGTCCTCGCGTGGCGCGTAGACGGCCGGGTTCTCGTTCGCAGCCTGCCACGCGCGTTCGGCCGCAGTCCGGCAATCCTTCGCCAGCGCGGTGATGACCCGCGCGCAGCGGGCACCAGCGGCGGCAAGGTTCAACGTCGCTGCCGTGGAAACTCCGTGCAGGTAACGCGGCTGCGGATCGAGGTGCGGCAGGGTCGGCAACGCCGTCCAGGCGAGGTCATGGATCTTGTGGTGAACCATGCCGTTCGGCGCTTGCATGCGTATCAGGAACTCGACTTCCCAGCGCGCCTCGTCCAGTACGTCGGCGCGCGGAGACTCCTCGTACGAGTCCATCAGCTGCCACGCTGCCAGGGCGCCGTTCACCACGTACTTGCCGTGGTCGCCCGCATCGTACCAGCCACCGCGCACGTCCAGTGAGTAATCGCAGACCCCTGGCAGACAAGGCACCAACGCATCACTGAGGTGTCCGGCGGGCCGCGCATAGGCCGCTCCGACCCGCGAAGCTTCGATCGGGATGCCGCTTCTGTTGTGGTAGAAGTACGTCAGCGCGTCCTTGCTGAGCTGCTCGTACGGGTTCTTCGCGATGTCGAACGGCGCCGACACCTCCTCCCCCACCACCAGCGTGAAGCCGGTGCCGGCGCGGCGATACTGCGAGAAGTCCGCCTGGTGCACCTGATCGCCGGATGAGGCATCCGCGCCGTGCACCTCGGTCCGTCCACTCCGGACGACCTTGCCCGCGGCGTCCTTCAGCTGCCACGGCAGAGGTTTTGTGGCAGTGGTGACGACGGTGGCCCGTTTCGGCCCATCGACTGCGTAAGCGTGTTGGTTGACCCGCACCGGTGAGCCGTAGGTCCAGCCACCACCAGGCGGGATCGCGCCGCCGGTCAGCGAGACGTCGTCGACGCACAGCGTGTACGGCTCGGTGGCGCCGCCCATCTGGAACGACACCTGCTGGTGGATGTCCGAGATCGTCGAGTTCCCGGTGAACTCGAACGTCTGCGGCGCAGTGGTGAGCGCCGCCGGCTTGTTCAGCGCCGACTGCACGACCGCGCGGATCGTGACGGGTTTCGTGGCGGTCGCGGTGAACCTCAGCGTGTAGGGCTGACCGGCCTCCAGCGGTACGTCGTTCTGCCCGATCATCGAGTTCCAGGGGTTGACCGTCCCAGCCGGAACGTCGGCGCACAGCCGTCCGTCGACGATCTTGGACGGCGTGTTCCCGCTGCTCCACCACGGGGTTTTGCCCGCGTCGAAGGAGCCGTTCAGCACGCGTTCGTACCCGGCGGCGTGCGCCGCGGTGGCAAGGCTCAGCACGAGCACGACCGGCAGAACGGCCGCGGTGGATCTGAGTCCAACAGACATTGGTGGCCTCTTCACAGATGCATGATGTCGTGGTTACAGTCCTGTAAGCGCTTCCAATTTCGGCGAACTGTACGCCACATCACAGCACTTCAAAAGACCGTAATCGCTTCCGGAACTTCCGCCGGACCTGGAGGTAACCCCATGAGGAGAATCATCGCGCTGACCGCCGTGTGCGCGCTCTCAGCACTGTCGGCCTGTGGTGCCCAAGCCACCGGCGACGGCACGACCTTGATCGTCAAGACGTTCAGCCAGTTCGGGTACGAGGACCTCTACCGCGAGTACGAGGCCTCCCACCCCGGCGTGAAGATCAAGGAGGAGAACATCGGCAAGCTCGGCGACTACACGCCGAAGCTCCAGCAGTGGATGCAGACCGGCAAGGGCGCCGGCGACGTGGTGGCGCTGGAGGAGGGCATCCTCGTCCAGTTCATGGCCAACCCCGACCAGTTCGTGGACCTGCGCGAGCACGACGCCGCTTCGCTCGAGCCGAACTTCCTGCCGTGGAAGTGGAAGCAGGCCGTGACGGGTGACGGCAAGATCGTCGGGCTCGGCACGGACGTCGGCGCGCAGGGCATGTGCTACCGCAAGGACCTGTTCGCCGCGGCCGGGCTGCCGTCCGATCGCGAGCAGGTCGGCGCGCTCTGGCCGACGTGGGAGAAGTACATCGAGGTCGGCAAGTCGTTCAAGGGCGCCAAGTTCTTCGACTCGTCCGGTGGTGTCTACCAGAACGTCCTGATGCAGCAGGGTGACCACACGTACTACGACACATCCAACAAGCTGGTGATCGACACCAACGCGGGCGTGCGCAAGGCGTGGGACACGACCGTGCGGATGATCGAGGCCGGGCTGTCCGCGAACGTGGACCAGTGGAGTCCACAGTGGAACGCGGGCTTCAAGAACGGCGCGTTCGCCACGATCCCGTGCCCGTCCTGGATGCTCGGCACGATCGAGAAGCAGTCGGGGCCGGAACTCAAGGGCAAGTGGGACGTGACGCGGGTGCCGGGCGACGGCGCGGTGCGCGGTGGTTCGTTCCTCGCGGTGCCCAAGCAGAGCACGCACCAGAAGGAAGCGGCTGAGCTGGCCAAGTTCCTCACCAGCGCGAAGGGTCAGACCTCGGCGTTCAAGGCGAAGAACAACTTCCCGTCGTCACCGCAGGCCATCGACGACCCGGCCGTGCAGGCGTTCACCAACCCGTACTTCAACGACGCCCCGGTCGGGAAGATCTTCGGCGAGAGCGTCAAGGCGTTGAAGCCCGTCTACCTCGGCCCGGACAACATCGCGATCAACGACCGGGTCGTGAACGCGCTGACCGCCGTGGAGCAGAAGAAGCTGACTCCGGACGAGGCCTGGGCCAAGGCCGTCGACGACGCCAAGCGGCTGGTCAAGTGAAGTCCCTTTCCGACCGGCTGTCGCCGTACCTTTACGTCGCACCGTTCTTCCTGATCTTCGCGGCGTTCGGCCTGTTCCCGCTCGTGTACACGGCCTGGGTGTCGTTGCACGAGTGGGACATCGCCGGGCAGGGCGGGTTCGTCGGCCTGGACAACTACGCAGCGCTGTTCAGCGACCCTGACTTCTGGAACGCGACGCTCAACACGGTCGGCATGCTCGTGCTGGCCACCGTGCCGCAGCTGTTCGGCGCGCTGGTGCTGGCGTCGCTGCTGAACCAGAAGCTGCGCGGGCTCACGTTCCTGCGGATGGGGGTGCTGCTGCCGATCGTCACGTCGGTCGCGGCGGTCGGCATCGTGTTCAGCCAGATCTTCGACCGCGACGCGGGCATGGCGAACGGCCTGCTCGGCCTGGCCGGGGTCACGCCGATCGACTGGCACGCCGACAGGTGGTCGTCGTGGACGGCGATCGCGACGATGGTGAACTGGCGCTGGACGGGCTACAACGCGTTGATCTACCTGGCCGCGATGCAGGCGGTGCCGCGCGATCTCTACGAGGCGGCCACTGTGGACGGTGCAGGGAAGGTGCGGCAGTTCTTCAGCATCACCGTGCCGAACATCCGGCCGGCGATCCTGTTCACCGTGATCATGTCGACGATCGCGGGCGTGCAGCTGTTCACCGAGCCACTGATCTTCGCCCAGGGCGGCTTCGCGATCTCCGGCGGCAGTCTCCGGCAGTTCCAGACCCTGTCGATGTTCATGTTCGAGAAGGCGTTCCGCGACTTCGACTACGGCTACGGCTCTGCCGTGGCGTGGCTCATCTTCCTGCTGATCACGCTGCTCGCCGTGGTGAACTTCCTGATCACGAGGAGAAGCCGATGATGGTCAGGCTGACGCTGGCCGCGGCGATCGTGCTGTCCGCGTTCCCGCTGTACTGGCTGTTCGTGGTGGCGACGCGAGCCAACGACGTCGTGGGCGACTGGCCGCCACCGTTGCTGCCGGGCCCGAACCTGTGGGAGAACGTCGACAGGCTCTTCTCCGCCGACCAGGCGAACTTCCTGCTGGGCATGGGGAACTCGGCGCTGTCGTCGGCCGTCGTGACGGTCTCCGTGGTGTTCTTCAGCTCGCTGGCCGGGTTCGCGTTCGCCAAGCTGCGGTTCCGCGGCCGCAACGCGCTGCTGCTGGTCATCCTCGGCACCATGATGATCCCGGTGCAGATGGGCATCATCCCGCTGTACCTGATCATGGTGGAGCTGGGCTGGCAGAACCGGCTGGAAGCGATCATCGTGCCGTCGCTGGTGTCCGCGTTCGGCGTGTTCCTGATGCGCCAGTACGCCGAGAAGGCGATACCGGACGAGCTGATCGAGGCGGCGCGAGTGGACGGTTGCTCGACGTTCCGGATCTACTGGTCCGTCGTGCTGCCCGCGTTGCGACCGGGCGCGGCGGTGCTGGGGCTGTTCACGTTCATGGGCACGTGGAACGAGTTCCTGTGGCCGCTCGCGGTGCTGGAGGCGGACAACCCGACCGTGCAGTTCTCGCTGTCGCAGCTCTCCACGACCTACTACACCGACTACACCCTCATGTTCGCCGGCGCGCTGGTGTCGACCGTGCCATTGCTGGCCGTGTTCCTCCTGTTCGGCAGGCAGATCATCGGCGGCATCATGGAGGGGGCGATCAAGGCGTGAGGCAGCCTGAAAGAGGATGCGACACTGTGGGCATGAACAACCGGCCGGTGACCGTGGACGACGTGGCAAAACACGCGGGAGTCTCGATCGGCACCGTGTCGCGGGTGATCAACAACGCCCCCCACGTGAGCCGCAAGGCCCGTGACGCGGTCGAGCGCGCCATTGACGAGCTCGGCTACGTGCCGAACAAGACCGCGCAGTCGCTGGCCGGCCAACGCCGCGGTTCGGTCGTGCTGGCGATCTCCAGCGACGACCCGGGCCTGTTCGCGAACCTGTTCTTCGCCCAGGTCGTCACCGGCGTGAACGCGGTGGTCGAGGAGACCGATCTGGAGCTGCAGCTGGTGCTGGCCGCGTCCGATCGCGGCCGGGCCAGGCTCTCCCGGATCTTCAGGGCACGGGCGGCGGACGGCGTGATGCTGCTGGCGTTGAAGGAGAACGACCCGCTGTCGGCGTTGGCGGAGTCCAGCGGACTACCGGTCGTGCACGGCGGCCGGTCCCTCGACCACGAACCGCGCTACTACGTCGACGCGGACAACCGCGGCGGCGCGCGCGAGGCGGTCGAGTACCTGATCTCGTTGGGACGCAACCGGATCGCGACGATCACGGGCGGCCAGGACCAGCACGTCGGCGTGGCCCGGTACCTCGGCTACCGCGAAGCCGTGGTGCTGGCCGGTCTCGAGGACTCACGGGTCGCGCACGGCGACTTCACCGAGGAGGGCGGGGCGAAGGCGATGTCGGAGCTGCTGGACCGCTTCCCCGAGCTGGACGCGGTGTTCGTGGCCTCGGACGCGATGGCCGCCGGAGCGTTGTCGGTGCTGGCGGCCCGCGGGCTTCAGGTGCCCGCGGACGTGGCCGTGGTGGGGTTCAACGACATCGTGACCGCCCAGCACACCACGCCGGCGTTGACGACGGTGCGCCAGCCGATCGACGCGCTCGGGCGGGAGATGACCCGGATGCTGCTGCGGCTGATCGACGGGGACACGCCGACGTCGCTCATCCTGCCGACAACGTTGGTGCGTCGAGAGTCAGCCTGAGCACCTCGTCGACGCGGGCGTCCCAGTCGATCTCCTGCGCCGTCCCGCCGAGGACCGCCACCGCCGCGAGCGTCACCGTTCCCTCGATGTCGGCGGTCAGCACGGGGATGCTCGCGTTGGTGGTGAACGCCGTGCCCTGCGGAGCGGCTCGCCGTTCCTCGCCGCTCCACCCCCGGACCGCCACCAACGCGTTCGGCAGGTCGGTCGCCCAGCCTGTGAGCTCTGCCCGTGTGCCGGGCGGGGCGCCGATCACCCGGTGGATACGCAGTTCCTGGTCGTCCCACACGGCCGTGACGCTCTCGATCCGCAGGCCCGGCACCATCGGCTGGTTCGCGTCGAACACTGGCCGATGCCACGAAGCCGCCCAGTTGTCCCGCGCGTCCAGCGGGTGGATGCGCCGCCGCACGCTGCGGTCGCCCCTGATGAGCAGGCTGATGTGGTTGTCGGCCGGGTTCTTCGCGGACGTCGGGCCTGTGGCGGTCGAGTACGCGAAACGGCTGTAGAGCGGGTCGTCGTCGGTCGCGTGCTCGCCCTCGAACGGGCGGACGTGGTCGCTGCCGTGGTTGTGCAGTCTGGTGACGCCGTTGTGCCGCTGGATCAGCAGCCCGGGGCCGGGGAGCGCAAGCGTGTGGTCGCCGGAGTCGCCTTCTTCCTGCGCGGTCCACAGTGGATGATCCGGACCGGCGAGCAGGCAGACGAACGCCTTCGAGGCCCAGTACGGCGAGGCGGGGCCGGAGTAGGGCTGCAACGACGCCTCGTGCGGGCCGTGCCAGCCGAGGCTGAGCAGACCGTCGGTCAGGGAGCCGCGGTCGAGGAAGTACTTCAACGTGTTGCTGATGAGCCGGCGGGAATGTCCGGGGGTCAGCGGGGTTTCGCCGGTAACGGCGCCGAGAGCGATGGCGCTGACGGCGGCGAAGCGGTAGGTCAGCGACCGTCCGAAGTAGATCGGGGCGCCGTCCGCGCCGAACAGCAGGTGGAAGCTCTTCAGGTGTTCGGCGAGGTGTGTGGTGACCGGCTGGCCGTTGAGGTGGGCGTCGAGCGCCGGGTAGAGGTGCAGCGCCCAGCCGTTGTAGTGGTCGAACGCGCGGCCGTCGCCGTCGGAGTACCAGCCGTCGCCGCGGTACCAGCCTTCCAGGAGTTCCATCGCCCGGTGTTTCGCCTGCCGGGTCTCGTCGTCGCCGCGGCCGGCCGCTTCCAGGAAGGACGCCACGGTGTACGGGAAGAAGTACCAGTTGTTCGCCGCGGGGACGTGCCTCAGCGACTCGCGCAACCAGGCTTCCGCGCGGTCTTGAACGCCCTCGGGGAGCTTGTCCCAGAGCCACGGTTTGGTCAGCCTCAGGCCGAGCGCGACCGAGGCCGACTCGACCATCGGCTGGCCGACGTCGGTGATCGCGGGCCACTCCCCCGCCGTGCCCGCGGCCAGACCGGCGGCGTAGCGCTCCAGCCAGTTGTGCGGGTCTTCGCCGTGTGCGGTGCGGAAGGCGGCGGCGAGGAACGTGCGGGCGTAACCCTCCAGGCCGTCGGAGCGCACGCCGCTGCGCGAGGGGCGGCCGGGCAGGTCGAGGAATGCCTGGTCAGGGGACGCGTACCGCCAGGCCGCCTCGAGCAAACCATCGGCGGCGGCCACCCAGTGGGTGCGGGTGAGGCCGGTGTGCGGGCTGAGTGCGCGATCCTCGGCTGGCAGCTTCACGCGATGTGTTCCCTTCGTTCGGCAGGCACCGGCGTCTGGAACGGCTCCCCCGCGACCCACCTGCGGACCTCGTCCACGGCGTGCCGGCCGAGGCGGCCCCACTCGTTGCCCTGCGAGCCGGCCAAGTGAGGTGTGATGAGCACGTTGTCGTTGCGCCACAACGGGTGGTCCGCGGGCAGCACCTCGGGGTCGGTCACGTCGAGCACTGCCCGGATCCGCCCGACCTCCTCAACCAGCGCGTCCTGGTCGACCACGGCGCCGCGGGCGGTGTTGATCAGGACGGCGTCGTCACGCAGCAGGCCGAGCAGGTCGCGGCTCACCAGGCCCCTGGTCTCCGGCAGCAACGGTGTGTGCACGCTGACGACGTCGCTGCGCTCGAACAGCTCGGAGAGGCTCACGGACTCGGCACCGTCCACTTCGGTCACGAACGGATCGTGCACCAGCACGTGGAAATCGTATGGCCGCAGCAGCTCCACCACCCGCCGGCCGATCATCGACGCGGACAGGATCCCGACGGTCGCGCCGAAGTTCCCGACGGTGTCAGGCACGCCGTACACGGTCATCTGCTTGGTCGAACGGTACTCGCGGGCGCGTTCGAGCACCCGTTTGCCGCTCAGCAGGATCATCGCGACGGTGTACTCGGCGACCGGTAGCGCGTTGGCCTGCGCGGCCGACGACACCACGATCCCCCGGTCCCAGCAGGCGTCCGTGACGAAGCCCTTCACGGAACCGGCGGTGTGCACGATCGCTTTGAGTCTCGGCAACCGTTCCAGCACGGCGGCGGTGATCGGCGGACAACCCCAGCCCGTGACGAGCAGGTCGACATCCGGGAGATCAGCGAGATCCTGGACGACCGGGCCAAACTCGCAGACCGACTTGAGATCATCGAGCACGGGCGTCAGGACGGCGGCGGTAGCCTCCGCCGACATGAGGCCCGCGCCCCTCACTTGACGGCTCCCGCGGTCATGCCTGCCTTCCAGAACCGTTGCAGCAGCATGAACGCCAGGATCAGCGGCAGCACGGCGAACAGCGATCCCATGATCACCACCGGGTAGTACTCGGGGGACACGGTGGCCGAGCTGTTCCACTGGTAGAGGCCGAGGCTCACCGGGTAGAGCTTCTGGTCGGACAGCATGACCATGGGCAGGAAGAAGTTGTTCCAGATCGTGGTGAGCTGGAACAGGAACAGCGTGATCATGCCGGGTCCCAGCATCCGCAGCGCGACCTTGAAGTAGGTGCCGAGATCGCCCGCGCCGTCGATGCGGGCGGCTTCCAGCACCTCGTCCGGCACGTAGCCCTGCGAGAAGATCCGGCCGAGGTAGACGCCGAACGGGTTGAACAGCGCCGGGATGAACACCGCCCAGAACGTGTTGACCAGGCCCGCCTCGGACGCCATCAGGTACAGCGGCAGCGCCAGCACGGTCTGCGGCACCATCACGGCAGCGAGCACCAGGCCGAAGAGCTTTTCCTTGTGGCGGAACGAGTACTTGTCGAACGCGTACCCCGCCGCGATCGAGATGAACGCGCTGGCCGCCGCGCCGATGACCGCGTACAGCAGGCTGTTGAGGTACCAACGGCCGTAGAGGCCCTTGTCCATCGCGAACAGGTTCTTGACGTTCTCGACGAACGAGAAGTCGCTGAAGGAGAACAGATCGCTCTGGAACAGCGCGTCGACGTTCTTCGTGGCGGCGAGCAGCAGCCACAGCACCGGCAGCAGGGTGTAGAGGACGGCGACGCCGATGACGACGTTCACCGTGGTCCGGCCGAGGAGGGTCATCAGGCGGCCTTCCTGTTCGTCCAGCGGGTGACGCCGAAGGACAACGCGACCGTGAACGCCAGCAGGATCACGGACGCGGCCGCGGCGAGGCCGTAGTTGTTGCGGGTGAAGGCGGCGTCGTAGATGTACATGCTCGGCGAGAACCGGGCGCTGATCATCGGCGTGGACTGGCTGAGCAGCACGGGTTCGGTGAACAGCTGCAGCGCCCAGATCAGCGTGAAGATGCCGACCGTGACGATCGCGCCGCGCACCAGCGGTGTCTTGATGCGGAGGGCCTGCTTGACCGGGCCCGCGCCGTCGACGACCGAGGCTTCCAGGACTTCGCGAGGCACCGCCTGCAGTGCCGCGTAGAAGATCACCATGTTGTAGCCGAGGTTGCTCCACAGGGCGATGTTCACAATCGACGGCAGCACCGTGTCGATGCCGAGGAAGTTGATCTGGATGTCGCCCTTGGCGAACAGGTCGATGATCGGGCTCAGTCCGGGGGTGTAGAGGTAGAGCCAGATCAGGGCGGCGATGATGCCCGGCACGGCGTGCGGCAGGTAGAGGCCCATCTGGGCCCAGCTGCGCAGCTTGGCGACGCCGGAGTCCAGCAGCAGTGCGAGGACGAGCGCGCCGACGACCATCAGCGGGATGTAGATCAGGCAGTAGAGCACCACGGTGAGCAGGCCGTTGAGGAAGGTCGGATCGCTCAGCACGGCGACATAGCTGCGCACGCCGACGAATACCGTGCTCTCCGCGCCGAACCCGAGTCCCGGCTGGTCCTGCGCGAAGAAGCTCAGCCAGATCGCGGTGCCGGTCGGGACGAGGAAGACCGTGACGAGCAGGAGGAAGAACGGCGCCATCAGCACGGCGCAGGCGAGTTTGCCCTTCACCGCTCGACCTCCTCTGTGGACAGTCCGAGCGCCTTGAGGTCGGGCATGGTGCCGCTCTGGGCCTCGCGAACCGCTTCGATCAGCGTGCCGACGCCGGCGCCCGCCTTCGCGAAGCCGTCCTGCATGACCTTCTGGGTGGCGGTCATCCGCGGGCCCCACACCCAGCCGTCGCGGATCTTGTCGGCCTCCTGCTTGAAGAGCCGGTAGATGTCCTGACCGCCGTAGTACTCACCGGGGAACGCCTTGCCGCCCGCTTCGACGAGGCCGGGCGCGACCGGGTACTGGCTGCTGGTGCCGCTCTTGAGGCGGGCGGTGAGCGCGTCCGGGTGCGTGCACTGCCACTCGATGAACTCCATCGCCGCCTCGGGTTCCTGGGAGTCCTTGGTGACCGCGAACGTCGAACCGCCGTGCGTGCCGACCACCGGCTGGTCCCAGACGGGCATGGGAGCGATGCGCCACTTGCCCTTCTGACCGGGACGGGCCCGCATCTGGGCACCCGCGTCCCACGCGCCGCTCAGCCTGGTGATCACCCGGTCCTGACCGACCTGGGCGTCGTGCTGCTTGCTGTCGCTGGCGTTGCGGAAGACGAGGTCTTCGTCGATCAGGCCCTGCCAGTACTCGGCGACCTTGCGCGTGGGCGCGTCGGCGAGCGAGACCTGCCACTTGCCGTTGCCCGTGTCGAACCACTGCGCGCCGGCCTGCCAGGCGTAGCAGGCGAACTGCATGGCGCCGTCGGTCGGGAAGAGGCCGAGCTTCTTGTCCGGGAACTTCGCCCGCACCTTCCTGGCCAGATCGGTGTACTCGTCCCAGGTCTCGGGGATCTGGAAACCGTTGGCCTCGAACAGGTCTGCGCGGTAGTGCAGCACCATCGGCTCGATGTCGAGCGGGACGCTGAACACCCGGTTGTCGAACGTCGTCAGCTTGAGCGCCTGCGGCAGCAGCTTCTGCTTCACGCGATCGGTGACGAGGTCGGTGATGTCGCGGGCGACGCCGTCGATCGCGTACCCCGGCACCTGCGGGTATTCGATGGTGGCGACGTCGGGGGCGTTGCCCGCCCTGGCCGCGTTGCTGAGCTTGGCGTAGCCGCCCTGCCCGCCGGAGGGGATCTGCTGGAAGATCACCCTGATGCGGTTCTGCGTGGTGTTGAACGCGTCGACGACCTGCTGGCTACCGCGCAGCGCCGACCAGAACGTGATCTCAACCGGGCCCCCGGCACCGCGGCGTTGCGGAGTTGAGCAGGCCGCCAGTGGTGCGGTGAGGCCCGCCGCGAGGAGTGTGCGACGACTCAGGCGCATGGATCGCATCCTGATCGCCTGATCGGTTTATCGTCAAGAAACGGTCAAACGCTCAGTCGATGAGCGGACCTTCAACTCGGGCAGCAACTCGACGCGTTCGGCGCTCTGACCTGGGCTTTGCAGCTGCCGCAGCAACAGCTGGGCCGCGACCTCGCCGACCTCGGTCTTCGGCGGCGCGACGGCCGTGAGCGGGATGCTGCCGAGCGCGGCGACCACGTCGTCGTACGCCACGACCGAGCACCTCCCGGGCACCGCGATCCCGGCGTCCATCAGCTGCTGGACCAGCATCAACGCGTCGACGTCGCCGTGCAGGATCGTCGCGGTCGCCCGGTGCGCCCGGAGGATGCCGACCAGTCCGGTGTCCGGTGAGCTGCCGACCGTGATGGCGTCCTCGAGGTCTGCCGAGATCTCCTTGAACGCCTTCCTGAGCGCTCGCGCGGTCGGGCTGTCGTCGCGGGCGGCGAGCACGATCCGGCGGTGACCGAGGTCCGTCAGGTGCTTCACAGCCAGGTGCATGCCGTACCAGTGGTCCGAGCAGACCGAGTTCATCGCGCGCAGGTGACCGCTCGGCCGGCGCTCCATCAGCACGGTCGGCACCCCGGTCTCGGCGAGCCAGTCGTCCTTCAGCTCCTCCTCGTGGCTGCGCCACCTCGGCGCGATGAGCAGACCCTGGACCGGTTCGGCGAGCGCTCGTTCGACGATCGGCTTCTCCGCACCCTTGACCTGCGGCGCGATGTGCAGCACGACCCGCATGCCGGCTTCTTCCAGCGCTTGGCGGGCACCGTTCATCGTCTCGTACAGGTACGCGTGCCGCTCCGGCACGACCAGCGCGACCGCCCCGTTCGCGTCCCGCCTCGGCGACGGCTGCTCCACCGGCGTCAGCGACCTTGCGACCCCGTGCCCGCGGCGCAACTTGCCCAGCCTTGCGAGCTCCTCGACGTCACGCCTGATCGTGACGATCGAAACGTCCAGCTCGCTCGCCAGATCGCTCACCTTGACCGTGCCCCGCGACGCGATGACGGCCAGAATCCGCTGCCGCCGCGCATCACCGGGTTCCCGCATGACCGTCCGCCTGTTCGTTTGAGCGTTTGGTCGTCAGCATATCCCGGGAACGATCACGGCGCCGCCAAGGCCATCCGGACGAGTGTGTCGACGAGGGCGTCGGCAGTGGTGTGCCACTTGTCCGCGCCGAGGTGGCCGCTGTGCTCCATGCCCGCGATGCCGTGCGCACCGGCGAGCAGCAACGCGCCGTAGTGCTGCGCGTTCTCCTCTCCCACCACGGAGGCGACGATGGCCAGGAACTCGTCCTGGAACCGCGCGGCGCCGCGGTCGGCCGCTTCGGGATCGCCCTCCGGTCCGCACACCTGACGGTGCAGCCGCTCGAGCTGGTTGAGGCGCTTTCCGTTCCACCTGAACAACATCTGGTACAGGTGCGGCTGCTCCCGGCCGATGCCGACGAGCACTTGAAGAGCGGCCCGCAGCTTCTCGGCGGCCGGCAGCGTTTCGTCGGTCCGCACGGCGTGCACCTGGTCGCTGATGCCTTCCCAGCGCTCGGCGGCGATGGAGGTGAGCAGGCTGTCCTTGTCCGCGAAATGCCGGTAGGGCGCTCCCCTCGTCACGCCTGCCTTCGCCCCGACCTCGCGCAACGTCACCGCTTCGGGACCACCGAGGTCGAGCAGCTCGGCGGCCGCGTCGAGCAGGGCGCGGCGGGTGGCGGCGGCGGACTCCGCACGGGTGACCATGCCGTCCACCTTACAGTTGACAGTGTCATCTGAGTGCGTACCGTGGTTGAGGTGACAACGTCATCTGAAACTCGGAAGCTGGTCGTCGTGACCGGAGCGTCCACGGGCATGGGCCGGGCGACCGCCGTCGAACTGGCGCGGCAGGGGTTCCACGTGCTGGCAGGAGTGCGCCGGGACAGTGATGCCGACGCCATCCGGTCGGACGGGGTCGAGCCGGTCATCCTCGACATCACCAAGCCGGAGCAGGTTCGGGCGCTTGCCTTGCGGGTCGGCCCTTCGCTGCACGCGTTGGTCAACAACGCCGGAATCCAGGTGAACGCGCCGGTCGAAGCACTGCCGATGGATCAGTGGCGGTGGACGTTCGAGGTCAACCTGTTCGGCCACGTTGCTGTCACGCAGGCGCTTCTGCCCGCGTTGCTGCGTGGCCAGGGGCGGGTCGTCAACATCAGTTCGGTTGGCGGTAAGGCGGCGATGCCCACTTATGGGGCGTATGCCGGGGCGAAGTTCGCGTTGGAGGCGATCAGCGACTCGTTGCGGCGGGAGGTTGCCGCGTTGGGTGTGCAGGTCGTGGTGATCGAGCCTGGCGGGGTGCGGACGGAGATGGCTGCGCGTGGGATTGCTACGGCGAACGAGTTGGCCGCTGGGATGACTGCTGAGCAGGAGCGGCGGTATGGCGGGATGGTGCTGGCGATCAACTCGCTGATGGATTCCGGGACTTCGGCGGGGGTTTCGGCTGAGGCGGCTGCGTTGGTGGTGGCCAAGGCGGTGATGGTGCGTCGGCCGCGTACTCGGTACACGGTTGGGCGGGATGCTGCTGTGCTCACTCGGCTGGTTCGGGTTTTGTCTGATCGTGCGCTTGATCGGGTCATTGCTGCCCGCCTTCGGCGGGTTTGACGGCTGCGCCGACCCGGCACATGCCCTCCTTCGTCGGGCGTGTGCCGGACCGAATTTCTGTGGTCACCGTGCTTGGGTGGTTGCGGGGCGTGGACCAGTTGCATGCGAATGGTGCGGATTGCGTTGGTGGTCGCCAGGTGCGAGTTGCGATTGAAAGACCATTCTTGATCAGAAGGGTGGTGGGTCGCCCAGTACTGGTTCTGGGATGCGTTGGTAGGTTTTTCCGGCTGGGCTCTTGAAGCAGAAACGGCCTGGTTTTGGTTGGCTCACTTGCCAGGCTGAGCGGTGTTTTACGCGGTGGTGGCGTTTGCAGAACGCGCCGAGGTTGTCCGCTGAGGTGCTGCCCAGCGGGAATGGGACCGTGTGGTCCAGTTCCGACTTGTGCGAGGGGCGCATGCAGCCGGGGAAGCGGCAGGTGCGGTCTCGGGCCCACACGAACCTGCGCAGCGCGGCGGGTGGGCGGTAGGTGCTGGTGCCGAACTCCAGCGCTTCGCCGGTCGTGGGGTCGGTGAGCAGGCGGCGCCAGGTGGCGTCACCGGCGAGTTCGCGGGCCAGGCCGGGGGTGATGGGGCCGTAGCCGGCGAGTTCGCCGGGCTGTTCGGACAAGCCCATCAGCGTCGCGGCGGAGACGGTCACGTACAGCTCGACTTTGACGGCACTGGCCTTGTCCGGGGTGGCGAGCAGCAGGTCGGCGAACACGTCCGCGCGGACCTGGTCGAGCGTGCGCGGATCTTGCGGCGTCTTGACCTGCTGGGCGATGGCGTCGACGCGGGCGGAGCAGGCGGCGGCCAGGTGCGCGGGCAGGAACGCCCAGATCCTGGCCATGTCGTCTTCCAACGAGTCGATGCCGGTGCAGCGCTGCTTCTTGCGCTCCTCGGCCCGCGCCTTGTGTCCCTCGGGATCGACACGCATCACCACCCGGTTGGTGAGCTGCCGCATCTGCGCACCGGTCTGCTCCGGCGCCTTGACCAGCACCCGTTCCTCAACCTCGGCGGCCAGATCCGCCGTCAACGGCAACGTGCGTTCGTACAGCACACGGGCCTTGTAGAGGTCGATCTCGCCCTTCTCCAACGCGTCGAGGGTCTGCGGCAACTTGCTCGCCAGCTCCACCGCCATGTGAACCTGGTCGGTGGTCCAGCGTGAAGTCCAGTGCATCGCCGCCGCGATCTCAGCGTCGAAGAACTCATCACCAGCGCACGCGACAGCGTAATCAGCGAGCACGCGAATGGCCTGAGCCTGATGATAAGCAACTTGTTTCTGATGATAGGCGAGAGCATCGAGAACCTCGACCGCTTCCATACCGCCATTCTATTCGTGATCAAAAACGTCAAAGGGGGCTAAGCGCTACACGATCGAGTGACAAATTCTTTCCCGACAACGCAACCCGCACCTAGCAACCACCCACGCCCCCGGAACCCGACGCACGCAAATGGTCCACGCCCCGCAACCACTTACCCAAGATGACCACAGAAATTCGGTCCGGCACACGCCCGACGAAGGAGGGCATGTGCCGGGTCGGCGCAGCCGCAAGTTCTCAGCAAGCCAGGACTAACGTCGAGCAACATGAAGATCGTGATCCCAGGTGGCACCGGCCAGGTGGGCAACGTACTGCACCGAGCCCTGACCGCAGCAGGCCACGAGGTAGTGATCATCAGCCGAAGCACCGGCGTCCGCTGGGACGGCAGCACGCTGGGCGACTGGGCATCCGAGATCGACGGCGCCGACGTGGTGATCAACCTGGCAGGCAGAAGCGTGAGCTGCAGGTACACCGCCGAGAACCTGCAACAGATGATGCGCTCACGAGTGGACTCCGCACGGGTGATCGGCCAGGCGATCTCGAAAGCCGAAAACCCACCGCCGGTCTGGCTGCAGATGAGCACCGCGACGATCTACGCACACCGGTTCGACGCGGCGAACGACGAGGAAACCGGGATCATCGGCGGTCGCGAGAGGGACGTGCCGGGCTATTGGGCGTACAGCGTCGAGATCGCCAAGCGGTGGGAAGCGGAGCTGAACGAGGCCGACACACCGCGGACCCGCAAGGTCGCACTGCGGGCGGCGATGGTGATGAGCCCGGACAAGGGTGGTGTGTTCGACTACCTGTCGTGGCTCACGCGGCTCGGGCTCGGCGGACCGATCGCGGGCGGGCGGCAGTACGTGTCGTGGATCCACGACGACGACTTCGTGCGGGCGATCGCGCTGCTGATCAGGGAACCGATCGAGGGCGCGGTGAATCTCGCGGCGCCGAACCCGGTGCCGCAGAAGGACTTCATGCGTGAGCTGCGGAGGGCCTGGCGTGTCCCGGCGGGGCTGCCCGCGACGTCGTGGATGGCCGAGATCGGGGCGTTCGTGATCAGAAGCGACACCGAGTTGCTGCTCAAGAGCCGCCGGGTCGTGCCGGGGCGGTTGCGGGAGGCCGGTTTCGAGTTCCACTTCCCGAACTGGCGGGAAGCAGCGCAGAATCTGGCTGAGCGCAGGAGGTGACATGCCGAGGATCAACGACGTCGGCGGGCAGGACGGGTTCGGACCGGTGCTCGAGGAGCTGGACGAGCCGATGTTCCACGCGGACTGGGAGGCACACGTCTTCGCGATGAACCGGGCGCTGATCGGACGCGGTGTCTACAACCTGGACGAGTTCCGGGACGCGGTCGAGCGGACGATGTCGCACGAGTCGTCGTACTACGAGAACTGGTTGCGCGGGATTCAGACGTTGCTGCGGGAGAAGGGCCATGTCTGACCGATACGCGACAGGTGACCGCGTCCGGACGTCCACTGTGGACCCGGACCATCACACGCGGCTGCCGGGCTACGTGCGCGGACGGGTGGGCGTGGTGGTCGGCAGCGACGGCGTGCATCCGCTGGCAGACCTGCGATCGCGCGGAATCGAGCGACCACAGCCGGTTTACCTGGTGCGGTTCACCGCACGGGAACTGTTCGGACACGGCGACCACAACGTGACGCTGTCCCTCTGGGAGGACTACCTCAGCGATGAGTGACGACCACGACGACTCCCCCATCGCCGCGCGCGTCCGGGAGCTGGAAGCGATCCTCGAGGAGAAGGGACTGCTGGACGCGGCCGAACTGGACCGCGCGCTGGAGGCGTTCGCGCACAAGGCCACGTCCGCCAACGGGTTCCGGGTCGTGGCACGCGCCTGGGTCGATCCCGAGTTCAGGGCACAGCTGCTCGACAACGCGAACGACGCGCTGCCAGCGATCGGGTTGTCGATGGGCGGCGGACTTCAGGTGCAACGGCTGCTCGTCGTCGAGAACACCCCGCAGATCCACAACGTGGTCGTCTGCACGCTCTGCAGCTGCTACCCGATCGCGCTGCTCGGACCGTCCCCGACCTGGTACAAGAGCACGGCCTACCGCTCGAAGGTGGTCAGCCATCCGCGCGAGGTGCTCGAGCAGTTCGGGTTCACGCTGCCGGGCGACACCGAGATCCGGGTGTGGGACGCGAATGCCGAGACGCGGTACATGGTGCTGCCGCGCAGGCCTGAGAACACCGAGCACCTGACCGAGGACGAGCTCGCGACGCGGGTGACGCGCAACGGGCTGATCGGCACGGCGGCGATCTGAAGGTCAGTGCGACTTCGGTTCGTAGCAGCCACCTTCACCGGTGGTGCCGTCGACGAAGATCCGCACCAGACCGGGCTTCAGGTCACCGAGAACGCACGTCACGCGTTCGGTCGGCCCGTTCGACACGGTGATCGTGAACCCGACGAATGCCTCCTGCTCGTCCGGCCGGATCACGTACGTCTCGTACCCGTCCAGCGCCTTCTTGGTGGCGTCGACCGAGAAGTCGCCCGACCCGCACACCCGCTCCAGGATCGGCCGGACCCGTGCGATCGTGTCGCGTCCCGTTTGGACACCCTTGGCGTTCAACGGTTTGCGCTGCTTCCAGCGGTTGTTCTCGGCGTTGTGCGGAGCCACGTCCGGAGTCGCCCCACCCGTTGGCTGCGCCGGAGGAACCGTCTGCACCACCGGCTCCGGCACCTTCTCCTCGACCCGGCACGGCCCGGCTGGCGGCAGGCTCGTCGGCACCGGCGGCGGCGGTGTTTCGGTCCCGCATGCCGCACACAGCAGCAACACGATCAGCGCCCCCAGCACTCTCCCCATGCGAACCACTCTCGCACAACGACGCGACGCAGATCAGTGAACCGGTTGAACCGATGGAAGGTTCTCTACCGAGCGCACGGACCGTGAAGCGACCATGAACAGGGTCGCGGCCACCTGGATCGTCGCGCAGCCCAGCAGGGTCGCGGTGATCCCCGCGGCGCCCGACACCGGACCGACCACCAGCTGGGCGAGCGGAACCGCCGCCAGCGACCCGAGCATGTCGTAGGAGTAGACCCGCGCGAGCCGGTCCGCGGGCACGTGGTGCTGCAGCGACGTCTCCCACGCCACGCCGAACTGCTCCATGCACAGCCCGCACACGAAGGCCGCGACCATGAGCAACCACGGTTCGGGGTGCAGGGCGAGGGTCAGGGGCAGGCCCACGAACGCCGCCACGCACGCACAGCCGAACAACAGCAGCCGGCGGACTTTGAGCCGCAGCGCCACGAACGCGCCGGCGAGCATGCCCGCCGTCTGCGCGGCCAGCACGAAACCCCAGGTCTCGCGTCCGATCACGGTGTCCGCGAGCACCGGGCCGAGCACCATCGTGCCGCCCGCGTAGGCCGCGTTGACGAGGAAGAAGGCCACCACCACGATCCACACCCAGGGCCGCGACACGAACTCCGTCCAGCCGACCCTCAGTTCGGACAGCACGCCCGGTTTGTGCTCGGCGGCCACACGGGCCGCGGGCACGCGCACGAACGCGAAGCACAAGCCTGCCAGCGCGAACGACAACGCGTCGACCGCGAGACCCCAGCCAGGACCGGCGAAGGCGATCAGCAGGCCACCCAGCGACGCACCCGCGATCATCGACGAGTTCAGGCCGAGGCGCAGCAACGCGTTGGCGCGCTGCCGCAGCTCCACGGGCACGGTCTGCGGGACGAGAGCGGCGGAAGCGGGGAACGAGAACGCGCTCGACATGCCGTTCACCACCGCGAGCACGACGAACGCCGGGATGGACACCGACCCGGTCAGCACCAGGACGGCGAGCAGTGCCTGGCTGGCCGCGGACACGGTGGACGAGCCCACGAGCACGAACTGGCGGGGCAGCCGGTCCGCCACGACACCGCCCCACAGCAGGAACAGCACGTTCGCGATCGAGCGCGCCGCCACGACGATGCCGAGCGTGGTCACCGACTGCGTCACGTCCCGCACGGCGAACACCAGCGCGATCTGCGCCATCGCATTGCCGGACATGGTCGTCACCCTGGCCGCGAGCAGCCAGCGGAAAGCTGGACGCGCCAAAGGCGCGAGTGATCCCCCCATGGATCGCACCGTACCGCCGCGTTCAAGTCGAATTGCCGGGAGCCGCCCGACCTGGGATCGAGCGGCTCCCGGTCACCGCACCCTCGGATGCGATGAGGCGATGACCACCGCGGCGGCGACGGTCACCAGGTTCTTCAGGATGTACTGGGCTTCGAATGACGCCTGCAGCGGACCGGCCCACATCTCGCCGGGGAACAACACCAGTGGTGTCGACACCAGCACGACGTGACCGATCAGCAGGACCGCGCACAATCGTGGTGCGCGGAAGCTCAGCAGAACCAGTGCGATCCCGATTTCGGGGATCGCGGAACTCAGTCTGGCCAAATCCCCGTGGATGATCCCGAACGTCAGCGCGGAAACCGTGCGTTCGACGAGATCCTGGGCAGGGCTGCCACCGGGAAAGAGCTTCAGCACGCCGAACCAGAGGTACACGACCCCCAGTCCAATGCGCAGCAGCGGAATTCCGGCGTCACTCGCGAAACGGGTGACGCGTTCCTCCGTGCTCTCGCGGCGTGTGGTTTCTGGACTCAACATCGATCTCCCTCTCCTGTCTGGCTGCCACCACCCAGCCAGACAGGAGGAGCGAGGGAGATCAGCTGCTGGGCTGTGCCGGGTCCCCGAGCGGGTTCAGCAGGTCGGCCTTGCCCTCGAAGGCGAACAGCAGCAGGTCGACCATGCGGAACGTGCTGGAGTCCGGGCCGAGCGTGGGCCGCCAGTACGGCGAACGCACGATCGAGATCCGGCTGCCCTCGATGGCCCGGTGGAACACCTCGGCGGTGAGCCGGCCACCGACCGGGCCCATCAGACCGTTGCCGACCTCCGCCTCGCGCAAGACGTAGAACCACAACGGCGTCGCCTCGACCAGCTGCGCCTTCTGCTCCTCGGTCAGCGCGTCCAGGTTCGCGCCGCCGTTGCCGACCAGGATCTGCTCGGCGGTGAGCGGCTCGACCCCGAAGAGCTCCGCGATCTGCTGCCCGGTGGCGAGTTCCATCATGTTCGCCCTGGTCAGGTTGCGGAACGCGAGGTTGCGCTGGATTTCCGGGAACTGCGTGCCGCGGCCGCCGAACGTGCCGGCCGGCAGCTGCCGCAGCGGGTCCACCAGCAGCGAGTCGATCCGCTTGGTGAGGTTGCCGCCGCCGAACTCCGCCGGGGGCACCAGGTCGTCCCGGTCCGCCTCGGTGAAGTCGTAGAGGCGGCGGAAGTCCGCGATCCAGTTGCTGGGCAACGTGAAGGTGTTCCCCCTGTTCACGTCGTCCAGGTCGGGCACGGCGGAGCTGGGATCGAAGTTGCCCGCGGTGCCGGTGAACACGAACAGCAGGAACAGCGTTCCCGCGATGCCCTGGGTCGTGTTGAACACGCGGTTCCACTGGTAGGCGTCGCGGATCATGCTGTGGCCGAGCCGGTAGGACGCGACCGAGAACTCGATCGGCATCGTCGGGGTGTTGTCCCGGCCGTGGCAGTCGCCGGGCACCTCGAAGAACCTGCGGCCGTTGGTGAAGACGTCGTCCACGATCGCCGGATCGATGATGCGCGGCAGGAAGTCCGTCTTCAGCATCCACTGGTAGTGCCGCACCACGAGTTCCTTGGCGGCGCGGAACAGCCGGTCACCGGTGAGGCCGGTGAGCGCGAGCTCGTCGACCACGCGGTTGTGGAAGCGGATGAACGCCAGGTGCGTCTGGGCGATCGCCAGGTTCTCGTCGTTGCGCGCGTCCGGGATCAGTGGCGCGCGGCGATCGGCCGCCGTGCCCGCGGTCCCACCGCGGCGGGGCAGGTCGAAGCCCTCGAACGGAGGGAACTCCGGCCCCAGCGGCGAAGTGGTGCCCATCTTGAGCTTCACGCCGTCCTCGGCGTAGAAGACCTGGTCGTCCTTGTCGCGCGGGCCGCGGCCGTAGACCGAGTCGAGGTCCAGCGCCGGCGAGCGGCCCTGCATCAGCTCGTCCACGTTGACGTCCTGGCCGAGCTGCGACTCGGTGCGGTCCATCGTCAGGTCGTGGTCGACGAACTGGCCGAGGTAGGTGAAGCCCGCCGGGACGGCCGGGTTCTCCGAGTCGGGCTGCGCGCCGGACGGTGTCATCGCCAGCGCGAGCGCCTCGCGCAACGCCTCGTCCGTTCGCGGGCCCTTCGGTCCCAGTCGCGAGAACCGGAACCTGCGCAACTCCTCCGCCGTGGAGGGCTGACGCGTGGTGGCCTCACCTTTGCCGTCGAATTCCAGCACACCTTCGCCCACGACGAAGAAACTGTCGCGCACGTGCCTCTTCATATATCCCCCTGTATTCCCCTGTATCAGGCAACCTGTTCTCCCCAACAAGCACCTGCCCCACCGCCAGTCTCCATACGGACGAAAATACCGTCGAAGCTTTTGGCCACAACCAAAACGTCGTCACACAGCGGATACGAGGTGGTCCGGAATATTCGTGAAAACCGGCAGCTCGGCCATCTCCGCGGCGAAACTCACAGCTGTGTCACAGTAAGTCTTGGTATCCAGCACGTGCTGGACGCGTTCGGCGAGAACAGCGGCGGAAAGATCTTTCACGGCCACTTGGATTCCCGCTTTCAGATCTTGAATTCGCGCGGCGTTGCGCGGCTGGTCGGCGAACAACGGCAGGCACACCATCGGCACGCCCGCGGTCAACGCCTCCCGCACGCCGCTGTAGCCGGCGTGCGGCCGGACAACTTCCGATCCGGTCAGCCGACCGCGTTTCGGGGCGGCGGCGGCTGGGTACCACTGCGAAATGCTCGAAGTCACGGTGACCGAGTCGTCGCCTGCCTCCACCCTTCTCACCGTCACCGGTGAACTCGCCGGATCCGGCTCGGAGCGACTGCTCACACGGCTCGACCGCCTCCTCGAGAAAGGCCACCGCTACGTCGTGCTGGACCTCGCCGGCGTCACGTTCTGCGACTCCAGCGGGATCAGCGCCCTGGTGCGCGGACATGCGCGCGCTTCGGCCGCCGCCGGTCGGCTGCGGTTGTCCGCCGCATCGCCTCAGGTGACACGGGTGCTCGAACTGGCAGGGCTGGCGCGCATGCTCGGGCTTCAGTCCACAGTGGAGCTTTGAGACCGTCGGGAACACACCGTGCCATGATGGTGGGGTGGAGTCCACGCGCATCGACCGCTGGTTGTGGGCGGTCCGGCTGACCAAGACCCGCCCGGACGCCGCGGCGGCGTGCAAGGGCGGCCACGTGCGCATCAACGACAAGCCCGTGAAGGCCTCGGCGACCGTGGTGCCCGGTGATCGGGTCCGCGTGCGGGTGCACGACAAGACGTGGATCGTCGAGGTCGTCCGGGTGATCCAGAAGCGGGTCGGCGCGGCGGACGCGGCCACGTGCCTGATCGACCGCACTCCCCCGCCACCGGTGGAGGCTCCGATCGCTCGGCGCGACCGGGGTGCGGGGCGGCCGACGAAGCGTGAGCGGCGCGTGCTGGACCAGTTCCGGGCTCAGAACTAGTCGTAGCTCATCTCCAGTCTGGACAGGCGCATCGTCTCCAAATGCGCGACGTCGCCGTGGTCGAGCACTGATTCGAGCAGCATCGCGAGCGAGGTGCCGAGCACCGGGACGTCCGCCGGGAGGTCGCCGGGGCGGAAGATCACCCAGTGGCTCAGGCCGGTGCGGAAGTCGCCGATCTCGCCGGCGAGCCGACCGTCCGCGAGGTCGAACACGACCTGCACGTAATAGTGACCGACGCGTTCGCCATGTGACCCGTACGCGCGCACCCGCCAGGCACCACCGTGCAGCGACGCCGTGCCGATGCGCTGGTAGAGCGCGATCAGCTCGCCGCTGCCCTGGACCTCGTGGTGCACGGTGATCTCGTGTCCGCGCAGGAACGTGCGCTCCTTGCGAGGACCGGGAGGCTCCCACTCGTGCTCGGCCACAACGCGGTTCAGCACCGCCTCGATGCCGGGAGGTGACGGCACCAGCGCCCAGCCCGCAACGGGTTCCAGCGCGCCGTCCTCGTGCTGGGCGACGCCGACCAGGCCCGCGTCCAGGGCGACCGCGCTGATGTCACTGCGATCGTTGACGTTGATGACCACGCGGCACAACGTGGCGAGCACGCTGTCGGTGGCGATGCCTTGGTCGGTGCTCTCACGTGGCTCGCCGACCGGGAGGTCCAGCATCGGGTTCGGCACGGCGCCTTCGCGGCCGTGGTCCAGGTATGGGTAGAAACGCGTGACCCAGCCGGTGACGATCTCACCGCCGTACGCGTCGACCGGGTTGTAGATCCGTTGCCAGAAGGCGGTGTCGGCGTTGCCCTCGGCGGCACGCACGAACTCGTCGGTGATCGGCGCCAGCGAGCGGCACCAGTGTTCCAGCCCGAACCGCGGCAGGTCGTCGACGCGGGCGCGGATCCGGCGCCAGTCGTCCGGCGTCCCGGTCAGGGTGATCGACGGGATGCCGCAGATGCCGACCATCCAGTACCCGAAGTAGGGTGAGTAGGCGTCGAGCATCGCGACACGGCCTGCCAGGCGTTCGACCTCGGTGCTCGTGCTGAAGTCGCACTCGAAGATCGTGTCGCCGATCTGTTTCGCGAATCGCTCCACGATCTGTTCCCAGGTGTCGCCCGGACCGTACGACACGGCCAGGACCGCTTTGCCCTCGTGGCCGGCCAGGACTGGCCGCAGTTCCTCGGCGTTGAGCTTCACGTGCTCGGCGATGCCCCGCGCGATCGTCAGCCACACCGCGTCCGGTGACAGGACCACCGGCCGATGCTCGCCGAACGCCTTGCCGACCGCGTGCAGCAGCGGGTGGACGCCGTTCGGCTTCAGCACCCGCGCGCCGCCTCCGACGGCCAGCGCCGCGGGGAACAGATCGGCGACGGGGCGGGTGGGCAGCGCGTCGGTCACCGGCGTGACGTCATCGACCGGAAAGGTCACCATTTCCGGACTGTAGAACGACATCAGCCAGTTCAGTGAGCGATTTTCCGAGCGGCAGGTCGACTCGACAGGACGCGTACGGGTCGCCTCGGGTCTCGCCGCGGTTGATGATCACGACGGGCAGACCGGCCGCCGAAGCGCGTCGCACGAACCTCAGGCCCGACATGACCGTCAGCGAGGAGCCGAGGACCAGCAGCGAACGGGCGTTGTCGACGAGCGAGTAGCACTGCTCGACGCGTGGGCGCGGCACGTTCTCGCCGAAGAACACGACGTCCGGTTTCAGCACGCCGCCGCACTCGACGCAGCCGACCACCTCGAAGCCGCGGACCTGGTCTTCCGGCAGGAACACGTCACCGTCGGGGTTGATCTCGGTGGTCGTCGCGGCGAAGTCCGGGTTGGCCTCGCGCAGGCGGCGGTCCAGGTCGATCCGGGGCGAGAGCAGCCTGCAGTCCAGGCAGATCACGCGGTCCAGGCCGCCGTGCAGCTCGACGACGTCCTGGGTGCCCGCGGCCTGGTGCAGGCCGTCGACGTTCTGGGTGATGACGCCGGACAGCATCGGCGTGAGCCGGGTGACGGCGTGGTGGCCAGCGTTGGGGTGCGCGCGGGCGATGGTGCGCCAGCCGACGTGGCTGCGGGCCCAGTAGCGCTGCCGCCCGGCCTGGCTGGTCGTGAACTCCTCGTAGGTCATCGGGGTGTGCTTGCGCAGGGAGCCGCCCTCACCGCGGTAGTCCGGGATGCCGGACTCCGTGGACAGGCCCGCGCCGCTGAGCACCAGCACCCCGCCGTCGGCGACGATCGGGACGACGTCGGTCAGGGTGGAGGTGCGCGGCAGCGACGGGCCCGAAGGCGACCAGGTCAGAGTGGGCCTTGTTCGCACAGTGCCACTTTACGTTTCACCTGCAAGTCACCAGCTCTGGTACCACTGCCGCAGCTCTGCCTCCGCCGCCACCGTGTTCCCTCCCGATGCCGCCGTGACCAGTGCGAACTGCCTGCCGGGCCCTCCGCGCAGCAGCAGCTTGTCGCCGTCCACCGTGGCCGGCGCCGAGCTCACGACCAGCGGCGAGCGCAGCGACGCTGGCAGGTGCACCTCGGTCGGCGCGGAGCCGCCGGTGGAGTCCCAGACGAGCACGGCGAACGGTGCCGAGCCGACCAGCGTGCGGACGTTCGGCAACGGGATCTGCTGCCAGGTCTGGTAGGCGCGGTCCTCGTAGGTGAAGGCGAGCGTCGTGCCCGCGACGGCCTGCGGGTAGACGCGGTCGACGAGCGCGCGGTCGACGGTGAGCACCGCGTTGCCGGCGTCGTCGAGCTTGACCGCCGAGAAGTGCTCGTCGTTCATCGCGTCGCCGTCGGTCTTGACCTTGCCCGGGTTGTCGTTCATCAGCTCGCGGTGGCGGCCGTAGTTGGTGTCCCAGTGCCACTGGCTGCCCGAGATCACGCTGCCGCGCGGTGCCGACCACCAGCGCGCGCCCGGCGCGGTCGAGTCGAGACCCTGGTAGATCGCCTTGAGCACGGAGGAGGCCTTGTCGGAGGTGTTGCCCGCGACCGGGTGCCCGAACTCGGAGACGATCGAGGTGGTGCCGAGTGCCCTGGCGCGGTCGCGGATCGTGCCGAACGCCTGGGTGTACTGGCCGTCGCCCGCCTTGCCCGGCATGAGGAGGCCCGACTGCGCCTTGCCGTCGTAGAAGTGCGCGTTGAACACGAACCGCTCGCCCAGCGACGGCACCAGCGCGAGGCCGCCGGGTTCGGCGAAGAAGTCCACGTTCTGGTTCCAGAACACCAGCGGCTCGACGAACGCGGGCTTCGAGGTCCAGCCGGCTTCGTCCATCTCGGCGCGGAACCGGTGGTAGAACGGCATCAGGAGGTCGCGCTCCCACGTCTGCGACGTCTGGCCGCTGTCGTACTTGCCGGCGTAGGGCTCGTTGAGCGGGTCGACGCCGACGACGAGCTTGAACTCGTTGGCGGGCAAGGCTTCCCTGACGTGCTTGAGCGCCTCGCCGGCCGCGTTGACGAACGACTCCTGCACACCGTTGCGGTTGTGCCAGAAGTCGTAGGTGGCGGCGGTGACGGCGTTGTTGTTCTTCATGTTCTGGCCCCAGTGGAAGCAGATGCCGCACGATTCCTTGGGGTAACCGCTGGCCGCCCACGCCGGTGCGCCGTCGCCGGTGTACCAGCTGTCCTTGTTGAACAGGTACCGCGAGTACAGGTCCTGGTGGAAGTCGAGGTAGACGCGGATCCCCAGGTCGGTGAACGCCCGCAGCTGGTTCGTGACGCCGTCGAGGTACGCGTGGTCGATCTGGCCGCGCTGCGGTTCGATCCACGCCCACGTCAGCAGGAACCGCACGGCGTTCGCGCCGGTCAGCTGTTTCATCGCTTGCGCCGACTTGCGCGCGTCGGCCATGTTCGCGAACGGCAGGCCGCGGTACTCGGCGAGTTTCGCCGTGCCCGAGACGTTGAAGCCGCGCAACACGACCTCACGCCCGTGCTCGTCGCGGAACACCCCGCCGGACACCCGGAGCTCGGAGCCGTCGAACGACTCGGCCCGCGCCGGAGTGATCATCGAGGAGAAGAAGATCAGGACTGCGAGAAGAACAGCTCGCCGCATCGCCGCCACCTGTCGCCACTGTCAGGAACGTGAACGAGATTCGCGTTACACGCTAGCCGACAAATTTGCGTTCGACTAGCGTTCGACTCGCGAAGGGGGAACGCATGGCTGACGTGATCGACCGCGCCGACGTCGAGGTGCTGGAGCACACCGTCGCCGACGAGCTCACCGCGATGAGCGAGGCGTGGCAGTGGTTCGAGAACCTGGTGGGACTTCGCGGCCGCAAGATGTACGCGCGCGTGGACGAGACGGCCGGGACGTACACCGTGTGCACGCCTCTGAAGCCCGGCGATTCGTTCTCACTGCCGATCGGGGTGCTGCCCGGCGGGCGGTACCGGCGCGTGGTGCTCGAGGGCGAGCCGCCAGAGTTGTACGGGCAGGTCGGACCGGCCATGGAGGAGCTCAAAGCCTTGGGGCCCTGGGACTCCTCCAGGCCGCTCGTCGAGTTCTACCGCCGCCACACGGTCGTGGAACTCTGGGTGCCGATCAGCTGAGCGCCGACACGATCAGCGCGGCGGTCTTGGCCACCAACGGCTCGTCGGCCCCGCCCTCCGGCGTGTCCTTCTTCGTCGACAGCACGGAGATCACGATCGGCGCGCGGCCGGGCGGGAACGCGATGCCGACGTCGTTGGTGGTGCTGTACTTGCCGGTGCCGGTCTTGTCGCCCCACCGCCACGCCGCGGGCAGCCCGGCGCGGACCCGGTTGCCGCCGGTCGTGTTGGCCAGCAACCAGTTCGTCAGCTGGTCGGCGTCGGCGCGGTCGAGGGCGTGGCCCAGGGTGAGTCGCGCGTAGCTCTGGCCGATGGCGCGCGGCGACGTGGTGTCGGTGGTGCGGCCCGGTTCGGCCGAGTTCAGTTCCGGTTCCCAGCGGTCCAGGCGCGTGACCGGGTCGCCGATCGAGCGGCTGAACCGGGTGATCGCCGTGGGGCCGCCGAGTTCGCGCAGCAGCAGGTTCGCCGCGCAGTTGTCGCTGTAGGTGATGGTCGCCTCGCACAGGGCCGAGACCGTCATGCCGTTCGCGAGGTTCTCGGGCCTGCCGGTGATCGGGCCGTAGCCGGACTTGGTGACGTCCTCCTGCGTGTAGCAGATCACCTTGTGCAGCAACGAACCGTCCCGGTCGCGGCGCAGGACGGCCGCAGCCGCGATGGTCTTGAAGGTCGAGCACATCGGGAAGAGCTCGTCCGCCCTGTGCAGCACCGTGCGACCGGTGCCCGTGTCGGTGGCGAACACGCCGAGGCGCGCGTTGTGCTGCTGTTCGAGGTCGCGCAGCTTGCCGGTGAGCGGTGCGGCCTGTGCCGTGGCGGGCACGGCCACGGCCAGCGCTGCTCCAGCGCCCAAAGCCAGCACCGCACGTCGGTTAACACTCAACGTCCTGTCCCCTTCTTTGGAAACCTCTCCACAAGTCAGGACGTACGAGAGATCAACTGGTTGCCAGTGGATGTTGCCGGGGGACGTCTCAGTGGACTCTGCGCCAGCATGCGAGAAAAGTGAGCGCCGCGAGCAGCGACCCGGCCGACGCGAACGTGCCGGCGCCCAGGTAGATCACCCACTCGTCCGCGTGGAGACCCTCTTGGGCCAGCGAAAAGCCCCACAGGATCCCGCCCAGTGCGAGCGTTCCCGCGGCGATCAGCGACCAGAACACCACCAGCACGACCCGGCCGACGCGCCGTGGTCCGGTGTAGGGCTGGAGAGATCCTTTTCGTTGCAGCCACCAGGACGCCAGGGCCGCGACGGCCAGCGCGATGCCGTCGGCGGCGAGGGTGTCGCTGAGCCGGTGCCACTTCGCGGTCAGCGTGTACTGCCCGATCGCGGTCGCCCACGGCAGCACGAAGAACAGCATCACACCGCGCCACTTCCACGGCACCACGATGATCGCCGCGAACAACACGGTCATCGCGATCGTCGTGTGTCCACTCGGGAGGCTGTTGTGCGCGTAGTCGCCGGTGACCTCGACCAGCCCCGGCCGCGGCAGGACGAACCGCTTGAGCGCCTGCACGACGAGCTGGCCGGCGACGATCACGCCGACGGCCGCGATGGTGAGGTCCCAGCGTTTCCTGAGCACGCCGACAAGTGCCACCGCGACGACCGCCGCCGCCAGCGAGTAGACGGTGATCTGACCCAGCGCGGTCCAGGCGGCGTCCGTTTCGGACACGTTGTCCTGGTCCGCGCCGCGCAGGGCCGCGTTCTCGATCGTCTGCCCGGCCCTGGTCAGCACCGCGAGCACGTACACGATCGCCGCGAACACGAAGCCTGATGCCGCGACCACGGGCCACCGTCGGAGGTTCACGCCGCGCAGTCTGCCGCCGTTCGGCCCAACGCGCTGCTCGAAGATCACCCGGCATGCTGTGCACCATGGCGGACCCTGAGAACATCCCGCAGGCGGCCAGGTTCCGCTTCCTGCACGGGATGTGGTCGATCATCGACGAGCACGGTCCCGGCCCGACCTTCCAGAACGGCGAGGCCGCCCGCGAACGTCTCCAAGCACTAGGGGCGTCGCCGGACGACCTGCGGGCGTTTGCGCGCATGGTCGCCTTCGAGGCGTTGCACTCGGCGCTCTACTTCCTGGACGACCCCGGCGACGACGATCCCGGCCTGCCGGGCTGGGCGTTGATCGAGACGTCCGGAGGCGAGCTGACCGGCAGGCTGGTGCAGGGCCTCTACGAGGACCTGGACCCGGACCGCTGAGGTTCGAGGCGGTCCAGCACCGCGGTGATCGCCAGGTCCACCGTGTACTCGAACTCGGCGCCGCGGTCGAACTCCACGAGGTGCGCCGCCGTCGTCGCCACCGCCGGCAACCCGGACGCCTCCAGCGCGGCCCGGCGTGCCCCGTCGTCGCTCCCGAACGTCGGAGCCGCCGACACCTCGCGCAGCAGCGTGCCGATCAACGTCGCGAGGAGCATCCGCAGCAGGTGCACCGCGTCCTGCGGTGAGGCGCCCACGCCGAGCAACACCGACAGCACCGCGTCCACCGGCGCGAGGCCTTCCAGCGAGGCCAGTTGGCGGGTCAGCACCAGTGGAGCGGCCTGTGGGTGCGCCAGGGCGGCTGTTCGGAAGCTGTCGGCGATGGCGTGCAGGTCGCGGCGGGCGTCGCCGGTGGGGGCGGGCAGGACCAGGCCGCCCAGGAGTTGTTCGGCGACGGCGTCGAGCAGGGCGTCCTTGCCGTCGACGTGGTTGTAGAGGCTCTTCGCGTCCACGCCCAAGGCCCGTGCGACTGACCGCATGCCCACCGCGGTCACGCCTTCCGCGTCGATGACCTGCAGCGTTGCCGCGACGATCGAGTCACGGGACAGCAGCGGTGTGCGCGGGCGGCCTCGGCGGGGTTCGGTCACCCCGCCATTGTGCCTTGCGGATGCCCACGGTGTGGGTTTAGCCTCGAATTAACCCACGGTGTGGGTATCGGAGGGACGATGAGCTTCACCAGGATCGACACGCTCGACAACATGGACGTCGACGGTGGCCCCGGTGCGCGGCTGCGGGTCGTGCGTGAACGCGGCGAGGCGTTCCGGCGGGAGTTCACCACGACCGGCACGCCGGACGGCATCGTCACGCGCGACCTGGTGACGCTGCCGTATCCGACCCGGTTCGGCCTGTTCAGGGCATCGCGGGCGATCGCGCCGTTCCTGTCGATCACGAACCGGATGCTGGTGATCCGCTGGCACGACGACGGCCGCGAGCGCATCCTGCTGTTCGAGCCGAGCGACCACGAGTACGGCCGGTACACGCCGTACTTCGGGGACCTGTCAGGCCGGACGCCGGACGTGGTCGAACGGCGCATGGTCAAGGTCCACGGCACCGTGCCCGGCCACCTCGAACGGCTCGGGATCGCGCCGGAGAACGTCGACTACCTGATGTTCGACCACCTGCACACCCACGACCTGCGGCGCTGGATCGGTGCCACACCGTACTTCCCGAACGCCAAGGTGATCGTGCAACGCGACGAACTGGCGGCCCTGCGCGAACTGCACCCGCTGCAGAAGCCCTGGTACCAGCCGTCGACCTACCGGGACCTGTCCCCGGAGTCCTTCCTGCCGATCGACGGATCGGTCGTGCTGGGGCCGGGCGTCGCGGTGATCAAGACGCCGGGGCACGTGTTCGGCAGCAGGAGGTCGTGCTCAACGCGAACACCGTGGAGACCACCGCGGACCAGTACAACTCGATCATCCTGGAGAAGACGCTCGCCGACCGCAGCACGGCGGACTCGCGGTTCGTGCAGTTCTTCCCCTCCAGCGAACTCACCGGCGCCTGGACGAACCCCCGCACAACGCCCACGTTCAGCCACCGCGGTATCACGCACTGAGGGCTGTCCACAAAGGAGCATCATGTCCGACCGATTCACCCTGCCCGCCAAAGAGGTCCTGCAGGCGCGCGAGAAACTCGTCCTCGACCACTTCCGCGACGAGGTGGCGCACGACTGGGACGCCACGCTGTCGACGTTCCCGCATCCCCACTACGAGATCATCGCGCAGATGGTCGTCCACGACGGGGACGACGCGGTCCGGCGGTACTACACCGACACGCGGGTGGCGTTCCCCGACCAGCACCACGAGCTGATCTCGTTCCGGCACAGCGTCGACGCGGTGATCGTCGAGTTCTGGCTGCTCGGCACGCACCTCGGGCCGCTGGGCAAGATCCCGGCCACCGGCGGCAAGCACCGCACGCGGATGAACGCGTACTTCATCTTCGACGAGAACGAGAACCTCGTGACCGAGCGGATCTACTTCGACCAGCTGAGTGTGCTGAAGCAGGTGATCGGCGGGATCGATCGCAAGAAGCCGAGCGGGCTGCGGAAGTTGCTGCAGGTGTTGCGCGGCATGCTCGCGATGTCCGGCAGCCAGCCGGATCCGCGTCTCACCAACACGACGCCGCCGGCGTTCTAGAGCCGGATCAGCTTGCGTTCCACGGCGGTCGTCACGGCCGCCGTGCGGGTCTCGACGCCCAGCTTCGCGAAGATCCGCACCAGGTGCGTCTTCACGGTGGCCTCGCTGATGAACAGCGCCTTCGCGATCTCCCGGTTCGACATGCCCTTGGCGAGGTTCTCGAGGATCTGCACCTCGCGCTTGCTCAGTTTCGGCGCGGGGCCGCGGACCTGACGCAGCAACCGTTGCGCGATGTCCGGGGACAGCACGGTCTGACCGGTCGACGCCGTCCGCACGGCCTTGGCGAGCTCCTCGGGCACGCAGTCCTTGAGCAGGTAACCGATCGCGCCCGCTTCGACCGCACGCACGATGTCGGCGTCCGAGTCGTACGTCGTGAGCACCACGACCTGCGGCGGGTTCTCCAGCGCGCGGATCTTCCTGGTGGCCTCGACGCCGTCGATTCCCTTGCCCAGCTGAAGATCCATCAGCACCACGTCCACAGTGGACGCAAGCTGGACCGACTCCTCGCCGGTGGCCGCCTCCACCACCTCGAAGTCGCGCGACAGCAACCCGACGAGCCCGAACCGGACCACCGGGTGATCGTCGACCACCAGCACCCTCATGGCGTCGGCACCGTGACGGCCACAGCGGTCCCTTCCCCCGGCGCGCTTTCCACCGACACAGTGCCACCTAGTTCCGCGATGCGCCCGCGGATCGACGCCAGCCCGTACCCGCGGCCCTCCACCGGCGTGACACCCGCCGGGTCGAAGCCACGGCCGTCGTCGACGACGTCCAGCGTCACCGCGTCTCCCAGGTAGGACAACGTGATCGCGACTCGTGATGCCGCCGCGTGCTCGGAAGCGTTGGCCACGGCACCCTGCGCGACCCGCAGCAGCGCCACCTCGGTCTGCACGCTCAACGGATACGGCTCTCCGTCCACCTCGACGTGCGAGCACAACCGGTGCAGCGCGTCGACCAGCGTGCCGCGGATCGGCGACAGATCCCGCACGAACCGCCGCGCCTCGGCGAGGTTCTCCCGCGCGACCGAGGCGGCACGGTCCGTCTCGCCGAGCTCCAGGAGCAGGTTGATGCTGGAAAAGCCCTGCGCGAGCGTGTCGTGGATCTCGCGCGCGAGCCGTTGGCGTTCCTCCAGCACCCCGGCCTCGTGCAACAGCCGCGCGCGGTCGAAGAAAACCGCCGCCGTCAGCACCGCGACCCCGACCGGACCCAGCACCAGGGAGAAGTCGAACGTCGCCGCCAGCCGGATCTGCGCGAGCACCACCGCGAACGTCAGCACGGCCGCGATCGGCAGCGCCACCCGCGGCCTGAGCTGCCGCAGGCACTGGAAGAACAACGGGATCGCGCACCACCCGAAACTCGGCGCCAGCCACACCAGCACCAGCCACACGGCGAGCCCGGCCGGCAACGCCCGCGTCCACCGCACCCCGGCGGGATAGACGAGCCCCAGCGCGAGAGCCAGGCCCAGCACCACGACGTCGGCGCCGTGGTACGCGACGTACCGCGCCGCCGACGCCGTCAACAGCACGTAGAAGCCCGCGTGCATCGCCCGGTGCAGCCACACGTCGGCGACTGTAGGCGAACGCGCAGGTCGCGCGGGTCAACCGATGGGTTGAACCGAGGTTCAACCGTCACCACCAGGTTTCCCCGCGCGAATCACGACACCGTGGTGGCCATGGACATCAAGAAGATCGCAATCGCCACCCTCGCCGTGCTGACCATCGGCGGCGGCTACGCGGCGGCCGACCAGCACACCACCACCCGCACGGAGAAGGTGCTGACCATCGACGCGGCCGTCAAGGCAGCTCAAGCCACCCTCGACGCCGCGGAGAAGGAGAACCAGCGCGTCACGGTGGCCGTCGTCGACCGCAGCGGCGACCTCGTCGTGCTGCTGGCGGGCGACGGCGCCGGCCCGCAGACCGAGGAGTCCGCGCGGCGCAAGGCGTTCACCGCGGTGTCGTTCAACGCCCCGACCTCGGAGCTCGCCGGCCGCGTCACGGGTCAGGGCGCGACGCTGCGGGACATCCCCGGCACGTTGTTCCTGGGCGGTGGCGTGCCGGTGGCGGTCGACGGCACGCCGGTCGCGGGCATCGGCGTCGGCGGGGCGCCGAGCGGTGACCTGGACGAGAAGTACGCGAAGGCAGGTCTCGCGACCCTGAGGTGATGGTGACGGTGACCTGAAAGGCCTCCGTCACCGGCGCCAGTCGTTGGCGCGCGGGTCGGCGGCGCGGGGATCGGCGGCGCGGGGGTCGGTCGTGCTCCAGCCCGGAGCAGTCCACACAGGGGCATTTGCCCCAGGGGCGTTCACGGGACGTTGGGGCGCTGCGGCGGTGGGCCCGGCGGCGTAGGGCGCGGCAGCGTTGCGATCGGGTGTGTTCCGGTGCGAGGCGATGCGCACGGTGCCCTGCCGGTCGGAGGCGTCCTGTCCCTCGGCCTCCGGGTCGATGGCGTGCCGGGCCACGTGCCTGCCCGGCTGCGGCCGCTTGCCCATCAGCATCAGGACCACGGCCACGATCAGGCCGACGGTGGCGAGGCCGGCGGCGACGGCACGCGCGGCGGGGTGCTCCAGGATCAGCGTGCTGATCGTCAGGGCGAGCACGAGAGCGGCGATCGGGCCGATGACGGCGATGTCCGTGCGTTCGTCGCGGGGTTCGGCCGGCTCTGGCGGTTCGACCGCCTCGACCTCTTGCACCTGTTGCACCTGCTGGACCGGCGCGTACACCTCGATCGTCTCGAAGTTCCCGCGCTGTTCGTAGGGCGGGGGCCGCACGCCGGGAGGGACAGACACACCTGCATGCTGCCCGAGGAAGGCGCACCGCCGCAAACCTCGCGTTTCCCGTGCGGTACATGTTCCCATGTAGCGCTGGGTATAGGGAGGTTCGTCATGTGCCGGTGGCTCGCGTATTCCGGTTCGCCGGTGCTGTTGGAGGAACTGCTCTACGCGCCGGAGAACTCGCTCGTCATGCAGTCCAAGCACGCCCGGCTGGGTGCGACCGCGGTGAACGGCGACGGGTTCGGCATCGGCTGGTACGGCAGCACGAGCACGCCCGGCCTGTTCCTGAGCACCGAACCCGCGTGGAACGACCGCAACCTGCGGGAACTGTCCGCGCAGATCACCGTCGACCGGGTGTTCGCGCACGTGCGGGCGTCGACCGGCGGCGCGGTGCAGCGGTCGAACTGCCACCCGTTCCGCTGGAACAACTGGTTGTGGATGCACAACGGCCTGATCCCGAAGTACTCGCTGGTGCGGCGCGAGCTGATGCTGGCGATCGATCCCGTGGTGTTCCCGCTGATCGAGGGCTCGACGGACTCCGAGATCATGTTCTACCTCGCGGTCAGCTTCGGGCTGGAGCAGGACCCGCCCGCCGCTGTGGCGCGCATGGTCGAGTTCGTCGAGGACGTCGGCAGGCGCGCGGGCGTCGAATACCCGATCCAGATGACCGTGGCGACCACGGACGGCTCCACCACCTGGGCGTTCCGCTACTCGAGCCGCGGCAAGTCGCGGACCCTGTTCCACAGCACCGACGTGACGACGCTGCGCCGCCAGTACCCGGACAACCCCGCGCTGCACGACCTCGACGACGACTCGCGGCTCATCGTGTCCGAACCGCTGGGTGACCTGGTCGGGGCCTGGCAGGAGGTGCCGGAGTCCACCTGCGTTGTCGTCCGGCCGGGCGTGGAAGAGGAACTGCTGCCGTTCAAGCCATGAGCGAAACCGTGCGCCGAACCGGGGAATCGTCAGGCAACCGTCAGGTAGAGGCTGGATTTCGTCACTAGCGTCTGGTGCTGCCGCCGCCCACGGACCCCTCGGAGAGGTTCCTCATGCTCAGCACGGCAGCGGCAGCACTCATCGCCCTATCCGCCCTGACCCCGGCCGACGCGACCGAAGAACCAGCGGAAGTCGCCCCCGTTTTGGAGGTCGTGACCGTCAACGGCTCGGGATGCCCGGCCGGTGACGCCGACGTGACAACGGACGGCAGAACGTTCACAGTCGGCTACCACACGTTCCTGGCACGGGCGGGCGGCGGCTCGTCACCCCTCGACCAACGCAAGAACTGCCAGATCAACATCCGGGTGAACGTGCCGGAGGGCTACACCTACGGCCTCGCGCGGACGTCCTACGAGGGCTACACGCACCTCCAGGAAGGCGCGACCGGCCTGAACCGGATCAGCACCTACCTGCAGGGCACCTCACCCACCGCGACGGTGACCCACCCGTTCACCGGGCCGTTCAGCGACGACTGGCAGACCCACTACCGCCCGAACTCGACCGAGGTCCAGTGGTCGCCGTGCGGTTCGCCGCGCAACATCAACATCAACGCCGAGGTGCGCGTGACGCTGGGCTCGGCGGACCCGGACCGGCTGAACTTCGCGATCGTGGAGTCGAGCCGCGGCGCCGTGCGGGTCAGGCGCTGCTGACCTTCATCCTGGACCTGGTGGCCAGCACGATGAGCAGGCCGATCGCGACCCCACGTGTAGGCGTCGCCGTAGACGTGCTGCCACCAGGTCCACGTCATCTCCTTGTCCCCGGTGCTCGGCAGGTACGTGAAGGGCTGGACCAGGAACACCACCAGCAACGCGCCGAGCGTCACCCTCGCCCAGTTCCTGCGCACGAACCCAGCGCCACGACCTCGTTGGCCGCCTTGCGCGCCGCCACCACCGCCAGCGCCACCACGAGCACCGACAAACCCACCCACAGCAGCGTTTCCGCGTGCTCGCCCAGGTTGATCCGGTGCAGCACACCGCGCAGCGACTGGTTGGCCATGTACGCGAGGCCGCCGGCGCGACTCGGGTCGAGCAGCGCGTGGAACCAGTACTCGGCGGAATCCCCGGCGGCGAAGAGGAATCCGGCCAGCGCCAGCACGACGAAGGTCACCGCCGACGTGAGCGCGGCCCGGTAGTCCTTGCGCACCAGGAAGTACAGCAGGAAGATCAGCGGCGTCAGCTTGATCGCGGCGGCCAGACCGACCAGCACACCACACCACCGGGGATCGCGGACCGCCAGCACGTCCACCACCACGAGCGCCATCACCACCAGGTTGATCTGTCCGAAGAGGAACGTCGAGATCACCGGTTCCAGCGCCACAGCGGCGATCGCGACGGCCGGAGCCACGGTCCGCACGACGTTCGGCCGTTGCGTGGGCCTGCCCGTGACCAGCAGGCAGACCACTGACAGCGCCAGGAAACTGATGAGCACCACCAGCGCGTTCGCCACCCACACCGGCAGGAACGTGAGCCCGCCGAAGATCGGTCAAGCCGCTCATGACGCCGTGGTCGATCCTGCTGTTCCTCGGCGTGCATCTGCTGGTTCCGGTCATCTCCGGTGCTGTGGACGGTGTGATCCCCGGATTCGTGTCGGTGGTGCCGATCTAGGCGGTCGCGGTGGGGCTGATGCTGCCCGCGCTGCTGACGCCGGGGTGGGTGCCGCGGCTGCTGTCGGCTCGCCCGATGGTGTGGCTCGGTGAGCGGTCGTACTCGATCTACCTGGTGCAGTCGATCGCGCACTCCGTCGTGCTGCTGTCCGGCGCATCGGGCCTGGTCATGGCGTTGTCGACGTCGATCGTGGCGATCGGGATCGCCGACCTCAGAAAACTCTGGACCGGGACGCCTGGGGCGAGCTGTACGACCGGCACGCCCGTGACCTGCACCGCTGGCGCTGCGGGTGGACGCCGCGGCACCGCGCTCGGCGTGAGCGAGAACGAGACGACCGAGCAGATCGTCATCAACCGGTCGACCGGTGAGTACCTTCTGAGCCCAGGGCTTGTCACAGATCGGTGGCGTGTCCGGTCTGAACTGACATGAGCCACGAACACACGCACCAGCTGGACAACCCCGACAAGAGCGGCCCGCCGCCGAAGATCGACGTCATCGGCACCGTGCCGGGAGCACCGCAGATCCCGGACGGCGCCGAGGCCATGACCATCTTCGTGACGCTGCCGCCGAACAGCCCCGGCGCGCCGCCCCACCGGCACTCCGGGCCCGCCTACGGCTACGTCGTCAAGGGCGCCATCGTCTTCGAGCTCGAAGGTGAGCCGGAGCGGGTCGTGCACGCGGGCGGGACGTTCTGGGAGCCGGGCGGTGACGCCATCCACTACCAGGACGGCAACCATCTCAGTGACGAGGAATCCGCTTTCGTGGTCACGATGTTCTGCGCACCCGGCCAGCCGATGCTGACCGTGGTGGAGCCGGAGGAGCTGGAAGCGCGCAAGCACCTGCGGGCGCCGCGGCCGTGAAGACGTCGTTGACCGCGTTGGCGCACAACCACCTCGCGTTGGCACGTGACGCTTCGAGTGGCCGCAGTGCCGCGACCGTCCACGGCGGACACGACAAGGCGTTGCGGCAGACCGTGATGGCGCTGCGCCACGGCGAGCACCTGCACGAGCACGAACACCCCGGCGAGGTGACCGTGCAGGTGCTGCTCGGGCGGGTGCGGCTCGTCGCAGGTCCCTACCGGCAGGAGGCCGAGCCCGGCAACCTGCTGACGTTGCCGGAGAACAGGCATCGGGTGGAGGCGCTGGAGGACAGCGTCTTCCTCTTCACCACAGCACTGAGAATGCCGTGACAGTGCCGCCGTGAAACAGGGGCGGGCGCCCATCCCCGGTGCGCCCGCCACTCGCCGAACGTCACTCGACCAGCTTGCCCGCCGTGTCGACCTCCCTCATCAGCGACGCGATCTCGTCCGGCACCGCGGGGATCTCCTCCCGGTCGATCCAGCCGGGGCTGGCCCAGACCAGGTTCACCTGCTGCGCGGGATCGAGGTCCGGGAAGTCCGACCGGTTGTGACAGCCGCGGGTCTCGCGTCGTTCCAGGGCGCACTCGAGGGTCGCGCGGGCGGCGAGTGCCGAGGACTTCAGGTCGAAGGCGTGGGCCAGGTCCTGGTAGCCGGCGAGGTCGGGGTGCACGCCGACGTTGGCGATGCGTTCTTCCAGCTCGTCCAGCTCGGCGAGTCCCTTGCGCAGGCCCGTTTCGTCGCGCACGACGCCCGCGTGCTCGGTCATCGTGTTGCGGAGAGCCCGTTGCAGGGCGCGGACGTTCTCCGGTCCGTCGGCGTTCAGCAGGTCGTCCACCTCGGCGCGGGCCTCGCCGAGCACGATCCGCGAACGTCGTTGCGCGCTCAGGGAAGCCGAGTACTCGGCGGCCGCCTCGCCGACGATCCGGCCGTACACCAGCAGTTCGATGAGCGAGTTGCCGCCCAGCCGGTTCGCGCCGTGCAGGCCGCTGGACGCCTCGCCGATCGCGTAGAGGCCTTCCACTCCCGTCGAGTGGTCGGCGGGTGACACCCACACGCCGCCCATCGAGTAGTGCGCGGTCGGCGCGATCTCCATCGCCTCGCGGGTGATGTCCTTCATCTGCAGTTCGAGCAACGTCTGGTACACCCTGGGCAGCCGGCGCATGATCTGCTCGCGCGGCAGGTGCGACACGTCCAGCCACACGCCGCCGTTCGGGGTGCCGCGGCCTTCCTTGATCTCGGTGTACGCGGCCAGCGCCACCCTGTCCCGAGTGGACAGTTCCATCCGCTTGGCGTCGTAGCGGGCCATGAACCGCTCCCCCAGCGCGTTGGTGAGGATGCCGCCCTCGCCGCGCGCCGCCTCGGACACCAGGGTTCCGGCCGCGTTCTCCGGTTCGAGCAGGCCGGACGGGTGGAACTGGACCAGCTCGGGGTCGCGGATCCGGCCGCCCGCCTGCACGGCCAGCCGGAACGAGTCACCGGTGTTCTCGTCGCGGCGGCTCGACGTCCGCCGCCAGATCCGGGTGTGCCCGCCCGCCGCGAGGATCACCACGTCCGCGTGGAACACGTACCGCGTGCCGGTGTTGAGGTCGAACCCGTACGCGCCGAAAACCACGTTGTCCCGCACCAGGATCTGCGTGATGTAGCACGTGTCGTGGATCGGGATGTCGAGCTGCGTGGCCCGGTTCACCAGCGTGCGCTGGATCTCCAGCCCGGTGTAGTCGCCGGCGAACGACGTGCGGCGGAACGTGTGCGCGCCGAAGAACCGTTGCGAGATGCGGCCGTCCGCCTCGCGCGCGAACGGCATGCCCCAGCGTTCGAGGTCCTCGATGCCGCGCGGTCCCTGCTCCGCCACGACGCGGACGATGTCCGGATTGGCGAGCAGATAGCTCTCCTTGATGGTGTCCGCCGCGTGCTGCTGCCACGTGTCGTCGGCGTCCATGGTGCCGAGGGCCGCGTTGATGCCACCGGCGGCGAGCGCGGTGTGCGCGTCGGCCTTCGGGCGCTTGCCGACGACCAGCACGTCGACCCCGCGCTCCGCCAGCTCGATGGCGGCGCGCAGTCCCGCACCGCCGCTGCCGATCACCAGCACCGAAGTAGCAATCTGATGTTCTGTCATCGCGGCCTCCATTGCCCGTATCTCCATTAGTAGGACCAAATGGCGCCGGAATGTGTGACTGTTAGCCGCGACACTGGTGCCGTGGGTCACGGCACTAGGATCGGTGCTGTGTTCGTGAAGCTCTGCGGTCTCCGCACCGAGTCCGACGTCGCCGTCGCGATCGAAACCGGCGCCGACGCCGTCGGTTTCGTGCTGACCACCAGCCCCCGCCAGATCGACGTCGACCTGGCGAGCAGGCTCGTCGCGCAGGTGCCGGACCACGTCCTCACCGTCGCCGTTGTGCGCGGCATCACCGCCGCAGAAGCCGGTGAGATGGCGTTGAAGACGGGTGTGCGGGCGTTGCAGCTGCACGGCGACTACCCGAAGGAAGCGTTCGACGAACTGGCGGACCTGCCGTTCCAGTTGATCCGGGCGACCGCGCTGGGGCCGGACACCGATGTGCGCACTGGTGCGTTCGGCGAGGAACTGTTGCTGATCGACTCGCCGGTCGCCGGGTCCGGTGAGCAGTGGGACATCACGCGGCTCGACGAGAACCGGCCGGAAGGCAAATGGGTGCTGGCGGGCGGGCTGGCGCCGGAGACGGTCGCCGGGGCGATCAGCGTGGCGCGGCCGTGGGGCGTGGACGTGTCCAGCGGCATCGAGTCGAGCCGTGGCGTCAAGGATCACGGCCGGATGCGCGAGTTCGTGGCCGCCGCCCGCCGTTAGATCACGCGCGCCGCACCAGGGCGACGAACCTCGGCATGGTCCGGATGCCAAGCCGCCCGCCTCTGGTCAGGCGGCGGAACAGCCTGGAACGTCCTCGACCCGTTCGTAGACGGGCAGCCCGCGTTCGCGCGCGATCCGCACGTCCTCGTCCGCCCCGGTCGACTCGCCGGGCAGCCGCAGCACCGCGTCGCAGTGCCGCAGCAACCGTTCCGCGGTCGGGTACATGATCTCCGACGCGATCGGGTCCAGCGGCGACGAGCCGCCGGCGCCGCGCAGCACCGGCAGCGCCACCCACTCGCCGATCATCGGCACGTGGCCGCCGCGGAAGATCGGCCACGCCGCCTCCTCCAGCCGTTCGAGGTTGCGCGCCATCAGTGCGGGGTCGTCCCCGGTACCCGAGCGGTAGGGGCCTGCGATCAGAATCAGCATGCACTCGACCATAATGTGCAAGACTCGGCAAAAACAAGGAGAAACGTGCATGCTCGCCGCCCAACGTCGTGACCTGCTGCTCGAACGCCTGCGCAGTGACGGCCGGATCGTCGCCAAGGACCTCGCCGCCGAGGTCGGCCTCTCCGAGGACACGATCCGCCGTGACCTGCGGGATCTCGCGGCGGCGGGACTCTGCCAACGCGTGTACGGCGGCGCGCTGCCCGTGTCACCGGCGATCGCCGACTACACAACGCGGCAAAACGTGCAGATCGACGGCAAGCAGCGGGTCGCACGGGCAGCAGCGGCGTTGATCGAGCCCAACGCCACGGTGATCCTCGACGGCGGCACGACCACCCTCGCCGTCGTGCGTGCGCTACCGCTCGACCTGCACGCCACGGTTGTCACGCACAGTCCGACGATCGCGAGCGCGTTGGAGGAGCACGAGCACGTGGACGTCTATGTGATCGGCGGGCGGCTCTTCAAGCACTCGATGGTCGCGTGTGGAGCTGCCGCCGTGGAGGCCGCACGGGGCGTGCACGCCGATGTGTTCCTGCTCGGCGTCACGGGCGTGCACCCCGAAGCGGGCCTCACGACCGGTGACGCCGATGAGGCCGCGATGAAACGCGCGCTCGCCCACCAGGCCGCGGACACCTACGTGCTGGCCAGTTCGGAGAAGATCGGCACGGCGTCACGGTTCGGCGTGCTGCCGTTCAGCGATGTCGCCGGCGTGATCACGGACGCGGACAACGACATCGTCAAAGCGTTGGAAGTACCGGTGATCCACGCCTAGATCTGCAGGAAACCCTTGGGGGAACCGTAGGTGAGGCCGCACTGCGTCAGCGCCAGCACGCCGTGGCCCTCCACGTCGCCCTCGAAGTAGGTGGGATCGACCGACAACTCCTCGGCGACCTCGGTGGCCCAGATGTCGTCGAGGTCGTCGTTCTCGTCGCTCCAGTCGTGCGGCAGACCACGGCCGTCCTCGACGTCGAGTTCGCCGATCTGGTCCTCGGCGTTGAAGGCGTCGTAGTAGCGGACGATCTCGCCGTCTTCGGCGATGCACCACGCCGTCCAGCCGTCGCCGCAGCTCATGCCGTAGTAGTGCGCTTCGCCGAACACCTTGCTCAGCACCGCGCAGATCTCCGTCACGGGCCTCTCGGCGTGCGCGAACGGCTCGCCGAACACGAGCGTCCAGCCGTCCCACGCGCCCGTGACGTAGACCCTGGCGCACCGGACGTGCTCCTCGTCCTTGGCCCACGCGTGGTGGTCGTTGTTCCAGGCCGCGCCGCCGAGGATCTTGGTGACCGGCGTCGGGTCCTGCAGGCCGCACACGCCGAGCACGGCGTTCTGCTCCTCGGTCCGGATCGCGTACCAACCGCCGCAGAGGTGCATCTGCTCGCTGCCGTACATCTCTTCTTCGATCTTGAACCGGATGTACCGCTCGATCATCGCGCGGTCGTGCGCCGACATCGCGTCCGGTCCGGCGACCTCGACGATCCCCGCCAGCGCTCCCCTGCGCACCGCGCCCTTGGCCGTCCGGCGCGTTTCCTGCAGCAGCGGCAACACTTCCGGCCCCATGGTCCCGAACGCCCACAACGCTTCCTGCCGCACGTAGTGGTCCTCGTCCGCCAGCACGGGCAGCAGCTCGCGAGCGTGCCGCAATGCCTGCTCGCCGCGGAACATGCTCGCGGCCATCCTGCGCACCGTCGCGTGTGGATGCCGGGTCGCTTCGAGGTAGACCGCGTCGCCCGCGTTCAGCATGGTGAACGCCCGGCAGGCTGACCGGATGACCTGACCGTCGTCGGAGGTGGCGATCACGCCGGCTATTTCGTCGAACGACGTGACGCCGTGCTCGGCCACGAAGTCCCCGGCCTCGCGCCGGTTGTCCTCGTGCGTCATGCGGTCGAGCAGCGCCCGGATTTCCATGGCGCGGCACGATACTCGTTGCTCCATTGTGGACTTGCGGTTCAGCCGGACGGCCTACCCTTGACGCGTTGCCGTCCACTCGGCTTAGCTGCGGAAGGAGATGAGTACCTCAAAGTTGGCTGAGGAGCACGTCAAACCGGCAGTGCGGTGGGGAATCGGCCACGCGCTGCCACGGGCGGTGCTGCGCCTGGCAGCCCGGCGCGGCGACCTTCAGGGCCGCATCACCGTCGAGGCCTCCACCGGCGCCGACCTCACCGGCCTGTTCGACGAGATCCGCGCCCGCGGCCCGCTCGCCGTCACCAAGGTCGGCCACACCACCGCCCAGCACGCCGTGGTCAAGGAGGTGTTGACCAACGACGCCTTGGTCACCACCCGCCCGCGGTACGGCGCCGGCATTCTCGGCAAGCTCGCCGCGTGGTCCGCCACTCAGGTGATGCATCCCGTGCAGCCACCGTCGTTGCTGGTCACCGAACCGCCGGCGCACACCCGCTACCGCAAGCTCGTGACCCGCGTGTTCACCGCCCGCGCGGTAGAACAGCTGCGCGACCGCACCCAGCAGATCGCCGACGAGCTGCTCGACGGCCTCGACCCGGACAACCCGGTCGACCTGATCGAGACCTACTGCGGACTCCTGCCGGTCACCGTCATCAGCGAGATCCTCGGCGTCCCACCCCAGGAACGCGCGACAGTCCTGGCCCTCGGCGCGGCCGCCGCCCCGAGCCTCGACCTGGGCCTGTCGTGGCGCGTCTTCCGCAACGTCGAAACGACGCTCACCTCGTTCGACGCCTGGCTCACCCGCCACCTCGACGCCCTGCGCGCCAACCCCGGCGACAACCTGCTCAGCCGCCTGATCACCGCCCGCGAGGACGGCGTGGGACTCACCGAACGCGAACTCAAGGCCACCGCGGGCCTCGTGCTCGCGGCCGGGTTCGAGACCACCGTCAACCTCCTCGGCAACGGCATCGCGCTGCTCACGAAGAACCCGGCCCAGCTCGACACGGTTCGACAGCAGCCAGAACTGTGGGGCAACGCCGTCGACGAGGTCCTCCGCGTCGACCCGCCGGTCCTGATGACGGGCCGCATGTGCGTCGCCGACACCACGATCGCCGGCCTCCCGGTGCGCCGCGGCCAGCTCGTCACCACCGTTCTCGCGGCGGCCAACCGCGACCCGTCGATCTTCGAGAATCCCGATGCCTTCGACGTCACCCGCCCGAACGCCCGCGACCACGTGTCGTTCGGCGCCGGCCGCCACTACTGCCTGGGCGCCCAGCTCGCCAGGATGGAGGGCGAGATCGGCCTGCGCACGATCTTCAGCCGCTTCCCCGGCCTGAGCCCGCTGCCCGGCGCCCGCCGCCGCCCCACCCGCATCCTGCGCGGCTTCGAACGCCTGCCCACCAGCCTCACCAAGCTCAGCGGGTGACCGCGGAGCGCACGTGGGTCACGGCAGAAGACGTTCAGCGCATCTCGTCGCAGTCATTTCCCGTACGTGACAACGGATCTGCCACGCCGAACAACTGGCGACACCCGACAGCTAACTGGCCGATCGACCGGTCAGGCTTGAACCCTCGTTGCCCCTGCCTGTTAGGCCGTAGGGGTGATTTCCGACTGGGCCACGCGGTTCGTCGGGCAACGATTCTGTCACGGCCATAACGCGGGGTCACGGGGCTGCGATCCAGGGTCGAACGCTGTCGGGGAAGACAGACCGGAGGCCGCGGACATGCAGCGAAGACCAGAGCTGATCCTGCTCGCGGTGCTGACCGGACTGCTCGCCGTCGTGGGCGTCCTGATCGGTGTCGCGCCGTTCCTCGACTTCAGCGCGCCGTCCATCCAGAACGTTCACCGCTTCGAGGTGCTCGACACGCAGTTCGCGTTCGACGTCAACGCCGCCGAAACCCTGTTGCAGGGCCTCAAGGAGCCCGCGCGGCAGGCCTACTGGAGATTCGAGCTGCTCGACTTCCTGTTCATGGCCCTGTACACGGTCGTGCTCGCCATGGCGATCCGCGCGCTGACCGAGCCTCCGAACGTTCTCCAGAAGGTTCGGAAACTGGCGCTGCTGCCGGTGATCGCCGGCGCATCGGACGCGGTGGAGGACATCGCGATCCTGATCGCACTCGATTCCCCGGACCCGTCCCGTGCCGCGCTGGTCACCGCCCACGGGGCCGGGATCCTCAAGTACGTGTTCCTCGCCATCGCGGTCGGCGCGCTGGTGGTCCTGGCAGGCATACGACTGTGGCGGAGCAAACCGGTGAGGTACCACAAGGGAGAGAGCGTCGAGCAGACCTACTTCTCACTCCGGCTGGCATTGACGCTGATCGTCGTGATGCTCCTGATCGCGCTGGCGATCCAGGGCGTGCAGGAGTGGTGCGCGATGCACTCCATCAGCGCCTTCTACTACTCGCCGCTGCAGCCGATGTTCGTCGGCGTGCTCGTGGCGATCGGCATCTGCCTCGTCGTCTACCAGGGCACGACCTACCAGGAGAACCTCCTTCTCGACATCGCCGGCTTCATGGCGTTCATCGTCGCCTTCGTCCCCACGGCGGACCCCGTCTACAAAGACACGACCATCTCCGTCTGCCTGAACAAGGGTTACGTCGGGCTCGGTGTCGAGCAGTCGTTCCTGGTGTGGAGGAACGTCCTGCCGTTGCTCCTGGTCGCGTTCGTGGCCACGTTCATCGCGTTCATCGTTCGCCTCAAGAAGGACAAGTCCGCACCTCGCCCCCGCCTGGAGGTGTGGCGCATCGGTGCGGGCCTGGGCGCGCAGCTCGTCGTCCTCGCCGCCCTGTGGTCCCTCAACGGCCAGTTCGTGGAGAGGGCGCACGGGATCGCGGCGACCACGTTGTTCGTCTGCATCATCGCCGTCGTGGTGATCAACCACATCGACCGCAAGGACGACTCGACCGTGACGAAGCGGAAGAACGTCTACGGCTGGGTGGCGGCCGTCATGGCACTCACCCTGATCGTCTGCGTGGTCGCCAACCTCACCGTCAAGAGCCCCCACCTGATCCTCATCATCGAGACCCTTCTGATCGCGGAGTTCGCGGCGTACTGGGCGATCCAGACCAAGGACCTGCGCGGCCACACCGTCCGCTCCGAGAAGTCCGGGGAGCAGGGCTAGGCCGGACCCGCGACCAGATCCGCGAGGTCGTCGAACCGCACCACCAGCACCGCACCCACCGTCCCGACGACCACCGCCAGCGACACAGCCGCAGGCCCGGCCTCGACATCCGCGGCCCCCGCGGAGATCAGGCCCAGCAAGGCGACCCCGAGCAGCGAGGCGTTGCGCACGACGTGCCGGCGCGTCAACGTGGTGCGGGTGCGTCCGAAGCACCGGCACACCGCACCGGATCCTCGGGCCACCGCGCGCCACACCGCCGCGGTCAGCACGCCGAACAGGCCGGCCGCCAGCACCAGGCCGACGACGGCGAACCAGCGTCCGGCGAGCACGGATCCGAGCAGCACCAGGGCGATCACGAACTCCGCCACGACCGTCGCGACGGCGAAGAAGGACGTCCAGCGCGCCGGGATCCCGAACGCGGGCACCGTCGCGACGAAGTCCGCGTAGTCCGTCCCGCCGCGCACCTTGCTGAGTGCGGAGACCAGCAGCACAAGTCCACAAAGGGCTGAAGCGACCACGCTCAGCACCATCGAAGTCACCTCCGGCCGATCGGGCGGACCACCACGCCGATCAGCGCGTCCGCGGGGAGATAGCCCAGCCGGCGGGAGTCGTTGCTGCGCGCCAGGTTGTCGCCGAGCACCAGCAGGCTGTCCACCGGCACACGTGGGCCGGGCACAGGGATCCGCGGCGGTACGGGATCGCCCGGTACCGCCACCGCGCGCTTCACCATGCGGCCGCCCGTGGGGTCGTCCGGCGCGGCGCCATCGACCCGCACCACCACGACCTGGCCCGCGCGGACGCGGTTCAGCCGGGCGCGGCGAACGAGCAGCCGGTCGCCGGAGGTATAGGTCGGTTCCATGCTCACGCCGTGGACCGTCACCACCAGCAAACGGTTGCGCAGCACTAGGATCCACGCCGCCAGCGCGACGATCACGATCGCCGTCAGCACCCATGTCATCTGGTCACCACCTCGTCATAGCCCGAAGCTTGCAGGCGGAAAAGCCGCGCGTAGTCGCCGTCGAGCGACAGGAGTTCGTCGTGCGTGCCGAGCTCCGTGACCTGGCCACCCGTGAGCACCGCGATCACGCCCGCGTCGCGGACCGCGCCGAGGCGGTGGGAGATCAGCACGCTCGTCGCCTCGCCGCGGTGCCGGCGCAGGCTGTTGTGCACTTCGTGCTCGGCTTGTGCGTCCAGGCCGGAGCTCGGTTCGTCCAGGATCATCAGGTCCCTGCGGTCGCGCAGGAACGCCCGGGCCAGCGCAAGTCGCTGCCACTGGCCACCCGAGAGCAGCACGCCGGTCTCCGGGTCCTCGCGGTCGGACTCGTCGAAGAACATGCGGGACAGCAACGTGTCGTAGCCGCGAGGCAGAGCCGTCACCACGTCGTGGGCGCCCGCGCGTTGTGCGGCCGCCACCACACGGACACGATCGTCCATTGAGGACACATCGCCCAGGCCGATGTTCTCGGCGGCGCTGAGGTCGTAGCGCATGTAGTCCTGGAATACAGCGCCGACGCGGGCGCGCAGCTCCTCGGGCGCGAACGAGCGCAGGTCGACGCCGTCCCACAGGATCGCGCCGCGGCTGGGGTCGTAGAAGCGGCACAGCAGCTTGACGATCGTCGACTTTCCCGCGCCGTTCAGGCCGACCAGGGCGAGTGAACGGCCGTGCGGGATGGTCAGGTTCACGCCGCACAACACCCACGGCTGGTCCTCGGCGTAGCGGAACCACACGTCGCGCAGCTCGATTCCCCGGTGCAGCGGCGGAACCGCCGAAGGAGCAACGGCGAGAGGCAGGTCCGGTGGTTGTGACTCGATCTCCTGGTAGTGGTGGAACAACAACACCGAGTGGTGCGCGGAGGCGAGATTGTGCACCAGACCCTGCGACGCGCCCTGCACCCCGGCGACGGCGGCCACGAACATCGCGACGTCACCGATCGACAGCGATCCCGCGGCGGCGAGCCACACCGACCAGACCAGCCCGGCGGCCGACACCAGCGCGGTCAGACCGGCGAGCAGGCCGCGGACGCGCGCGTCGCGGCGGTCCTGGCCCTCCACGACGGCGTGCGCGGCGGTCAGTTCCACGAGCATGCGGCGCCGGAACAGGTCGCCGAGGCCGAGCAGCCGCAGTTCCTTCGCGGCGTCGAGGCTCGACAGCAGTTCCGCGTAGAACACCTCGCGCCGCTCGGCCGGGGTGATCGACCACAGCACCTCTGCCCTGGCCCGGCTGAGCCGCAGGTGAGCGATCAACGCCGGGATGGCCGCGAGCAGCACGACCACGGCCATGCCTGCGTCGAGCACGAGCAACGTCGCCAGGAACCCGCCTGTCGTCACCGCCGCCTGCACCGCGCCCAGCCCGTCGTCGACGAGCTGGCCGGGGCCGCTGCGGCCGGTCTGCTGCGCCAGCTGGAGCTTGTCGCGGAACCGCGGGTCCTCCATCCGCGCCAGGCCGGTGAGGCGGCCCATGGCCTGGTAGAGGCGGTCCATCGTCAGCACCGCGACGGCACGGTCCAGCCGTTGCTTGAGGTACTCCGACGCCACCGGGAGCAGGCCGCTGACCAGGCCCGTCACCGCCAGCGCGACCGCCCACGGCACCAGCGTCGCCCAGCCGCCACCAGCCGCCAGGCCGTCCAGCAGGACCTTGGTGCACCACGCCGCCGCGAGCGGCACCACACCGGCGAGCAGGCAGAGCAGCGCGTACAGAGGTGTGCCCGCCGGCGCGGCCGCCCGAGTCAGGCGGAAAGCGCCGACCAGGAGCGACAGCACCCGGCGGGCGCCGAGATCGGTGGTCACCGGGACGCGGGAACCGGCAGCGCGGACATCTCCCAGCCGCTCGCCACCACCGTGGAGTCGTCGTCGACCAGGCACACCGCCGGGTAACCGGTGGTGCCGAACGCGGTGTGCAGCGGGCCGCCCATCTCCTCGACGACGACCTCGGCGACCTCGCCGAGGCGCACGACCAGGTCGGCGACCTCGTCGGGATCTCCGGCCGCGATCGCGATCACCTTGCCGCGGTGACCGGTCGCGTACTCGATGAACTGGGGCACGCGTTCCTTGCACGGCTCGCAGTTCGGCGAGAAGAAGCCGACCAGCGCGCCCGAAACGTCCACAGCGTCCGCAGCGTCCGCAGCGTCCACAGCGGACAGTGAGATCGCGGAACCGGCCGGCGCCATGATGTCCGGTTCGGTCGCCGCCTGTTTCTCCCGCAGGTCGCGCAGCGCCTCGTTCTGCTCGCGCAACCGCCGGATGATGCCGAAGCTCAGCAGCAGGTCCAGCACGCACAGGATTCCGACGACCACGACCGCGGCGGTCAGCACTGACATGGCAAGTCTCCGAAGCTAGAGGGGAACGGGAGCCGTGAGTGGCGGGACGCGCCCGCCACTCACGGCGTCAGATCACGCGCCGCAGATCCGGAAGGCGGTGCAGGGACCACAGGTGACCCGGCAGGCGCCGTTGTACGAACAGCGCTGGCGGAAGTCACTGCGCTCACGGCAGTAGCAGTGCTTGTAGAACGGGTCCGGCGGGCAGGCCGCACCCACGTCGACCTTGGCCACGAACACGCCGAGCAGCTTGTCGCTGAGCAGTTCCAACGTCTTGCGCATGTGTCGCGCTCCCTCACTTCCTCCACGCCGGGTGGCGTCGATGGCGCCAACGTAGAAACGGCAGGTACACGGAGAGGGCCAGCGCGCGTACACGGCCGCGTGTATGCCGTGTCGGCGGTGTGTCAGCGGCCACAGCCAGGATCGGCGGCGTGTCAGTCGAGTTCAGGGTTCTCGGGAGGATCGAGGTGCGCGCCCGCGGCACGAGCGTCGCGCTGGGCTCGCTCAAACAACGCCTCCTGCTCGCCACGTTGCTGCTCAACCCCGGCCGGACGGTGCCGATCCGCAGGCTGGTCCGCGCGCTGTGGGCCGACGAGCCGCCGATGTCCGCGGTGGCGAACCTGCGCACCTACGCCAACCGCCTGCGCCAGGTGCTGCCCGGCGGTGGGCAGCGCATCGTCGGACGGCAGGCGGGCTACGAGCTCACGTTGCGGCCGGGCGAACTGGACCTGCACCTGTTCACCGAACGCACCGACGCGGGCCGGGTGGCGTTGTCCCGCGGTGATCACGCCACCGCCGCACGGCACCTCGGCGAGGCGCTCTCCACGTGCCGGGGCGCGGTGCTGGAGGACCTGGCCGGCTGCGCCGCGCTGGCCGCGTCCATCGCGCCGGTCGAGGAGCTGCGGCTGGCGGTGTCCGAGGACCACTTCGACGCCCGGCTGGGACTCGGTGAGCACCACGAGCTGATCGCTCCACTGCGCGAGTTCGTCTCCGATCACCCGTTGCGGGAACGGCCGCGGGCGCACCTGCTGACCGCGCTGTACCGCGCGGGTGACCTGGCCGGAGCCCTCGCCGTCTACACCGACTACCGCAGGGTGATCGCCGACCGGCTCGGCCTGGAGCCCTCGCCGAAGCTCGTCGAACTGCACCAGGCCGTGCTGGACCGCGACCCGAAGCTGACCGCCGCCGTCGCCGTGCGCGCCTCCTCGGTGCCCGCGCCCAGAGAGCTCCCGGCGCCCTGCCGGTCGTTCTCCGGCCGCGGATCCGAGGTGGCGCGGCTGCAGGCCTTGCTCGCCAGGGACGCGCCCGCCGTAGCCGTGGTGCACGGACCGTGCGGCGTCGGCAAGAGCGCGCTGGCCTTGGAGGCCGCACATCGCGCCGCCCCGGTGTTCCCCGACGGCCAGCTCTACGTCGACCTCCGTCAGGCGACGCGCGTCCCGCACCGGCTGCTGCGGCACCTCGGCGTCTCCGAGGTGCCGCACGCGGTGGACGAGGCGGCCGCGCTGCTGCGGTCCCGGCTGGCGGACCGCGCGGTGCTCATGGTGCTCGACGGAGCAACCGACCCCGCACCGTTGCGCGACCTGCTGCCCGCGACCGGCCCGTGCGCGGTGCTGATCACCAGCCGGGCCCCGCTCCTGCTGGACGGCGCGGAACACCTCCGGCTCGGCCCGCTGTCCGACGCGGACGGCCTCGAACTGCTGACCCGGCTGGCACCGAGAGCGGAGTCCGAACCCTCCGCCGCGGGCCAGATCGTCCAGTGCTGCCACGGGATTCCGCTCGCGCTGCACATCGCCGGCACGATCCTCGCGCACCGCCCGGCGCGCCCGCTGTCGTGGCTCGCCCGCCGGCTGGCACCGCGGCAGCGCAGGCTGGACGAGCTGAGCTTCGGCGGCGAGTCGGTGCGCGCGGCGTGCGCCACCGCCTTCAGCGCCGTCACCGACCCGCTGACGGCCGCGGCGTTCCGGCTCCTCGGCGGGCACGAGCTGTGCGACGTCACCGCCGCGGCGACCCTGCTGGGCGCGGACGTGCTGGAGACCGAGGCGGCGCTGGACCGGCTGGTCGACCTCGGTCTCGCGGAGTGGGGCGACGGCGACACCTACCGGTTGCCGGGGCTGATGCGCCTGTTCGCCGCCGGCCAGGGCCCGGTCGCGCACGCCGTGGTGTTCCGGTAACCCGCTGGTGAGGCCACCCGGCCACGGATGGCCGGTCGGGTGGCCTGGCTCCCGGTCCTGGCGCGACGCCATGATCAGGTCACCGCAACCGAGGGGGAGTTCCATGACGAGCCGATTCCGCACCGCGCGACAACGCGGGGCCTGCCTGATCGCCGCCCTGACCGCCGCGACGACGTTGTCGAGCCCGCAGGCGAAGGCCGCCGAGTCGCCGCCCCAGTTCACCGACGGGTTCGGTCTGGTGGTGACGAGCCAGCCGAGGTGGGTCGACGACAACCACCGCACGTTCGTCTTCAGCGTCTCCACGAACCAGGTGCCCACGCCGACGCTGCTGCCCGGCCAGGAACCCGGCAGGCACGCCATCGTCGTCACGCTGCCCGAGGACTACGACACCGCGACCCGCTACCCGGTGCAGTACTACCTGCACGGCCACCCCGACCGGCCCGACGCGCAGTGGGGGCAGCGCGTCGTCGAGAAGGCGACCGCGGGCGTGCCGCTGATCACCGTGCAGCCCAACGGAAGCGGGCGCGGCTGGTACTCGAACTGGGTCAATCCCGGCGCCACCGGGCCGCAGAACTGGGAGACGTTCCACCTGGAGCAGGTGATCCCGTTCGTCGACGCGAACCTGCGCACCGTCGCGACCAGGGCCGGCCGCGCGATCGTCGGACATTCGATGGGCGGCTTCGGGGCGTTGCACTACGCCGAGCACCGGCCCGACCTGTTCAGCTACGCCGGCAGCTTCTCCGGCGGCCTCGACCTGCGCAACTCCGAGGTGCGCGCGGCGGTGGTGGCCAGTGAGGTCAACCCCGGTTCCGGCAGCCCGGCCGTGGGCGTCGACGCGATCTTCGGACCGCCGGTCTGGCCGTTCGACGGCGTGTGGAACGCGCAGAGCCCGGCCCACCACGTCGGGTCGCTGCGGGGCATGGGCGTCGCCCTGTACACCGGCAACGGCGGCGACCTGACCGTCAACCCGATCCAGGCGGTGCTCGAGCACCGGGCCAGGGAGACGAACCTGGTGACCGCCGCGAACCTCACCGCCGCGGGCATCCCGTTCCACTTCTCCGACTACGGCGACGGCAGCGGGTGGGCGCCGGGCTGCACCGGCAAGCACGCGGACGAGGCGTGCGTGCAGGCGGACATGAACCACTTCGTCCGATTGGTCATGCAACACGCCTGACGTGCGACGTTCGGCGTGAGCCGAACGGGGCATTTCTGGAACGGCGCGTCCCGAATCCGTCCTGACCTCCTCTAATGCGTTTAACGGGCCCCTGCACCCGCGCGACTTGCGTGGGCATCGCCCGCTAGGGAGTTTTGGAGGAATCGTGTTCCTGGGTTCACGAGCACGCCTGCGCACCGCGGTCATCGCCGCGGCCGTGGGCGCCGGTGTGCTGACGGCGGCCACCCCCGCCGCAGCGGCACCTGCCGCAGGTACGCGCGCATATCTGGTCATCACCGCGCCCGGCGACACCGCCGCGGCGAAGACGGCGGTGGGCAGCAACGCCGGCACGGTGTTCAGCAGCTACGACGCGATCGGTGTCATCGTCGCCCACTCGGGTGCCGCAGACTTCGCGACCAAGATGCGAACCGTCGCGGGCGTGCAGAAGGTGGGAGCGTCGCGCACGTCGGACGTCCCCGCCGCGGCGGCCAACCCGGCGATCCCCGCCGCGAAGGCCCAGACGCCGACCACCACGACGGAGACGTCGCGGTCGGACATGACCCAGATCGGCGCCGACCGGGCGTGGGCGGTCAACCCCGGCTCGCCGAACGTGACGGTCGGAGTTCTGGACACCGGGGTCGACGACCTGCACTCGGACCTCCAGCCGAACTTCGACAAGGCCAACTCGGCGTCGTGCGCCTACGGCAAGCTCGACACCCGCGACGGTTCGTGGCGGGACGTCGACACCCACGGCACGCACGTCGCCGGCACGATCGCGGGCGCCAAGAACGGCCGCGGCATGGTCGGCGTGGCGCCGGGCGTGAAGATCGCCTCGGTGCGCATCGCGGAGCCGGGCACCACGCTGTTCTTCCCGGAGAACACCATCTGCGCCATGGTCTTCGCCGGTGACCGCGGGTTCGAGGTGACCAACAACAGCTACTACACCGACCCGTGGCTGTTCAACTGCCCGGACAACGCCGACCAGGACGCCATCCTGGAGGGCGTGAAGCGGGCCGTGGCCTACGCCGAGGGCAAGGGCGTGCTGAACGTCGCCGCGGCGGGCAACGAGAACTACAACCTCGCGAACAAGACCCGCGACACGGCCAGCCCCAACGACTCCACCCCGGTGCAGCGCAACATCACCAACGCGTGCCTGAGCGTGCCGACCGAGGTCTCCGGGGTCGTCACCGTCGCGTCGATCACCTCGGGCAACGGCAAGTCGTCGTTCTCCAACTACGGCACCGACAAGATCCACGTCGCCGCACCAGGTGACGCCGTCTACTCGACCGCCCCCGGCGGCGGCTTCAGCAGCAAGTCGGGCACGTCGATGGCCTCCCCGCACGTCGCGGGCGTGGCAGCACTGCTGAAGTCGACCAACGCCACGGCCACCCCGGCCCAGCTGCGTCAGCTGCTCGCCACCCAGGCGGACGACCTGAGCTGCACGGACAGCCGGTGCAGCGGCACCACGGCCAAGAACAACTTCTTCGGCGAGGGCCGCGTCGACGCGTTCGCCGCGGTCGACACCGGCACCCCTCCCGGCGGCGGCTCGTTCGAGAACACCGCCGACGTCGCCATCCCGGACGCCGGCGCGGCCGTGACCAGCCCGATCACGGTCTCCGGCATCACCGGCAACGCCCCGGCGACGTTGAAGGTCGACGTCAACATCGTGCATACCTACCGCGGTGACCTGGTCATCGACCTGATCGCCCCGGACGGCACGGCGTACCGGCTCAAGGCCTCCAGCAACGACTCCGCCGACAACATCGTGACGACCTACACGGTCAACGCGTCCAGCGAGGTCGCGAACGGCGTCTGGAACCTCAAGGTCCAGGACGTCGCAGGTCAGGACACCGGTTACATCAACTCCTGGAAGCTGACCTTCTAGGAGCGACACCTGATCGGCCGCCCGATCTGGGCGGCCGATCAGGCTTAGAGTGCGGAAATGCTCGATACCCGCCAGCTAGAGGTGTTCGCGACCGTGGCCAGGACCGGGTCGTTCAGCGCCGCCGCGCGGGAGTTGCACTGCACCCAGCCGGCGATCAGCCAGCAGATGCGCGCGCTGGAACGGCAGATCGGCGGCCCGTTGTTCGTCCGCACCGGCCGCGGGCTGCACCTCACCGAGGCCGGCCGCATCCTCGCCGAACGCGGCACCGCGTTGCTGGACGAGCTGGCGGCGACCCACCAGCAGATCAGTGCGATCGCGACGCACGACATCGGCACCATCCGGATCTGCGCGTTCCCCAGCGCGACCGTCTCGCTCGTGCCGGCCGCGGCCGCGATCCTGGCCGAGGAACGTCCCCACCTGCGGCTCGAGCTCGTCGAGGAAGAACCGCCCGACTCGTTCGGGCTGCTCCGGCGCGGTGCGGCCGACCTGCTGATCAGCTTCAGCTACGAGGGTGAGCCGCAGGACGAGGCCGCCGTCGCCGGAATGCTGCACGTGCCGCTGTTGCGCGAACCGATGGCGTTGCTCGTGCCCGTCGGCCACCGGCTAGCCGGCCGCGAGCGGGTGTCGCTGGCCGAGACCGAGAACGAACGCTGGATCGCGGGCTGTCCGCGCTGCCGGCACGCGCTCGACCAGGCCTGCGCCGACGCCGGTTTCACGCCCGACATCACCTGTTCCACCGACGACAACCTGGCCATCCAGAGCCTGGTCAGTGCCGGGCTGGGGGTCGCGCTCGTGCCGCGGCTGGTGCTGTCGTTCCTGCGGCATCCCGGCCTGACCACTGTCGACGTGGAGGCCTGCGCGCACCGGCAGACCGCGCTGTACACGTGGCCGGACCTGATCCGGCTGCCGATCGTGCGCGCCACGGTGGACGCGTTGATCACCGCGGCCCAACGGAACGTATAACGGCGCCTTATGACCCACCAAGCAATGGCCATCTTCTGCGCATAGCTCAGCCCGGTCATGGTTGCGGGTATGGGCAGCATCAGGACGACTGCGCACGCGACCGACTCACCGGTACCCGGCCTGACGCTGGTCGGCGGCGGTGTCGTCGTCGCGATGATCGTCGCCTGGCTGGTGCCGTCGGTCAGCGCGCTGACGGCCGCGGTGCTGCTCGGAGCCGTGGTGGCCAACGTCGTGACGCTCCCGTCGTCGCTCACCCCCGGCATCAAGCTCGCCGGACGGCGGCTGCTGCGGGTCGGCATCGTGCTGCTCGGGCTGAAGCTGGTCTTCCGGGACGTGCTGGCGCTCGGCTACGAGGTGCTGGTGCTCGCGATGGTCGCCGTGGTGGTGACGTTCGTCGTGACCCGCTGGCTCGGACGGAAGCTGGGCGTCGGTGAAGGCCTGTCGCTGCTGATCGCCACCGGGTTCTCGATCTGCGGCGCGTCCGCCGTGGCCGCGATGAACGGCGTGCGCGAGCAGGACGAGGAGGACGTCGCCAGGGCGCTCGGGCTCGTCACGCTCTTCGGCACCGTAGCGATGTTCAGCCTGCCGGCGCTGTACCCGTTCACCGGCCTGTCCCCCGCCGCGTACGGCGTGTGGGCGGGCGGCAGCGTGCACGAGGTGGCCCAGGTGGTCGCCGCCGCCGGACCGGTCACCGGAGCGCTCGCCATCGCGGTCGCGGTGAAGCTGACCAGGGTCGTGCTGCTGGCCCCGATGCTCGCCGCGGTGAGCATCGCCGAACGCCGCAGGTTCCCGTCCGCCGGCAAGCGCCCGCCGATCGTGCCGTTGTTCGTCGTCGGATTCCTGGTCGCGGCGGCCGTGCGCGCCACCGATCTCCTCCCGGACGTCGTGCTGTCGGCCGCGACGTTCGTGGACAACCTGTTGCTGGCCGCCGGCATGTTCGCGCTCGGCACGGCCGTGCGCCTGCGTTCCCTCATCCGTTCCGGTCTGCCCGCGCTGACGCTGGGCCTGCTGTCCACCGTCCTGATCGCCGCGGTCGCGCTGACCGGAGCCTTGTTGATCATGTGATTCACGTCGTGAGCGAAGGAGTCACCCATGCCTCGTCTGCTCTCACCGACCGCCGCACTCCTGGTCGGCGCGATCCGCACCGCGGTGACCGCCGGCGGTGACGACCACGCCGTCGCCGCACGCGTGACCAAAGCCCTGACCAGGCATCTCTCCGACCCGCTGCTGCTGGACGCCGAACACCGCGAGCCCGACCCGAACGCCTACCGCCAGCACGTTCTGCACGTGGAACCCGACGGCAGCTTCTCCGTCGTCGCGCTCGTGTGGCTGCCGGGCCAGGAAACGTGCATCCACGACCACGTGTCGTGGTGCGTGGTGGGCACGTATGTAGGGGAGGAAGAAGAGACCACCTACCGGCTCGTGGGCGACCGTCTAGTCCAGATGCGCACCAACCGAACGCCGCAGGGCGTGGCGTCGTACCTGGTGCCGCCGGGAGACATCCACAAGGTGTGCAACAGCTCGAACTCGGCCGCGATCTCGATCCACGTCTACGGCGCCGACATCGGCCTGCTCGGCACCAGCATCCGGCGCCGCTACGACCTTCCGGTCGCGTCTTAGACAACAGTTCGGAGCCATTGGGACGAACATCGGTTCAGCTTGCTAACCAATCTCCGGTGCTCCAGCGATAGCAGTGACGTGGAACCCGATCTGTGGTCGACGGCCGCCCAGGCTCTCGGCGAGCACGAACGCGACCAGGTGCTGGCGCGGCTGGGCGGCATGGTCGTGCAGCCGGGACAGACCCAGCGCCTCGCTCGCGGCGAGCGCGACGTGGTGTTCCTGCTGCCGGACCGGCTCGTGCTCGTGCGGCCCGATCCGTTCTGGACGGGGTCCTACGAGCGCAAACAGGTCGTTCGCATCCTGATCGCCGCAGGTCACGCCCAGTTCGACGTGACGGGCAGCGACAGCTTCGAGTTCTGGGTCGACCACGAGCTGACACCCGTCGAGCCGTTCATCGAACAGGCGGAGGCGTGGCTCGCGCCGCGGAAGACCTCGTCCAGCGGCGCCATCATCGCGGGTGGCCTGGCGATCATCATCGCGTTGCTGTTCATCCTCGGCCCGATAGATCTGATGCCGGCGGACAACCGCCTCACCGTGCGTTCCACGTGCAGCGACTTCCTGCGGGTCGGCCTGGACGAGCAGGCCGAGCTGCTGAGACGGCTGTTCGGGCAGGTCGGCAGACCGGACGAAGCGAACAAACCCGCCACGCTCGACGCGTCCCGCCGGCATTGCGGCGAACACGGCAACGCCACGCTGGACTCACTCGTCACCGGGAAATGACGCCCCGCTCGATCGCCCCGGTCGCGAACGCGATCAGCTGAGCGGGCTTGACCCTGTTGGTCCGCGCGCCCTGCAGCAGCAGGTCGTCCGCCAGCCCGATCAGCGAGTCCCACACCCAGTGCGGCAGCGCCGGGTCGTCGATCAGCGCCTGCCCTGAGGCCTCCGCGGTCTCGTGCAACGCCTTGGCCAGCGCCTTGATCGTTTTGCGGTAGTCCTGTGCGGACCCGGCGACCTCCTTGCCCCGGCGGCCACCGGAGAGCACCTTCGCCTCCCACTGCGCGGCCGACCGACCGAACCGCCGCCACAGGTCCGTCACCTGGGGCTCGATCTCGCGCAGCACACCGGCGATGCCGAGGCTCCGGTCGACCCGCGCGAGCGTGCGCTGCAGGTCGTCCAGCCGGCGTTCCATCAACGCCGCGAACACGTCCTCCTTGCCGGAGAAGTACTGGTACACGGTGCCGGAACTGACACCCGCCCCCAGCGCGATCGCGCGCATGGTCAGGCCCGCGTAGCCGTGCTGTTCGAGGATCAGCTCCGCGGACGACAGGATGTCGCGCCGCCTGCCCTCCGCGTCACCCCACGCCGTGTTCTTCGCATTCGCCTGCTCGGTGCTCACGCCGTTCAGCCTAACTTGAACAACGTTCAAAAGCATATTGAACGTTGTTCGGTTTGGTCGCTACAGTCGGTCCCATGGCGGAGACCGACGGCGAGTTGGCAAGACGCTTGGCCATCGAGACGGGCCGGTTGCTGGTCAGGGTGCGACCGGGTGGCGGCGACCTGACCGCGCAGATCTTCCTTGCCGCGCAACTGAAACAACATCGGCCGGACGACTCGGTGCTGTCCGAGGAGGCCCCAGACGATCCCCGCAGGCTCACCGCGGACCGGGTGTGGATCATCGACCCGCTGGACGGCAGCCGCGAGTACGCCGAGCCCGGCCGCACCGACTGGGCCGTGCACGTGGCGCTCTGGGAACGAGGGGACCTCGTCGCGGGAGCCGTCGCGGTGCCCGCACAGAGCCACACCCAGCAGGCTCGACGCGACCGCCAGATCAGGATCGTGGTCAGCCGCACCCGTCCGCCCGCGTTCGCGCAGCGGGTGGCCGAAGCGATCGACGCCGTGCTGGTGCCGATGGGCAGCGCGGGCGCGAAGACGATGGCGGTGGTGCGCGGCGAGGCCGACGCCTACCTGCACGCGGGCGGCATGTACGAGTGGGATTCGGCCGCGCCGGTCTTCGTGGCCCGCGCAGCCGGGTTGCACGCCTCCCGCGCCGACGGCCGGCCGCTGGTCTACAACCAGCCCGATCCGTGGTTGCCCGACCTGCTGATCTGCCGCCCTGAGCTCGCGGGGGCGCTCACGTGAACCACCTGGACCAGCTCGAAGCCGACAGCGCCGTTCCACCTCCCAGTGCCCGCGGCGGTGATCGCATGGACCATCTTGACCAGTTGGAAGCCGACAGCATCGACATCTTCCGCGAGGCCGTCGCGGAGTCCGATCGGCCGGTGCTGCTGTACTCGATCGGCAAGGACAGCTCGGTGCTTCTCCACCTGGCGCGCAAGGCTTTCTACCCGTCGAAGCCGCCGTTCCCGTTGCTGCACGTCGACACCACGTGGAAGTTCCGCGAGATGATCGCGTTCCGGGACAGGACCGCCGCCGAACTGGGCCTCGACCTGATCGTGCACCGCAACCCGGACTGCGTCGCGATGGGCATCAACCCGTTCGACCACGGGTCCGCGCGGCACACCGATCTCTGGAAGACCCAGGGACTGCGGCAGGCGCTCGACAAGCACCGGTTCGATCTCGCGTTCGGCGGCGCGCGCAGGGACGAGGAAGCCTCTCGTGCCAAGGAAAGGGTCTTCTCGTTCCGGACCGCGCAGCACCAGTGGGATCCGAAGAACCAGCGGCCAGAGCTGTGGCGGCTCTACAACACGCGGGTCGCGCCCGGCGAGAGCATCAGGGTGTTCCCGCTGTCGAACTGGACCGAGCTGGACGTGTGGCGCTACGTCGAACGCGAGCGGATTCCCGTGGTGCCGCTGTACTTCGCGGCGCCGCGGCCGGTGGTCGACCGCGACGGCATGCTGATCATGGTCGACGACGACCGGATGCCGTTGCACCAGGAACCGCGCACCGAACTGGTCCGGTTCCGGACGCTGGGCTGCTATCCGCTGACCGGTGCCGTGCGCAGTGAGGCCAGGACGGTGCCGGAGATCGTCGAGGAGATGCGGGCAGCGACCACGTCCGAGCGGCAGGGCCGGTTGATCGACCACGACCAGAGCGGGTCGATGGAGCGCAAGAAGCGGGAGGGGTACTTCTGATGGAGCTTCTGCGGTTCATCACCTGCGGCAGCGTCGACGACGGCAAGAGCACGCTCATCGGCCGGCTGCTGTACGAGTCGAAACTGCTCTACGCGGACCATCTCGCCGCACTCGAAGCCGACTCCCGGCGGGTCGGCACCCGTGGCGGTGAGCTGGACTTCGCGCTGCTGGTCGACGGGCTGGCCGCGGAACGCGAGCAGGGCATCACGATCGACGTCGCCTATCGTTATTTCGCAACGGAAGCGCGGCGGTTCATCGTCGCGGACACGCCGGGCCACGAGCAGTACACGCGCAACATGGTCACCGGCGCGTCCACCGCCGAGGCCGCGGTGATCCTGCTCGACGCCACGAAAGGTGTGCTCAGCCAGACTCGGCGGCACGCCCGCATCGCTTCCCTGCTGGGCATTCGGCACATCGCGCTGGCCGTGAACAAGCTCGATCTCCTGGGATACTCGCAGGAGGCGTTCGACGAGGTCAGGGCCGAGTTCGCGGAGTTCGCGGCGGAGCTGGACTTCGCCGGGATCACCTGTGTGCCGATGTCCGCGACCGAGGGCGTCAACGTGGTCGGCCGCAGCGAGCTGACTCCCTGGTACGACGGGCCAACCCTGTTGCAGTGGCTGGAGACGGTGGAGGTCGCGGCTCAGCGGCAAGGCCCGTCCCGGTTCCTCGTGCAGTGGGTGAATCGGCCGGACGCCACGTTCCGCGGTTTCTCCGGACGAGTGCTGCGCGGGACGTTGCGCCGGGGCGACGAGGTGTGCACCGGGGGCCGAACCTCCACTGTGGACCGGATCGTGACCATGGGCGGCGACCTGGCAGAGGCGCCGACCGGATCGTCGGTCACCGTGGTGCTGGCCGACGACGTCGACGCGAGCCGTGGTGACGTGCTGGCCGCCGCTGCCGATCCGCCGGGAATCGCGGACTCCTTCCAGGCGCACCTGGTCTGGCTCAACGAGACCGGCCTGCTGCCCGGCCGGCAGTACCTGGCCAAGATCGGCGCCCGCACCGTCGGGTTCACCGCCACGAAGGCGTTGCAGCTCAACGAGATCGGCGTCGACAAGGTGCACTTCGACGCACCCGTGCCGTTCGAGAGCTACCGGACGAACCGCGATCTCGGCTCGTTCGTCGTGCTCGACCGGCTGACCAACGCCACGGTCGGCGCCGGGATGATCGACTTCGCACTCGCGTCGTCCAACCTGCGGTGGCAGGCCGTGACGGTCGACAAGCAGGCCCGGAGCGCACGCAACGGGCATCGGCCGTGCGTGGTGTGGCTGACCGGGTTGTCCGGCGCGGGCAAGTCGACCATCGCGGACCTCGTCGAGAAGGCGCTGCACGCGGACGGCAGGCACACGTTCCTGCTGGACGGCGACAACGTCCGGCACGGGCTGAACTCCGACCTCGGGTTCACCGACGCCGACCGGGTCGAGAACATCCGGCGCATCGCCGAGGTCGCCGCGCTGATGGTCGACGCGGGGCTGATCGTGCTCGTCTCGTTCATCTCGCCGTTCCGGGCCGAGCGGGCACTGGCCCGTGACCTGGTCGGCGAGAACGAGTTCTGCGAGGTCTTCGTCGACACGCCTCTCGAGGTCGCGGAGCAACGTGACCCGAAAGGCCTGTACCGCAAGGCCAGGCGGGGTGAGCTGGCGAACTTCACCGGCATCGACTCGCCCTACGAGACACCGGAGAACCCCGAGGTCAGGCTCGACACCACGGCGCTGAGCCCGGAGGCGGCCGCCGAGGTCGTGGTGGCGAGACTTCGCACGCTCGGCGTCTGTTGAACGTTGTCCAAAATCGGGTATGTTCCGCTAGAACACGTTCTACATTCGGGAGGTCCGCCGTGCCGGATCAGGCGTGGTCGAGGTTCTGCCAGGCGTTGGAGAAGGCCGGCGAGGTGGTCTTCTCCGGTCCGGACACCGCGCTGGACCGTGCGGAGGGCTATCGGTACCTCGCCCGGCTGACCCGCGAGATGCTCTACTCCTGCCTGGACAACGCCGACCCGGACTTCCCGCGCTTCCACGAGCTCGACCTGGTGAAGATCGGTGCGGACAACCCGGACAACGTCTACCTGTCCGCGAACATCCGCGGCGACCGGAGCTACCGGATCACCGGCACCCGCGGCACGATCGCGTACTTCAGCATCGGTTCCAAGGCCAACCGGTACGCCAAGGACGGCACCATGGCGTCCACCGGCGAGCTGACCGACGCGGATCTCGTGGTCGCGCCGGACGGCACGGTGGAGATCATCGCGAGCGCTGCCGAGCAGAGCGGGAACTGGCTGCCGCTGGCGCCGGACTCGACCGGTCTCGTCGTCCGCCAGACCTACCTCGACCGGGCCGCGGAAGCGCCCGGTGAGTGGCACATCGAGCAGATCGGCGGTCCGGCCGAACCCGCCGAGCTGACTCCCGAGTTCTTGAGCAAGGCGCTGGGACGAGCGGCGTTGTCCGTGCACGGCACCGCGGCGACGTTCGCACACTGGACCCGCACGTTCATGGCGCGCCCCAACGAACTTCCCGACTTCGGCCAGGAGATGTTCCAACGCGCCGGCGGCGATCCGGAGATCTTCTACCTGCACGGGTACTGGACGCTGCGGCCGGGCGAGGCGTGGGTGATCGAGACCGAGGTGCCGGACTGCCCGTACTGGAACTTCCAGCTGGACAACTGGTGGATGGAGTCGCTCGACCACCGCCGTCGCATCACCGTCAACAAGCACACGGCGGTGCTGGACGCCGACGGCAGGCTCACGATCGTGGTGGCGGAACGCGATCCGGGCATCGGGAACTGGATCGACACCTGCGGTCACAGCTCCGGCACCGCGTTGCTGCGCTGGCTCGGCGCGGCCGACCACCCGATCCCCAAGTGCCGCGTGGTAACCCTTGAGGAGATTCGATGACGGTCACGACCGCGCTGAACGTCGACGAACTGCTGGAGAAGGCCTCCGCGAAGACCGGTCTCTCCGACTTCGGCGACGACTGGTTCCGCGAACCGCTCGACGTGCTCGTCGGGAGCCTCAACACCGAGGCCGCGCTGTCCCCGCTGGGTTTCGAGCTGACCAAGCACCGGCTGACCGCGCTGCTGTCGGACCGGTTGCGCTTGCGTGACCTGCAACGCAAGCACCCGTCCGTGCTCGACGTCGAAGTGCGCGTGGCCGCTGAGATCTGCGGCCTGCCGCGCACCGGATCGACGCTGTTGCACCGGTTGCTCGCGGCGTCACCTCAGGTCACCTCCACGTTGTCGTGGGAGGTCGCCTACCCGCTGCCGTTCCCCGGCGAGGGGCCGGACGCCGCCGAACGCAAACGCCGGGCCCAGGAACGCATGCAGATGTTCTCCCAGCTCTCCCCCGACTTCGGCGAACTGCACACGGTTGTGTGGGACGGACCGGAGGAGGACGTGATCCTGCTCGACCGGACGTTCGTGTCGATGAGCTACGACTCGTTCTACTGGGTGCCGACCTATGGCGACTGGCTGCGCTCGGCCGACCAACGCCCCGCCTATCGCGAGCTGCGCGAGTGGCTGCAGGTGTTGCAGTGGCAGAACCCCGCGCGCGACCTGCCCTGGGTCCTAAAGTCGCCGCACCACCTGACGGCCGTCGACACCGTGCTGAGCGAGTTCGAGGGCTGCAAGATCGTCATGACCCATCGCTCGCCGGTCAACGCCGTGCCGTCGTACGCCTCGATGGTGCGCGCGATGTCGTCGCAGTACAGCGAGAAGGCCGACCCCGTCCTCATTGGACAGTACTGGTCCCGCCGGTTCGCCAAGACCCTGCAGGACTTCGCCGTCGCCCGCGCGGAACGCCCCGACCGGTTCGTGGACGTGCGGTTCGCCGACACCGTCAGCAAACCCCTGGAAGTCGCCCGCCAGGTGCTCGACGCGCTGGGCCTGCCCGCCGGGCCCGCCGACGACGCGGCGTTCGAGGCCTACCTGGAGCAGAACCGCACCGAACGGCACGGCTCGCACTCCTACGCGCCACCGGACTTCGGGCTGTCCGAGGACCAGCTGCGGCGCGACTTCGCCTTCTACTCGGAGGTTTACCTGTGATGCTCCAAGACGAGGTCGTGGTGATCACCGGCGTCGGCCCCGGCCTGGGCTCGAAGCTGGCCCTCCGCGCCGCCGCCGAGGGCGCGAAGGTCGTGATGGCGGCGCGGTCCGCCGAAGTGATGACACAGGTGGAGAAGGACGTGCGCGCGGCCGGCGGCGAGGCGGTCGGCGTGCAGTGCGACGTGCGCAAGCCCGAGGACGTGGCGAGGCTGGTGCAGACCGCCGTCGACCGGTTCGGCACGATCACCGGCCTGGTGAACTCGGCGTTCGGGCACCCCGGCTTCTTCGATCTGCTGGAAACGCCGGAGAAGGCGATCCGCCGGTCGATGGACATCATCCTGTACGGCGCGTTGAACGTGACCCGCGAGGTCGTGCCGCACATGAAAGCGGCCGGGCGCGGTTCGATCGTCAACATCGGCACCATGACCACGCGCAAACCGATGCGCGGCGAGGCCGGTTACGCGGTGGCGAAAGCCGCGATGGCGACCGCGACCCAGTTCATGGCGCTGGAGCTGGGCCCGCACGGCATCCGCGCGAACCAGGCCGTCATGGGCTGGCTGGACGGGCCGGGTGTGCGCTTCTACCTGCAGATCAACGCCAACACGCGCGGGGTGAGCGAGCAGGACGTCTACGACGAGATCGCCGCGCGCAACCCGCTCGGCCGCATCCCGACCGACGAGGCGTGTGCCGGCGCGGTGTTGTTCCTCTTGTCCCGCAGTGCTTCCGAGATCACGGGCGCGGTGCTGGACGTCAACGGCGGGGAGTACATGCCGGCATGAGCGATTTTCTGATCAAGTCGGTGACCGTGGAGATCGACGCGCCCGCGTCGTTCGTGTGGGGCGTTCTGCTCGACTACCCGAACTATCCACAGTGGAATCCGTACACCCAAGCTGTGGACACGACTTTGGCCGTCGACTCGCCGATCGACCTCACGCTGCCCAAGCCCGATGGCAGCGAGGGGACGTGGGTGAGCCGCGAGTACATCCGCGTCGTCGAGCCGCCCAGGTTGTTGCGCTACGACACGGGTGACACGTTCCCCGGCCTGCTCGGCGTACGCGACCAGGTGATCACCCCGCTCGGGGCTGATCGGTGCAGCTACCACACGTTCGAGACGTTCACCGGCAAGTACGCGGAGGCGGTCTTCGCGGCGCAGGGCGCGTACGTCAAGAACGGCTTCGATTCCGTTGCCCACGCCCTGCGCGACCGGGTTGCCGCGCTCACGCTGACACCGTGAGCAGTTCCTCGATCGCGGCTTCCGGACCGCCGTGGGTGAGGTGCGCGATCGCCAACATCGGCGCGACCACCTGACTCCAGCCGATCACCGGATCAGCCAGCCGCCGACCGATCCGAGCGAAGAACTCCTCACACCGCGTCCACGTCGGCGGCCAGCACCGCGGTCATGTTCCCCAGATCCTCCACCAGGCCACGCTACCCACCAGCCGAACAGCACCACCGCCGTCACTCCCCCGAACAGCACACCGGCAAGCGTTGCCTCCTTCAACACCCCCATGAACACCCAGCCGAACGACAGCAGCAGCGCACACCGCAAGACCCCCAGCTTCTGCGCGCGCCATCCCGCGACGGCCAGCAGCACCGCGCCCAGGATCGACCCCGCCGACGCCGTCACCGGTATGCGCCACAACCCGTACGAAAGGTCCACATAGGACCCCATCACGAACGAGGTGGCCTGCTCCAGTCCCATCCGGTCCACCAGTTCGAACGCCGTCAGGTCGATGCCCGAGAAGTACAGGCGAGCGAACAGCGCCGCCACGAACAACGCCGCACCGGCCAGGGCCAGCCGTCCGCCGATCTCCCGCGCGAACACGATCACCGTGGCGCACAACAGGATCGACGCCAGCGCGAACAACGCGTACCCGGCCGTGACGAGCCCCGGATCGTGCGCGTACGCGGCCAGCTGCTCCGGCGCGGCGAACGGGTCGGCGTCGAAGCGCGCCCGGTCCAGCCCCGCCGTCTCCACCCCGAGGTGCCGCACGAGCAACGCGGCGAACCAGACCACCGGACCGACCACCAACGCGAGAACCCTCATGCCACTCAATCCTGGAGACCAGCGCCCCCGCCGGGATCGGACCACGGTCCGACGTTGCCAAAATAGATTATGGCTGTAATCTAAAACCGTGGAACTCACCAACGCAGTCGCCGTGATCACCGGAGCCAACCGCGGTCTCGGCCGCGTTCTCGCTGCTCAGCTGCTCGAACGGGGCGCCAAGGTCTACGCGACCGCCCGCCGCCCGGAGTCCGTCGACCTGCCCGGCGTGACCCCGCTGTACCTGGACGTCACGAAGCCGGAGTCGATCGCCGAGGCGGCCGCCAAGGCCGGTGACGCGACGTTGCTCGTCAACAACGCCGGGATCTCGACGCACACCTACCTCACCAGCGGCGACCTCGACTCGATCAGGCTCGAGATGGAGACGCACTACTTCGGCCCGCTGGCGACGACTCGCGCGTTCGCACCGGTCATCGCGGGCAACGGTGGTGGCGGCATCCTGAACGTGCTGTCCGCGCTGTCGTGGGTACACCTGCCCGACTACGGCGCCTACGCGGCGGCCAAGGCGGCGGCCTGGGCGTTGACCAACGCCTCCCGCGCCGAGCTCGCCGACAAGAACATCCAGGTCAGCGCCCTGCACGTCGGCTACATGGACACCGACATGGCGGACTACGTGGCGACCGAGAACAAGACCTCACCCGAGCAGGTCGCCAAGATCGCGCTGGACGGGTTCGCCGCGGGGCTGCCCGAGATCCTCGCCGACGACCTCAGCCGCGCCGTGAAGGCCGGCCTGTCCGCGTGAACCCCACCGCGCTCACGGCCTAGCGATCCCGCTTCGCCGTGAGTGCCTCACGCGCGGTCCTCAGAATCTCGTCGGACAACGCGGTACCGCCGGTGGCCCTGGCCAGCGACAGCGCTCCGACCAAAGTGGACAGATCGACCACGGCCCGGCGGCGAGCCGCCTCCCGATCAGCGGGCAGGCCCTCGAGGTTGGTCAGGGACTCCAGGGTCTTCACCAACCCGTCCGCGTACGCCGTCCTCAGCGGCGCTTCACCGCCCGCGTGTGCCGACTCCCCCGCGAGCGCCGTGTTCGGGCACCCGGTTCCCGGCTCGTCCCGGTGCCGCGCCGACAGGTAGTCGCCGACCAGCCGGCCCCAGGCGTCGTCGTTGCCCGCCAGGTCCGCGAGATGGGCCAGCATCGACCCGAACGCGACCTCGGTGGCGAGGCCCAGCAGCTCGTCCTTGGACGCGAAGTGCTTGTAGAAACCGCCGTGGCTCAACCCCGCTGCACCCATGACGTCCTGCACGCTGATGCCGGCACTCCCGCGCTCCTGCAACAACTGCGCGGTGGCCGTGACGATCTGCTCGCGGTGCTGCGCCGCCTCGGCGCGGGAAGCCCTGCCCACGTCCGCAGGATACTCCAGAAAGATGACGACCGACTTCTATGCGTGCGTAGTTGTACTGATGCCGCGCGCTCGGCCGTTGCCGCACGCTCGAAGCGTGACCCAAATCGTCCGCGACCGGCACGCCGCGTTGCTCGGCTTCGCCGCTTCGGCAACCCTGCTCACCGCCACCGTCGTCACCTTCCTGCAGGACTCGCTCGCGTTCCTCGGATGGCAGGGCGGCGAGTACGCCTACGCGTTCATCTGGATCACCATCGGCCTGATCGTGGCCGGCGCCGTGCTCAGGGCCACCGCACCGAGTCCGTGGCGGTCGATCGGCTCGGGGATGGCGTGGGCGGGCGCGATCGGCGTGCTGGTGGTGATCGTGCTGATCATCTTGTTCATCGTGGCGTTCTCGAACTGGAATCCCTGACTACAGCGACAGCGCCAGGCCCCGCAGCGCGCCGGCGATCTGCTCGCGGTGCGCGTCTAGGGCGCCCCGCGTGAGGCCTTCGGCCGAGGCGCGGGCGATGTCGTCGGTGGCGACCTTGAGCACGGAGCTCATGGCGGCGGCCTGCACCCGGACTTCGATCGTGACGACCGGCCTGCCCATGCGTTTCGCGAGCACGTCCGCCAGCGCGTCCTCCGCCCGTTCGCGCAGCATCAGGTACGCGGCGCGCAACGCGCGTTCGTGGTGGGTGAGCCGCACGACGGCGAACACCGCCTCGATGTCCTCGTCGGACGCCGAGTCCAGCAGCGGGCTGTAAGCCTCGCGCAGGTGGTCGATCAGTTCGAGCTCGGCCGGCCAGTCGAGCAGCACGGCGCAGAACGCGTCGACCATCTTGGTGAGCAACGGCTCGACGCAGGCTTCCTTCTGCGGGAAGTAGCGCCAGAACGTGCGCTCGGAGACGCCCGCGGCGTGCGCGATCTGCTCCCCCGACGTGCCGGCCACACCCTGCTCGCTGAACAGCCGCACGGCGTGGCGCGAGATGTCCATGCGCTGCCGCTGACGTTGCTCGTCGCTCACCGGGGGCCGCCCTCGGCGCGGTGTCCCGTTTTCTGTCGCGACGTCCGTCATCAGCCGATTTAAGCACGTCACCCAGCAGAATCAATTAGTGGCAGAGAGTGCCAACAAACGCTACGGTCGAGTCATGAGCACTGCCACCGAACGCCTTCGACTGCCGTTCACCAGGCCGAACATCCTCGAGCTCGCCCCGCTCTACGAGGTCCTCCGCCGCGAGGCGCCGATCGCCCCCGTGACCACGCCCGCCGGTGACCCCGCCTGGCTCGTGACGCGGTTCGAGGAGGTCCGCCTCCTGCTGGGCGACAAGAGGTTCGGCCGTTCCCACCCCGAACCGGAGAAGGCCTCGCGCATCTCCACCGCCGCCGTGCAGGACGGCCCGACCGGCGAGTACTCGACCGAGGAAGCCGACCACGTCCGCATGCGCCGCCTGCTGACGCCCGCGTTCTCGGCCAAGCGGATGCGGATGCTGGGCGAGAACATGGAGGAGCTGGTCGACGGCTACCTGGACCAGCTCGTCGCCGAACACGAGACCACCGGCGTGGTCGATCTGCACCGCGGGCTCGCGTTCCCGTTGCCGGTGGCCATGATCTGCCGGCTGCTCGGCGTGCCGGAGGAGGACAACGAGAAGTTCGCGTCGCTGTCCGAACGCATGGCCGGCACCGAGATCGGCGAGGAAGCGCACAAGGCGCGCGAGGAGTTCTTCCGCTACATGGTCGGGCTCGTCGAGACCAAGCGCGGGCAGCTCGGCGAGGACGTGATCTCCGACCTGGTCCGCGCCCAGAGCGAGGACCCGTCGTTCAACTACGAGGAGATGGTCCGGCTCTGCGTCGGCCTGCTGTTCGCGGGCCACGAGACCACCGTCAACCGCATCGGTCTCGGCGTGCTCTTCCTGCTCACCGACCGTTCCCGCTGGGAAGCCCTCGTCGCCGACCCGGACGGCAGGGTGGACGCGGTGGTGGAGGAGGTCATGCGCCTCGGAGCACCCGGCGACCTCGGCCTGCTGCGGTACGCGCGCGAGGACGTGGACATCGCGGGCGTGACGATCCAGGCCGGCGACGCGGTGGTCCTCTCCATCAACGCGGCCAACCGCGACGTCGAGGTGTACAGCGAGGCCGAGGAGTTCAACCCCGACCGTCCGGAAAGGACACACCTCGGGTTCGGCCACGGCGCCCACTTCTGCATCGGCGCCTCCCTCGCCCGCACCGAACTGCGCGTGGTGTTCGCCGCGCTGGCCCGCCGCCTGCCGGACCTGCGCCTGGCCAAGGGCCTCGACGAGCTGGAGGTCCGCGCCACCCTCACCGGCGGTGTCGCCGAGCTGCCCGTCACCTGGAGGTCGGCGTGAAGGTGGTGGTGGACCAGGGAAAGTGCGTCGGAGCCGGCCAGTGCGTGCTGGCAGCCGACGACGTGTTCGACCAGAACGACGACGACGGCCTGGTGGCGCTGCTGGACGCCAGCCCGCCGCCGAACCGGCTGGCGGACGTCAGGCACGCGGCGGCGGTGTGCCCGGCCTCGGCCATCGTCGTCGAGGACTGACCTCACCGGAAGTGCCGCGTGACGTCCTCGCCCTGGCGGAGGAACGCCGCCAGATCCGGTGAGAGCCTCAGGGGCAACACCTCGGTGCCGGCACCGAACGACTCCGGCACCCCGGTGATGCCTCGCAGCACGTCCGTCACATGCCTGCGCTTGAGCGCGAGCTCGGCCACGTGCACCTCCGCGTGCCGGGCCGTCAGCACCTGCACGGGTGTCGCGCCCAGGCGCAGGTGGTGACGGACCCGGCCGTGGTAGCCGCGGCCGAACTTCACGAAATCCCGGTACCGCACCAAATAGAGCAGATGCGTGTCGTCCGCACGAGCGCGGTGAGTGCGTGATCCCGGCTCGGGCGGACAGGCAGCGCACTCGTCACGACCGCGGGACATGACCTGGATTCGTCCGCACGCGTCATGCCTGCCCCAAGTGCCGTGGGAGTTGCGTGCGTACTGGTCATCGGTCCACGGCAGCCCGAGCAGATCGCCCGCGATGACCGTCCACCCCGGTTGCTCGAACTGCGCCAGCACCCCGATGAGCGTGGTCACCGCCAGCAGCTGCGTTGCCTCGCGCGCACCGAGCCCTGTCGCGGTCGCGTCCGCCGACGTGCGGTCGTCGAGACACAGGTGGCAGCGCGTGGCCCAGCCGACCGGGCACGTGCGCTCCGCACCGCACCAACGGCAACGCATGATCTGAATCGGCTTGCCGCCGGGCCGCGCGACGGACTCGATCGGCTCCATCTGGTCCGCGACCAGTGCCGCGCACGGCAGACAGTGCGCGTGCCAGGCGACGGGCCTGCCACGTCCGCGCAACGGTTGCCGGCAGTTCATGCACTTCTTCACGCGATCCCCCCACGGGGAACGCTACCGGTCAGTCGATGAAGTAGGAGTCGTGCTTGTCGAGGAACGCCGGACGGTCGGCCTCCGCGATCTTGCCGACCATCTCGAAGTACTCCTCGCGTGGCGCACCGGGCGTGAACAGCAGCAGCATCTCGGCCGGTGCGTCAGAGGCGTTGCGGAAGGCGTGCAACCCGCCCTGCGGCACGAGCAGGAAGTCGCCCGCCTCCGCATCGATCCACTTCTCACCGTTGAACAGGCGCACGGTGCCGTCGAGGATGAAGAACGACTCCGAGATCGTGCGGTGGAAGTGCGTGCTCGGGCCGGCCGCCCTGGGTTTCATCATGACCCGGTACAGCCCGAACTCGCCGCGCGTGGTCTCGGTGGTCGCGAGGTAGTGGATGCCGTCGCCGGGCGACCCTAGGTCCGGCGGGGTGCTCACGGGCCGGTACGTCGCGCTGACCTCGCCGTTCTCGCCGAGGTAGACCTTCTCTGGATAGGACATACCTGGTAGACCCGATAGCCCGCCGAAATGTGACGGCTACTGCTTCATCAGCGGTTCGACCAGCTTCGTGCCGTCCGCCTTGCCGACGAAGCAGTAGATCAACCGGTCCGAGCTGCGGTAGCCGTTCTCGGTCTTCACCTTCCACGCCTCCGCGGTCGGGATGATCACCCAGTACCGCAGCGTCTTCTCCTTGTCCTGCCCGTTCACCTTGGACGACAGGAACGTGCGCGTGCAGCCGGTGCCGCCGATCCTGGTCAGCTCCTCGGCGCCGGGGTACGGCACGTCCTTCTCCATCTCGGTGTTCGCGAGAACCGTGTCCAGCAGCTCGACGTCGTGTGCCGCGTAGCAGCCGACGCGGTCCTTGGACTCGATCTTCGGTGCGTCCTTCGCGGGCAGCCAGGTCAGGCAGGAGTTGCGGAACGCCATCAGCGAGTCGTGCTTGAGGTCGCCGTCCGGACCCATGGTGAGGACCGGCTGCATCGCGGGCGTGCTGGCGGGGCCGTCGGTGAGGCCGATGGTGGTGAACATCGGCTTGAACACGGTGAAGTACAACAGGACCAGCGCACCTACCAGGAACAGCGGGACCAGCGTCGCCGAGAGGATCAGGCCGATCGAGCGCTTCCGTTGGGGCGCGACGGGGACGGGCGGTGCGCTGATGAACTGACCGACCGCGATCGGGCCGCTGTTCGGCGCCGGTCTGCTCCCGAACCCGACACCCAGGATCGGGGCCGCCACCGGCGGCCGTCCGTCCATCACCGGCCCTGGCACCACCGGCCCAGTGACCAGCGGCCCGGTCACCAGCGGCCCGGTCAGCTGCGGTTCGCCACCGGCCAGCGCCCGTTCGATCAACCGGTGTGCCTGCGCCACGCCCAGCCGCCGGGCCGGATCCGGCTCCAGCAACCCGGAGATCAGCTCACCCAGCGGTCCGGTGATCCGCGGCACCGGCCGTTCGCTCATCACCGCGAGAATCGTCGCCGAGGTGGTCGGCCGGTCGAACGCCCCGCGTCCCTCGGTCGCGAAGAACAGCGTCGCCCCCAACGCCCACAGGTCCCAGGCGGGCATGGCCGGACCGCCCGCGAGCCGTTCGGGCGACATGTACGCGGGCGACCCGATCAACGTGCCGGTCGCGGTCAGCTTGGGATCGTCCACGGCCTGGGCGATGCCGAAGTCGGTGAGCTTCGCGGTGCCCCTGCCGGGCACCATCACGTTGCCCGGCTTGACGTCCCGGTGCACGACGCCGGACGAGTGCGCCGCCTCCAGCGCACCCAGCAGCTGCGACGCCAGCACCGCCGCCTCGCGAACGCGCAGCGGGCCGTCCCGTTCGACGGACTCCTCCAGCGTGGGAGCGTTGATCAGCTCCATCACGATGAACGTCTGGTCGTCCTCTTTGATGAGGTCGTACACGGTGACCACGGCCGGGTCCGCCAGCTGGCTCGCGATCCGCGCCTCGCGCAGCACGCGTTCCTGGTACACGGCCCGTTCGTCCGCGGGCACGCCGCCGGGCAGCAGCAGTTCCTTGACCGCGACGTCACGTCCGAGCACGGCGTCCTTGCCGAGCCACACGGCCCCCATGCCGCCCCGGCCGAGCTCGCGGACCAGCCGGTAGCGCCCGTTGCCCACCTCACGCATGCGCGGAAGTCTCGCAGCCGATCACCCGCCACCGTCACCCGGTCCGGTGAGATGACGTACACCGTTAGCGTCGTGTGACGGTCGCGAGCGCGAAGCCCGAAAACCTAGCGTCGCCGCGTGAGACGACTGACAAAGCTGTTGGCTACAACGCTGCTCCTGACCGGGCTGGCGCCACTCGCGCCGGCGTCCGCGAGCACCACCACCTGTGCCCAGAAGACGATCTCCGCACCGGCCGGCGCCAAGATCGAGTCGGTGGACGCCGTACAGCGTCCTGGCGGCACCGTCGAGTTCCCGCAGACCCCGCTCTCCGCACCGCCGCCGATCCACGACGTCCCGTCGTACTGCGAGATCACCGTGACGCTCACGCACGCGGACGATCACGTGAAGGTCGTCGTCGCGCTCCCGGACACCGGCTGGTCCGGCCGGCTGCAGGGCGTGGGCGGCAGCGCGTACGCCGCCGGTGACACCGGTTCGCCACTGGTCCAGGCCGTCAAGGACGGCTACACCGCCGTGACGACCGATGCCGGTGTGCTCACCGGACTCGACACCAGCTGGGCCGTCAAGAACGGTGAGCTGGACAAGACGCTGCTCACCAACTTCGCGACCCGGTCGGTGCACGAGTCGGCCGTCATCGCGAAGTCCGTGGTGCGCAAGCACTATCAGCGTTCGGTCAGCTACTCCTACTGGAACGGCTGCTCGACCGGCGGCCGTCAGGGATATGCCGAGGCGCAGCGGTTCCCAGACGACTTCGACGGCGTCCTCGCGAACGCGCCCGCCGTGAAGTGGTCCCAGTTCGCCGTCGCGACCCTGTGGCCGCAGATCGTGCAGAACCAGGACGGGCACGTCGTCGGCAACTGCGTGCTCGACGCGTTCCGCAAGGCCGCGATCGAGTCCTGCGACGCGAACGACGGTGTCACCAACAACATCGTCGACCGCCCGGACCGCTGCAGCTACGACCCGCGCCAGCTGATCGGCAAGAAGATCCTTTGCGGCGACCAGGAAGTCACCGTGACGCAGGCCGACGCCGACGTCATGCGCAAGATCTGGGACGGCCCCACCGACGAACGCGGCCGCAGCCTCTGGCCCGGTCTGCCGAAGGGCGCCGACCCGCTCTGGCTCGCGGGCACCCTGCCCGGCTACCCCGGCCCCGGCTTCCCGGTCGCGGCCCAGTGGGTGCAGAGCTTCCTGCTGAAGCAGCCCGGTTTCGACACCTCGAAGCTGACCTACCAGCAGTACCGCGACCTGTTCCGCCAGTCGGTCCGCGAGTTCGACGACGCCATCGGCACCTCGAACCCCGACCTGTCGGCGTTCCGTCGCTCGGGCGGCAAGCTGATCACGTTCGTCGGCACCAACGACCAGCTGATCCCGCCCGGCGGCACCCTCGGGTACCGCGACCAGGTCGAGCGGCGCATGGGGTACGTGAACGACTTCTACCGCCTGTTCACCGCTCCCGGCGTCGACCACTGCTTCGGCGGCAACGGCCCGCAGCCCACGAACCCGCTCGGTGCGCTCGTCGACTGGGTCGAGAAGGGCAAGGCACCGGCAACATTGGCGGCGGCCACGGCCGACACCCAGCGCAACCTGTGCCCGTACCCGCAGGTCTCGCGCTACACCTACGGCGACCCGAAGGCCGCTTCGAGCTACCGCTGCGCCCGCTAGCTTGTCGCACCGGCCGTCCGGGACGGCGGCGGACTTCGTCGTCGTCCCGAGCGGCACTACTCGGAGAGCACGCCTTCCTCCGCCGTGACCAGTGAGTCGATCGCGTCGAAGAAAGCCTTGATTCCGGGCAGGTTCGGGCCCTTCGCACTGGACGCGGCGTAGTCCCGCGAGGAACGCCACTCGACGATGTCGAGCCATTCGCCGTCGGGCAGCCGCACGAGCCGGGCGCCGAGGAAACCCTCGCGGTCGGCCTCGAAGTCGGCGATCATGCCCGGCCTGGCGGCCAGCAGGGCCTCGACCTTCTCGGGCGCGACGCGGAAGCGGGTCAGCTCCACCGAAGTAGTCACCCTTTGATGATAGTCATGTTTTATGGCTAAATCCAGATGGGCAGCGCCAAGGCCCGCTCCCGATCGCCGACTCCGCGCTGCTCTCGGCCCCACCGCTGAAGAACGGGACCTTGAAGGTCTACCTGGGCTTCCCGCACGACATGCCGACCACGCGGGCCGACGTGATCAACGCAGACCTGCTGGAGTTCATCGGGTCCTGCCCCAGCCAGGACACGCCCGTCAGGTGCGCTGCAGGGCCTTCGGGTACAGCCAGCTGCCGGGCGTGTCCTCGGCCGGGTTCGTGTAGTAGTCACGCACCGCCGCAACGTATTCCTGCACGCTGATCGCACCGTCACCATCGGTGTCGAGGTGCGTGAACGCCAGCCCGCACTCCGCCTCGGAAAGCCCGCGCGCCTTCAGCAGGACCTGGAACTCGTCCGTGTCAACGCGCCCGTCGCCGTTCGTGTCCATGAGGTCGAGCAGCGACTGCACGATCTCGAGGAAGTCCATGTTGATCGGCCCGCCCTCGAGGACCAGCTCGATCATCGCCTCGCGGTACTCCTCGGGGCCGATGCGGCCGTCGCGGTCGGCGTCGCAGTGGTTGACGAGCATCTCCCAGAACCGGTCGTAGGCCTCCACCAGGTCGCGGCCCCGCTCCGACGACGCCGGCTCGCCGAACGCCCGCAGCAGCCGGTTGGCGAGCGCGTAGACGTCCGCGAGCTCGATGACGCCGTTGCCGTTGACGTCGTAGTGGGCGAACGTCGAGTCGATCCTGTGCTGCAACACCTGCTTCATGACCAGGCACTGTGCTGAGGCGATCCGCGTTGTGCAACGCGCGTCCCCCTCCTGGGTGGTGTTGTTCAGCCGTCTCCGCTAAGGCGGTATAGTTATACCGGCACACCGTCGTACGGAGGATCACGTTGATCGAACTCAAGTCCCCAGCGGAGATCGAGCGCATGCACGTCACCGGCCAGTTCATCGCGGAGGTGCTCGACGAGCTCTCCTCGGTGGCCGCGGTCGGCGTCAACCTGCTCGACCTCGAACTGCACGCGCGCGGCATGCTCGAGAAGCGCGGCGCCGAGTCCTGCTACTGGGACTACGCGCCGTCGTTCGGCCGGGGCCCGTTCCGCAACGTCATCTGCCTGTCGGTCAACGACGCGGTGCTGCACGGCTTGCCGAAGAGCTACGTGCTGCAGGACAGCGACCTGCTGACCATGGACATCGCCGTCAGCATCGACGGCTGGGTGGCCGACTCGGCGGTGTCGATCATCGTGGGCACCGCCCGTGACGAGGACGTGCACCTGATCCGCGCCACCGAGGTGGCGTTGGAGGCGGCGATCGAGGCCGCGCAGGTCGGCAACAAGCTCGGCGACATCTCCGCGGCGATCGGCGAGGTCTCCGCCGAGTACGGCTTCACGCCCAACCTCGAGTTCGGCGGCCACGGGCTCGGGCGCACCATGCACGAGGGGCCGCACGTGTCGAACAACGGCAGGCGCGGGCACGGCATGAAGCTGCGCCCCGGCCTCACCATCGCCATCGAGCCGTGGCTCGCCGCCACGACCGACCAGATCATCTTCGACGAGGACGGCTGGACGCTGCGGTCCGCCGACGGCTCGCGCACGGCCCACTCGGAGCACTCCATCGCGATCACCGAGGACGGGCCGCTGGTGCTGACCCGCCGCAAGTCGGAGCTGGCCAGGAAGTCTGAGGCGGGGTCCGAGTCCTCGGAGCAGACCCAGGCGCGGCTGCCGTAATCCACCAGTGCCGCCACCAGGCCGTTCGACGCATGGTGGCGAAGACGGACGCGCTCCGGTAACCATGCAGTGGGCTGAAGAGGAGAGGGACGGAGGACCGACGACCACGGGAGTCTGAATGACCACAGGGGGCAGGACAGAGCTCGGCGTCGACCTGGACGAGCTGCGTCTGCTGGTCGGCATGTCCTATCGGGAACTGGCACGCCGCACCGGTTGTGCCCGCAGCACACTGCACGACGCGTTGACCGGTCGCCGTTTTCCCAAGCTCGACACGGTGCTGGCTATCGCGCGGGCGTGCGGAGGCGATCCCGTGCGCTGGCGTTTGCGCTGGGTCGCGGCTTGCAGGCGCACTCGATCAACCACCTCGAACCGTACCGACGACGTCTCGGCAGTCGACCAATCCCAGCTGACGGGAGTCCTGTGAACGAGGGTTGTCTCCCACCACGGCAACGAATCCGGCCGGCACCCGCACCACCCCGGGCAACGCCGGAGCGAGCCACGCCGGCACCGGATCACCCGCGACGGCCGCCACCCTCTTGATCCGGTGCGGCAGCTCGGGGTCCGGCACCCGGAACACGATCACCTCACGACGGCGCGGCGCCCGGAAACGCCTGCGTGCCACCAGCTTCTGGCCGTCGTGCAGCGTCGGCGACATGCTGTTGCCGCGCACGGTGACTCGGATCCACATCAGCTGACCCTCACATCCTGGTAACCGCCCGCCTGCAACCGGAACAGCCGGGCGTACTCGCCGTCCGCGTCCATCAGCTCGTCGTGGCTGCCCTGCTCGGCGATCCGCCCGCCGGTCAGGGTCACGATGAGATCGGCACCGCGCAACGCCGCCATCCGGTGCGAGATCAGCAACCGGGTCCGGCCTTCCGCGTGCCGGCGCAGGGTGTCGTGCACCCGATGTTCCCCTTCGGCGTCCAACCCGGACGTCGGCTCGTCGAGGATCATCAACTCGGCATCGGTGCGCATCAGGCACCGCGCCAGAGCCACGCGCTGCCACTGCCCACCGGACAACGTCATACCCGTCCGTTCGTCATCCGCGTGCGTCCTCGACAGCACCGTGTCGTACCCGTTCGGCAGAGCGTTGACGGTGTCGGCGACGCGCGCCGTCTCGGCCGCGTCGATGATCCGCGCCCGGTTGTCCAGTTCCCGCACCTGCCCGATGCCGATGTTCTCCGCCGCGGTCAGGTCGTACGCCATGAACTCCTGGAACACCACGCCGATCCGCGCCCGCAGCGACGACACGTCCAGCTCCCGTACGTCCACGCCACCCCACGTGATCGAGCCCCGCTGCGGGTCGTAGAACCGGCACAGCAGCTTCACCAGCGTGCTCTTACCCGCACCGTTGACCCCGACCAGTCCCACGGCCGCACCCGCCGGAATGGTCAGGTTCAGCCCGCGCAACACCCACGGCCCGTCCTCCGCGTACCGGAACCAGACGTCGCGCAGCTCGATCGCCCCAGCGGCCGGAACACCTGTGCCCGCAGGCAAATCGTCCTGCGTGCCGATGACATCGAGGTAGTGCCCGAACAACCGCACCGCCCGCCCGGCCTCACCGAGCTGGAGCACCACCCCGGACAACCCGGTCTGCACCCCGGCCACCGCCCCCAGGAACAGCACGAGGTCACCGACCGACGACCGCCCGGCCGCGACGTCGAGCGCCACCACGACCGTGCCGATCCCGCCCACCACAGCCCCGAGCAACGCCAGCGCGCTCTGCACCACCGTGCCCCGCCGCTGTGCCACGAGCCGCGCCCCGGACACCGTCGTCAACGAGCCGACCATCCTGGCGTGCAACAACTCCCCGAGGCCGAACAACCGAATCTCCTTGGCCGCCCGCACATCCGTGAGCAACGCCCGGTAGAACAACCGCCGCCGATCGGTGGCGACCCACGCCTCCTCGGTCGCCGCCTCCCGCCTCGCCGTCGCCAGCCTCGCGAACACGGCCGTCACCACGGACGCCAGCAGCAGCAACGTCATCGGCGGCCACACCACCAGCAACGCACTCGCGAAACTGGCCAGCAACACCACCGACCGCACCAGCTCCTGGGTGAACTGCGAGATCGTGCCGGGAGCCTCCTGCGCGGCCTGCTCGGCGAGCCGCAACCGGTCGTGGAACGCGGGATCCTCGATGTGCCGCAACCCCGGCAACGTCGCGATCCGCCGGAACAACCTGCTCTCCACAGTCAGCGTGACGCGGTGCTGCACCACCTCGCCGAGGTGCCCGCAGAGGTACAGCAACGCGATCGCCAGTCCACCGGCCAGCGCCGACGCCACCGCCAGGAACGCCGCCCGCCCGGCACTCGCCGCACCGGACGTGAGCTCCTCGACCAGCAACTTCGTCAGCCAGGCACCAGTGGCCGGCGCGGCACCGGCCAGCACCGTCAAGGCAAGGGTCATCGAAGCAACAACCGGCGCGGCCCTGAACGGCAGCACCAGCGCCGCGGCGGCGTTCCGGATCATGCCACCGGCGCCGGAGTGTCCGCGGAGCTGGTGAAGTCGGCGAGCCTGATCCCGGACGCCGTCACCACACCGCCGTGGGTGTGCACCAACGTCGGATACGCCATCACGCCGAACGCGGACAACACCGGATCATCCGTGCCGACGACCGCCACTCGCCCGAGCCCGCTCACCTTCTCGGCCAGCCGCGCCGTGCCTTCCGGATCGCTCGCATCACCGTCCACAACGGACACGAACCGGACGGTGGGCGGATCGGCCAGCAACGCGTCGCTGAGCGTCCGGCAAGGCCCGCATCCGACCGAGAAGAACCCGACCTGCACCGGTCCGTCGAGATCGGCCTCGGTGAACGCGATGCCGTCGGTGTCGACGATCGAGAACGGCCGGACCACCGCGCCGGGTTGCGGCAGGTTCGTGTTGCGAACAGGGCCGGACTTCTCCTGCAGTTCCCGAACCCTCGCCACCAGCCCGTACGTGAACAGCACGTGCAGCGCCACCACGACGGCAAGCAGCACAACGGCAATCGTGAGCAGGGTCAACGGTTCCTCCCAAGAGGCGGGCGTCGTCACGAACGCACCGGCAAGAGCAACAGCGATCAACGCCCCGTTGCGAACGAGATGCCTGGGCCCCAGCACATCGCCGTCCGCACCAAAACACCGGCAGCGCACCGGTTCTCCGGCGTAGATGGCCACCAAGATGCCGCCGCAGAAGACCGCGAGCAATGCGATGACAGCCGCATACCCGAGCCTCGTCCCAGGAACGGCAAGCAGCACAACGACAACCGCCTCCCCCACGAGGATCGCGACTGCGACCAGCCGGGCGGGCAACCACGGTGCGACAGCGGCAACGGAATCCCGGAACTCGGCGAACACCTGCCGGCCACGCACCTTGCCGGCGAAAGCCACGAGGAACACCACCGCGAGCAGCACACGAGCGAACAAATCGACCACGTCAGGCCTCCAGCAGCAGGTGCGGGGTGCCGGCGACGCGCTTGCCGGCACCCCGTCACATCACTTGCAGGTGCTGCTCACCGACGAGCAGATGCCGTTGCAGTTGAAGCGGTATCCCTTCTTGCAACACTGCCCGTGCTCCGGCACGCATGCACCGGCATCGATCTTCGGCAGCACGAGTCCGACGAGCCGTTCACCGGCCAGCTGTGCGAATCGCTTCACGGGTCCGCTCCTCCCAGTCGATCACCTTGAACGCCGACCACGCTCGCCCGCCGCGGCCGGGAACGGAAAGCGAGTCGGACGGACTCGGACGCCCTCGGACTTCCCGCTCACCCGTACGGCGGATGCAACACATCCGCAGGCACGCACGATGTGTAGTTGGCAGGCACAGATAGGGGTGGCCAATGGCGCGGCGTGTGTTCATCTCCTACGCACAGGAGTCCCCCGAACATCGCGCCGTGGTGCTGAACCTGTACGCCTTCCTCCGGCAGAACGGCATCGACGCCGAGGTCGACCAGATCGCCGCTGGTCAACGTCAGGACTGGTCGCTGTGGATGGCAGACCAGATCCGGGAAGCGGACGTCGTGCTGTGCGTGGCCTCGGAGCAGTACCGGCTGCGATCACAGGGCCAGGTCGACGAGCAGACCGGAAGAGGCGTCCAGTGGGAGGCCCGGCTGATCCGTGCCGCCTTCTACGACTCGCAGCAAGACCTGCAGAAGTTCGTGCCGGTGGTGCTACCAGGGCAGTCGGCCGCAGGGGTCCCGGACTTTCTCGCCCCGGAGATGACCACGGTCTACACGGTCAAGGACTTCTCCAAGCAAGGCGCGGAAGACCTGCTCCGCTTCCTCGTGCGCAAGCCCAAGTACTCCGCCACCCCGCTGGGCGACGAACCGGACTTCGACACCTCGGCCCCCTCCGTAACCACCACCTCAGGGCCCAACAGCATCGTGTCCCCGCAGGTCGCGGGCATGGCCGAGGTGATCGGCCGCGACCAGGAGCTGGCCGACCTGCGCACGGCGTTCACCGCCCAGCGAAACTCCCGCACCCCGGTGATCCAAGTCCTCACCGGCATGGGCGGCGTGGGCAAGACGAGCCTCGCCCGTGCCTACGCCCAACGCCACCTCGACGACTACGAAGTGGTCTGGTGGATCCGGGCGGAAGACCCGAACACAGTCGACGGTGAATACCGAAGCTTGCTGGAGGAGGCCCACTCGGCGGCCGAGGCGAAACTGGTGCGCAACGCGGTGCAGGCCGCCAACAACTGGTTGTCCCAACGCACCAAGCCGTGGCTGCTCGTCCTGGACAACGTCCTCGACACCAAGTCTGCGCGCGGTCTCTACCCGGCGAAGGGCAACGGACACGTACTCGTCACCAGCCAGGACAGTCGCTGGCCCAATCCCAGCGTCGTCCGCCCCGTCGATCCCCTGGGCACGGACGACGCCGTGGAGTTGCTGGCCACGCTCTCCCAGGACGCCGACACCGAAGCCGCGACCAAACTCGCCGCGGAGCTCGACGGTCTGCCGCTCGCCCTCACCCAGGCCGCGTCCTTCGTCTTCAGCAACGGGAGTGATCTCGCGACCTATCTGCGCTTCTACCAGGACCGCAGCGCCGAGCTGCACACCGAGGGCGAGCTCGCCGACGACTACCCGCACACCGTCGCCACGACCTGGCTCCTGGCAATCGAGAAGATGTCGCCGCCCGCGCGCCTGATCCTCAACACCATCGCTTACTTCGCTCCGGACTCGATCCCGATCTCGGTGCTGCGTCCGCTGGTGGAGGACGAGCTCGTGCTCACCCGAGCGATCGGCGAGCTGCTCTCCCACAGCCTCGTGACGCGAGGCGCTGAAGGCACCATCACCGTCCATCGCCTGATCCAGGCCGTCACTCGACACGGCCTGGGCGACACGCACGAGCACGCCGCCAGATCACGCGACCTCATCACAGCGGCGATGCCGGAGCGCCCTCTCGATCTGCGGTCGATGGCCATCTGGAAGCAGCTCCGCAACCACATACCCGTGGTCGTCGATCATGTGCCCACCGACCCGCTGACGTTCGACCTGCGCTACCTGCAGGCGTTCCTGTACGGCGACATGGGCGAAATGAACACGGCCACCACCCTGTTGACGGCACTGGTCGACGACATGTCCCCAGTCCTCGGAGCCGAGAACGAGCGCGTGCTTCGTGCACAGCACGGTGTGGCGTACTGGTCGAGCGCGTTCGACGTGCCCAAACGCCGCAAGCTGCTCACCGAAGTGCTGGAAGCTCAAGTCAGGGTTCTCGGTCCTGAACACCCTGACACTCTGATGACCTCCCACGATCTGGTTCGTGCACATCTCGTTCTGGAGCAGTACGACTGTGCTATCAAGTTGCTGGATGAACTGCTGCCCAGGCGCGTCCGCCTGCTCGGCCCCAACCACAGGCACACGCTGGAAACTCGCATTCATCAGACGACCGTTCTGGCCAGAAACGGCCAGGTCGACAAGGCAATCGCCATCGCAGAGGAAGTCATCGCCACCGCTGCTGCCGAGTTCGGCGCCCAGGACCTGCAAACGACAGAACTCCAGATGGAGTATGCCCGCGCACTCAGCATTGCGGGGCGCCCGGCCGCTGCACGCGACCTCTTCGCCCACATCGTCAGGCAGCACGCAGAACAGCGGGGGCAATACGACCGGCTGACGCTCTATTCCTCCGTACTGCTGGCCATATTGACCGGGGACGCCGGAAACAAGCGGCTGGCGAGGACCATGCTGCACGGGACATTGGCACGCATACGCAGCAGCCTCGGCAAGAACGACCCGCTCTTGACGAAATTCGAGGAAGCCTTGAACAACGTTCAGGGATCTGGCTCGGCATCGTCAAGGCGGAAGCGCTGATCAGACCTGCTGATCGGCGCTCGCCGACGCCCAGGACAGGCGCTTGCGCCGGCGCTAGCTCACTCCTGCGGCGACGGGCTGGCCGATCATCGCGCGCACCGCGTCCGCGATCCGCGCCGAAGGCGAGCCCGTTCCGTAGGGCGAAGCGATCTCCCGCAACGCCGCCCGGTGGCCCTCCACGTCGTCCAGCCACGGCAGCACCGCGTCGCCCACACCAGGACCGGGAGGCACGAGCGTTCCGAACGTGCCCTCGATCTCCGGCCGTTCGGTGCTACGCCGGACCACGACCACGGGGCGCTTCAGCACGCTCACCTCCTCCTGGATGCCGCCCGAGTCCGACACGATCACGGCGGAACCGTGCGCGAGCGCCAGGAAGGTCCGGTAGGGCTGAGGTTCGATCACCTGGAGGCCGTGCAGCAGGCCCTCGAGGCCGAACGCCGAGACGCGCTGTGCGGTTCGCGGGTGCAGGGGGAGCACGACCGGGAGCGGCAACTCGCCGAGTTCGCGCAGGATCGTCGAGAGGTTTTCCGCGTGGTCGACGTTCTCCGGGCGGTGGATGGTGGCCAGCACGTAGCGGTCGCGCTTCAGGCCCAGATCGGCCAGGGCCACATCTTCCTCGTCCTGGCTGGGCAGAGCGTGCGCTAGTGCCTCTACGACGGTGTTGCCGGTGACGACGATGCGGCCGTCCGCCACGCCTTCCGCGAGAAGGTTGTGGCGGTTCAACGACGTCGGCGCGCAGCACAGGTCGGAGAGGTGGTCGATGAGCACTCGGTTGTGCTCTTCCGGCATCGCGCGGTCGTAGCTGCGCAGGCCCGCTTCCACGTGCACGAGTGGCACGTCGCAGGCGTTGGCGGCCAACGCGCCGGCGAGTGCCGAGGTCGTGTCGCCCTGCACGATCACGGCTGCCGGGCGTTCCAGAGCGAACACGCCGTCGATCGCCGAGACCGCGCGGCCTAGTTGGTCGCCGCGGCGCAGGCCGCCTAGCTGCAGTTCGTGGAAGGCGCCCGGTTCCGGCACATCACGGCGGATGAGCGAGTACATCGAGCGGTCGTAGTGCTGACCGGTGTAGATCATGGTGCACGCGCTGCCGAAGTGGTCGATCAGGGGTGCCAGCTTGATCAGCTCGGGCCTGGTGCCGCACACGATCGTCACGGTGTTCGTTTCCCGCACGGCCGCAAGGTACTTCATCGATCACGCCGCACCGGCGTCATTCACTCGAAAGCGTTGCTTGGGCTATCGCTCGAAAGTGTTGCGGTACAGGCGTGTCGTACTGTCCCGGCCATGTCCGGTCATCTGGCTCTTGCGGTGTCGACTGTCCTTTACGGGCTGGGGATAGTCGCCCAGACCGTCGCCGCGCGCAGGGCGGATCAACGTCCGGGCACCGGTGTGGGGCTGCTCGCCCGGCTGGCCTCGGATCGGTTGTACCTGCTGGGTTTCACCGGTCAGGTCGGCGGATTCCTGTTCGCGTTCCTCGCTCGCGAGTCGCTGCCGCTCTACCTGGTGCAGGCCGGGTCGTCGTGCGCGGTCGGGGTGGCGGCGGTGATCGGCGTGCTGCTGCTCGGCTGGCGGATCCGGCGGGTCGAGATCGCGGTGCTGGTGGTGATGGCGTGCGGTCTGCTGTTGCTGACGGGTGCCGCCGCGCCGTCCACGGCTCACGAACTTCCTTTGCTGCCAGCGGTGATCGTGCTCGGGCTGCTGACGCTGGCGGTGCTCCCGCTGGCGCGCGTCCTGCCCAAGGCCGCGATCCCGGTGCTGGCCGGGATCGCCTACGCCGTGGTCGCGGTGGCCGCGAGAACGGTGGCCGGCAAGCCGTTGCTGGAGCTGGTCCTGCACCCGCTGACCTGGGTGATGGTGATCGCCGCGTTCGTCGGGCAGGCGTGTCTGGCCACGGCATTGCAGCGCGGTTCGGCGACGTCCGCGGTGGCGTCGATGGACGCGACCACGGTGGTGATCAGTTCTGTTGCCGGGCTCGCGCTGATGGGCGACCAGATCGCGCCGGGACGCGAGTGGTGGGTCGGGCTGGGCGTGCTACTGGTCGTGACCGGTGTGCTGGTGCTCGGATCCGTGTCCCGGCCCGCTCCGGCGCTCGTGGGCAGTGAACGATGAAGCCCGTTGCCAGTGTGTCGCTGGACCTCGACAACCTCTGGGCATATCTCAAGACCCACGGCGATCCCCGGTGGGAACACCGGCCCAGCTTCCTGCCCTCCGCGGTGCCGAGGTTGCTGGACGTCTTCGGCGAACAGCGGTTGACCACAACGGTTTTCGTCGTCGGGGCGGATGCCGAACGGGACGACGGCGCCGCGGCCGTCGCGGCGATCACCGCCGCAGGGCACGAGGTCGCGAACCACTCGTTCCGGCATGAGCCGTGGCTGCACCGGTACTCGGACACCGAACTCGAAGCCGAGGTCGTGCGCGCGGAGGAGGCGATCGTCGCCGCCGGCGCGCCGCGTCCCGTCGGGTTCCGCGGTCCTGGTTACAGCGTGACGCCGCAGCTGCTGGACCTGTTGAGCCGGCGTGGATATCGCTACGACGCGAGTGTGCTGCCGACCTGGATCGGACCGCTGGCTCGCGCGTACCACAACCGCACCGCGGGCTCGACCGACGGCGGCAAGGACCTGTTCGGCGGCTTCGGTCGCGTGCGAGCGCCGAACACCGCGTATCGCTGGCGCGACAACGGGTTGGTCGAGCTGCCGGTGACCACGATGCCGCTGCTGAGGGTGCCGATCCACGGCGCGTACCTGTTGCAGCTGCACCAGATCTCGCCCGCGCTGGCTCGCGGGTACTTCCGCACGGCGCTGCGGTTGTGCCTGATCAGGAACGTGTCCCCGTCGCTGCTGCTGCATCCGACCGACGTGCTGTCGGCCGCCGAGGCGCCCGGCATGGAGTTCTTCCCCGGCATGGCGGTGCCCGGTCGCGAGAAGGTCGCGTTGCTGGAATGGGTGTTGTCGTTGCTGCGCAAGCACTTCGACGTGGTCGGCACCGGGGAGCACGTCGCCCGTGCCGCGCTTTCCGGCCTGCGCGAACGGGATCCGGTCGCATGTGGCTGACCTTCCTGCTGCGGGTCCTCGCCTGTGCGACGGTGGCGCTGGCCCCGCTGGAGGGTTATCTGCTGGAGGTGCACGGGCAGCTGGCCAAGGCCGTGCCCGCGGCGTTGATCGGCGTGTGGGTGATCTCGCTGGTCCGGCACCGGCGGTTGCCCGCGCCGCATCCGCTGCACCTGTTGCTGGCCTTGCTGGCGGTGGTGCTGCTGACCACCTCCGCGGTGCACGTGGCCGAGCCGTTCACCGTCGAGTACCTGGTGCGGTGGGTGCCGTTCCTGGTGATCACGGTGGTGCTGGCCGACGTGGCCGCGCGGGAGGTGCCGGTGCGGGCGCTGCTCGCCGCGTGCGTCGCCGGTGCGGTGGTGGCGGCGGGCGGTGGGTTGATCAGTCTCTTCGGCGGTGAGCTGCGCGCCACCGGGCCGCTGGAGGACCCCAACGACCTGGCGTTCTTCCTCGTGGGCGCGCTGCCGCTGCTGGTCGCGCTGCCGGCTCGGGGCCAGTCGCGGATCGTGTTGTTGTTGCTGGGCGCGGTGCTGGTGGCGGGCACGGCGGCGACCTTCTCCCGCGGCGGCGGCATCGCGCTGGCCTGCGCGCTGGTGTGGCTGATCGTGCGGCGGGCCCTGCCGGTCCGCGCGGTGGTCGTGACCGCGGCGGTGACGGGGGTGGCGGCACTGGTGTTCGCCGGGGTGGCGCAGGCCGAGCTGTCACGGGCGTTCCAGGAGAAGAGCCACATCGCCGGGACCAACGCCGACACCAGGATGCTGCGCTGGCAGGCAGCCGCGCGGATGTTGTCCGACGCGCCGGTGCTCGGCGTCGGCCCCGGCGGGTTCCGTCAGCAGTACGCGGCGGCGTCGCACAACGCGGAGATCGACGAGCAGACCCCGGTGGCGCACAACCTGTTCCTCGAAGTGGCCGCCGAACTCGGGCTGCCCGGGTTCGCGCTGCTGATCGGGTTGATCGCGATCGGTTTCGTCGCGAGCGAGCGGGCGGTGCGGATCGTGCCGGACCGGAGGGAGGCGGTGGCCGTGCAGGCGGCGCTGATCGCCGTGCTGGTCGCGTCGATCTTCCTGTCCGAGCAGTACTACCTGCCCCTGTGGTCGCTCGTCGCCATCGCGGTCGCGATCGAGGTGCGGGCCCGGAACTCGGCACGGCATTCATCGCAGAAGGAGAGTCGATGCGCGTTCTCCACGTGATCAGCGAGATGGGCGCGGGCGGTGCGGAGGCGCTCGTGGCCGGCATGGCGTCGGCGGGCTCCGACGTCGGCTGGGAGTCCGCGGTCGCGAGTGGCGGCGGCTTCCGCGCGGATGCGTTGCGCGCCAACGGTGTTCCGGTGTTCGACGTGCCTCTCGCCCGCAGGTCTCCCGCCGGCGTCCTGCGTGCGGCGTGGGCGACTCGGGTCGCGGTGCGGCGGTTCCGGCCGGACGTCGTGCTGGCGCACAACGTGTCCGCGAGCCTGGTCGCCCGGATCGCGGCTCCCCGGCGGCCTCTGGTGACGGTGTTCCACGGTGTCGCCGAGGCTGACGTACCCGGTGCCGTGCGGGTGCTGCGGCGCGTGCCTTCCTGCGTTGTCGCCGTCGCTTCGGCTTCGGCCGCACGGTTGCTCGACGCCGGACTGGACTCCGTGGTGGTGATCCCCAACGCGGTCTTCCCCACGCTGCCCCAGGTCGATCGGGCGACCGTGCGGAAGTCGCTCGGCACGCCGTTGGACGTGCCCGTCGCGCTGTGCCCGGCCCGGCTGGAACCGCAGAAGCGCCACGACGTGCTGCTGGACGCGTGGGCGCAGGTCCCAGGGAACGCAGAGCTGTGGCTGGCCGGCGACGGGAGCCTACGGGCGGAACTCGAGGGGCGGGCTGCTGACCGCGTCCGTTTCCTGGGCACCCGCACCGATGTCCGCGACCTGCTGGAAGCCGCCGACGTCACCGTCCTGACCAGCGACTGGGAGGGCATGCCGATCGCGCTGCTCGAGTCGCTGGCCGCCGACCGGCCGATCGTCGCGTCCGATGTGGACGGAGTGCGCGAGATCCTGTCCGGCGGCGGCGGAGTGCTGGTGCCACGCCGGGACCCGGCTGCGACCGCGAAGGCGTTGCGCGACCTGCTCCACTCCCCGGTCGCCCGCGCGGTAGCCACCTCGCGCGACGGCTCAGCCGACGCGCACACGTTGATGAAGTCCTACGACGAACTTCTCCGCACCGTCCTGGAGGGACGATGAAGGTTCCCAGAGCCGTTCTGGAAGGAGCGCTGGCCGCCGTCGCGGTGGGCGCGCTCGTGCTGCTGGCGGTCTCCCTGCGCGGCGGCGAGAGCGAGGGCAGGCTGGCCCTGCTCGCCACCCCGTCCACACCGGACAGCGGCCAGTTCGGCGAGGTGACCTCACTGGCCACGCCCGCCGTCGTCCAACTGGTCCGCAGCCCCTCGGTCCTCGACGCCGCGTCCCGCGCCGCAGGCACCACACCTGCCCGGCTGTCCGACGCCATCGCGGTCGAGCTGGTCCCCGCGTCCGGCGTGGCCCGCATCTCCGTGCGCGCCGACACGGCCGACCACGCGTCCGCGGCGGTCACCGCCGTGGCCAAGGCCGTGATCGACGCCGACCTGCTGGCACCCGCCGCCCGGTTCCGCCTGGTCGACCCCCAGCCCGAGACCATCTCCGTGTCACCGGACTGGCGCCTGGCCTCCGGGCTGGCGCTGGTCGCCGCCGTGATCGCCGGTGTAGCCGTCGCGGCTCTGCGGCGCCTGGCCGGCAACCCCGTCCGCGGCGTCCTGGCGACCGCGGGCATCGCCCACCCGGTCGTGGTGGCGCAGGACGACGACCCGGCCTTGCTGGATCGGCTCACGGCGTTGTGCGTGGCGGCCGCACGTCCGGTGCGGGTGCTGGCGGTCAGCCCGGAGCTGGCAGAACGCGCGGAGGAACTCGCGCGGACGTTGCCGGACAAGGCTTCCGAACCCGCGGACGGCACGGCCGTGATCGCGGTGGCGGCGAACGACCGGGGGCGGCGCAACGACCTGGCGACGGCTCTCGCGGTGCTGCCCGCGTCCTCGGTGGTCGTGGCGGTGGTGCTGGCGTGATCACCACGACCAACCGCGCGAGCCTCGCCAAGAAGGTCCTCGTCGCCCTCGTCGCCCTGGCCGGCACCGTGAGCGCCATCCGTGCGCTGAAGCCGTCCTGGGAGGCCCCGCTGCCCACCGCGGCGAACCTGCCAGAAGAGCGCATGCAGGACTTCCGCGACGCGCTGTACTTCCCCATCCGCGAGTTCCTCAACGGCGGCAACCCGTACGACCCCGCCGTGATGTTCGCGCACTGGCCGGTGCGCCAGAACTTCAACCTCTACCAGCCCTATCACCTGGTACTGCACCTGCCGTTCGCGCTGCCGGACTACCGGGTCGGGGCGGTGGCGTTCGCGCTGGCCTGCTTGATGTTGCTCATCGGTCTCGCCGTCATGGCCTCGGCTGGAGCCCGACTCCCGATGGTCGCCGGGACCGTCGTGATCAGCACGCTGCTGGTGACGAGCCAGGTCGGCAAGGCGCAGATGTACGTCGGCCAGGTCAACCCGTTGATCGCGGTCGGTGCGGCCGGGGCGTTGTTGTTGCGCACCAGGAACCCCGGCTGGGCGTCGGTGGCGCTGGCGCTGGCGTGGTTGAAGCCCCAGTTCGGGTTGCCGCTGGCGTTGCTGATGTTCGTGCGCGGGGACCGCAAGGTCGCGCTCATGGGCACCGGGATCGCCGCTGCGGCGAGTTTGCCGGTGGCCGCGCTTCTGGTCGTGCGCGGAGGTGGGATCGGAGAGTTCCTCGACGTCATCTCCCGCAACCTCGCGCACGCCAGCCACACCGGGTACGGCGCGGTCGACTCGATGACGGCGCAGCGCGTGGACCTGCCGGCGGTGTTCTTCCGCACCACCGGGTGGTTGCCCCCCGCGGCGGAGCTCCTGGCGTTGTGCGGGGTTCTGGCGGTCACCGCTGTCCTCGCCCGCCGGCTCGACCGGCACGAAGAAGGGTCCGCGGCGGCGGACGTGTTGACGTGCCTCGGGATCGTGGTCGCGCTCGTGCACCAGCCGGGCGATGTGCTGATCGCGGTTCCGGCTCTCGTGGCGCTCGCGGTCGTGTGCTGGCACAAGCGGAAGGAGAACCACTGGCGGTGGGCCGCGGTCGCGGCGCTGCTGGTCGTGGTTCCGTTCGCGCACCTGTACTTCGTTGACACAGCGGTGAAGAGCCTGCTCGGTGCACGAGCCGCGGTCACGGTGGACGGGGTGGCCGTGGTCGCGGCCTGGGTGGTGCTGGTGGTGTTCGCGGTAAAGCTCACCCGGCGCACCGCATGACCGACGTGGCGGTGCGGGGCTCGTTGTGGCTCTTCGCGGTCAACCTGGTCAGCAAGAGCAGCCAGATCGTCGTGACGCTGGCGCTCGCGCTGTTCCTCACCGAAGCCGACCTCGGTGCGGTGGCGCTGGTGGTGTCGGTCGTCAACATCGGCCAGGTCATCCAGGCGATGGGCGTCTACGACATCGTCAGCCGCACCGCACTGGACCCGGCCAGGACGGCGGGCACGGTGCTGACGATGAGCATCGCGACCGGAACAGCCATCGCCATCACGCTGATCGCCACCGCGGGCCCGATCGCGAACACCCTCGGCGCGCCCGAGGCGGACCAGATGTTGCGGCTCGCCGCGCTCACCCTGCCGTTCACAGCGGCGGGCGGGGTGCAGATGGCGTTGATGCACCGCAACCTCGACTTCCGGCGGCGCATGTTGCCGGACGCGGGCGGCATGCTGCTGGGAGCCATCACCACCGTGTCGCTCGCCGCCACCGGAACGGGCCCCACGGCACTCGTCCTGGGTCTCCTCTGCACGGCGGTGGCACAACCGATCCTCGCAGCCGTTGCGGGAGCTCGGATTCACCCCACCTGGGACAAGGAAGCCGCGGCGGAAGCGTCGCGGTGGATCGCGGTGGTCGGACCCGGTGCGCTGATCGCGGTCCTGCTGATCAACGTCGACTACCTCGCGATCGGGCACGTGCTCGGGACTGAGGCGGTCGGCGGGTACTCGCTCGCGTTCCGGATCGCCTGGGTGCCCTACATCGTGGTCGCGGTCGTGCTGGGCGGCGTGTTGTTCCCCATCTGCGCCGACCTCATCCGCAACGGCCGCCGCGACGAACTCCCGTCGCACCGCTTCACCGTGGCCACGCTGGTGATCACCGGCGGCCTGTACGTCACCGTCGCGCTGCTTTCCGACGGCATCACGATCCTCGGCGAACAGTGGGCCTCGGCCACGAAAACGCTGACCCTGCTGTGCGGCTACGGACTCGGACTGAGCCTGCTGCACGTCTGGTACCAGGTGATCAGGGCCGCCGGGCACGCCCGCCAGTACCTCGCTCTCGAAGCCGCCCACCTCGTCACGCTGCTGACGACACTGGCGTTCACCACCCGGCACGGCGCCGAAGCCGTCGCCACCACCCAGCTGGTCGTCGTGTGGCTGCTGGTCCCGGTGACCTGGCTGGTGCTGGCCCGCAACGGTCTCGCGTTCCCTCTCCCCCGGCTGGCCCGCACGGTCGCGAGCGTTGCGGCTGGAGGGCTCCTCTGCTTCGGTCTCAGCACGTTCCTGCCGAACCCCACCAGCGTCGCCGGCCTCGCCACCACTGGCCTGCTGCTGCTCGCCGCCTACTGCGCGATCGCACTGCCGGCCAACCGCACCGTCCTCATCGGACTGAAGGAGCGCGCGTGAAGATCGTCCACGTGACGCAACCGGTCGAAGCCGGAGTCGCCGTCGTGGTGCTGGAACTGGCCAAGGCCCAGCAACGACGAGGCTGGGACGTCAGCATCGCCTGCCCGCTGGGCTGGCTGACCGACCAGGCAGAACAGGCAGGGATCCCGGTCCACCCGTGGCACGCGACCCGCTCCCCCGGCCCGAAAACCGCGACCGAACTCCTGGCCCTGCGCAGGATCCTCCGAAAGCTCCGACCAGATCTCGTGCACCTGCACAGCTCCAAAGCCGGCCTGGGCAGGCTCGTCACCCGCGGCCGGACCCCGACGCTCTTCCAGCCGCACCTCTGGTCGTTCCGCATCGCCGACGGCCTGCTGAGCCGCGCCTGCCGGCGTTGGGAAGCACTGGCCTCCCGCTGGACGCACATGCTGGTGTGCGTGAGCGACGACGAACTGGCAGCAGGCCGCACCGCAGGAGTAACTGCACCAGCGGAAGTCGTCTGCAACGGCGTCGACACCCAACGGCTGTACCCGAAACCCAAAGAAGACGACACCCCCACAGCGGTGTGCGTCGGCCGGGTGGCCCACCAGAAAGGCCAGGACCTGCTGCTCCAAGCCTGGCCCCAGGTGCTCGAAAGGGTTCCGGACGCCCGGCTCCTGATCGTCGGCGACGGCCCGATGGCCGCCACGCTCAAAGCCACCAACCACCCACAGGTGCACTGGCACGGACACAGCGACCAGGTGGCCGACTTCTACGAACGAGCAGACGTCGTGGTCCTGCCCTCACGCGCCGAGGGCATGGCATTGGTGCCACTCGAAGCCATGGCCTGCGGACGCTCGGTCGTCGCGTTCGACGTGGAAGGCGTCGAGCAAAGCCTCGGGGACGCGGGCGAGGTGGTCCCCAAGAACGACACGAAAGCCCTGGCGCAAGCGATTGCGATCAGGCTCGCGGATCCCGAACTCGCGACAGCGGAAGGCAAACGCGGGCGCATGAGGGCCGAGACCCTGTTCGACCGCGACCGCATGACCAGCCAGATCGTGACGCTCACCGAAAAGCTGGTCTCCACGGAAGGACGACGATGACACGGATCGCCTACCTGCTCACCCAGGACAGCGGCGGGCCGGTGGACGTCACGGTGCGCCTGGCCGCCGCGCTCGCCAAGTCCGGCGACGCCGAAGTGCGCGTGTTCGGCCCGCGGCCCCGGCGCGGAGCGGAGCTGATCGACCCGTACCTGGAGGAGATCCTCGTCCCCCGCAAGGGAGACATGCGCGCCGCGCGACAGGCACGCGCGGCGCTCAAAGCGTGGCGGCCGGACGTCGTGCACGCCCAGGACCGCCGGGCCGGCCTGGTGAGCGCGGCGCTCGCCACCACCGGCACGAAGATCGCGCACACCTACCACGGCGTGCCGGACGACGTGGGCGAGCAGTGGTTCCGCAACGTGCGCGGCGCTGAACCGCCGCCCGCCTACACAAGGGCCGTGCTCGCCGCCGACGCCGCCGTCGCCCGCGTCGTGCACCGGACCGTGGTGCCCGCCAGGGAGATGGGCCGGTTCCTGCGCGAACGGCTGTACGTGCCGCCCCACCGCATGACCCACATCGACAACTGCGTCGACGTCGGCGCCGCGAGCCCACCCGCCGGTCCGGTGCGCAAGCTGGTGTTCGTGGGCCTGCTCGTCGAACGCAAGGGCTTGCTGACCCTGCTGGACGCACTGGAGACCACGATGCCGCAGGACGCGACGCTCACCGTCGTCGGCGACGGTCCACAGAGGACGCAAGCGGAGGGCCGGGCGGTCCGCCGGGGCCTCGCGAGCCGGGTAAATTTCGCCGGCTTCCGCACCGACGTCCCGGAACTGCTGCTGGAACACGACGCGCTGGTGCTGCCGTCCACAATGGAACAACAGCCGCTCGTGGTCGCGGAGGCCATGGCAGCGGGCAAACCCGTGGTGGCGACCGACACCGGCGGGGTGGCCGACATGCTGGGCGTTCCCGGCACCGACTGCCCGCGCCCCGGCGACGTGGCCGCGCTCGCCGCGAAGCTGCGCGAACTGTTCGCCGACCCCGACCCCGCCGGCACAGGCGAGAAGCTGGCGATGCGGGCCCGCGAGCGGTTCACGGCAGAGGTGTGCGCGCGGCGTCACCTCGACCTGTACCGCAAGCTCACCGCCGCTGTGAACTGACCAGCACCGCGGCGTCCGCGGCCGGCAGGTTCAGCTCCGCGGGAGCCGCCTCGCCCTGCATCGTGAACAGGCCCGCCGGAGGAGTCAGCCGCACGGCCTCCTTCGTCGGGTTCACGGCCACCCAGCCGCCGGTGTAGAGCCGCGTCCACACGCCGGACGGCATGCGGTTCGCCGTCTCGCGGGCCTCGCCGAGCCGCGCGTCCTGGTACAGCGACCAGTACGGGCTCTTGTAGTCGGGGTTCGCCCTGGTCCAGCACGTGTGCGGGCTCGCGAGGAGCGCGGCGGACGCGTACCCGACGCGTTCCTCCTGGTCCGACTTCGTGTGCGTGATCAGCAGCAGCCAGGACTCGCCGAGCGCGGCCTGGGCGCGCTGCTCCTTGAACTGGTTGCCGTTGAACGTGATCAGCTCGCCGGCGCCGTCGTCGCCGCGCAGGCCGAAGTTCTCCTCCATCGCGCCCGCGTACCGGGAGTGCGCCGACCACCGGCCCGGCGTCAGCTGCGACTCCGACACGTTGGGCACCAGCATCTTCCCGGACTTCTCCAGGGCGTCACCGGCCAGTTCGAGCAAGCCGTCGAGGCCCTCGCGCAGCAACCGGTCGGTCGCCGCGGCGTCGGCGGTGCCCTTGAGCAGGGCCTGCGAGTAGTACTTCAGCGAGCTGAAGTCGTTGTCCGCCAACACGCCGTCCCAGCCCTCGCGGACCACCTCGCCGACGACCGCGTCCGTCCACGCCTGCTGGTAGGTCTTGTCCCACACGGCCATCTGCCAGTGCTTCGGGTAGCCGGTCCACTCGATGCGCTTCGCGGCGGTGTCCTGGGCGAACCACTCGGGGTGCGCCTGCTCGGTCGCGAAGAACCCGACCCCGGTGGGCAGGTACTTGGCGTCACGACCACCCTCGATGGCGCCCGAGTAGTTCCGGGCACTGGAGAAGTCCTTGTACACCAGGACCTTCACGTTCCGGTTCAGCTCGTGGATCTTGCGCATGGCCGCGGTCTCCCACGCGTTGAGCACCACGACGTCGTAGTGCTCGGCGGCGGACCTGATCTCCCACTGCGCGGGCGAGTCGCCGATGCCGTACCACCAGGCGCACGGCGCGAGAGGTCTCGGCGCGGGCCCGTTGATGATCGGTTCGGTGGCCGCGCTGACCGTGCAGGCGGCGCTCGTGACGAGCACGAGAACAACACCGGTGAATCGACGGATCAACGATTTCTGCGGCAACACAACTCACCCGCTGTCATCAGTAGAATCCTCAGGTCAAGCCACAACGACCAATTCGCGATGTAGTAGTTGTCATATCGAGACCTGTCTGCGATTGAGGTGTCACCGCGCAACCCGTGCACCTGAGCGAGCCCCGTCAGGCCGGTCGGAACGCGATGGCGAGCCCAATATAGCTCGTGAATGGCCGAAAACTCGCGAACGAAACCCGGACGCTCCGGCCGGGGCCCGACCACGCACATGTCGCCGCGCAGGACGTTCCACAACTGGGGCAGCTCGTCCAATGACGTCCTGCGCAGGAATCGCCCGACCGGGCCGACCCTGGAATCACCCTCGACCGACCACTTCACCTGCGAGTCGTCCTCACCCGACTGCCGCACGCTGCGGATCTTGAACAGGACGAACGTGCGGCCGTTCATGCCGACGCGGACCTGCCGGAAGAAGAGCGGCCGGCCGCTCTCGACCAGCACGGCGAGCGCGCACAGGCCGATGACCGGCGACAACACGACCAGGGCGATCGCGGCGAGCAGCAGGTCTGCCGCGCGCTTGATCCACCAGGTGGGCCTGCTGGTCGGCGCGGTGCCCAGGCGCATCAGCGGGTAGCTGCGCAGCCGTTCGATGCCGGGACCGTCGGGGTGCAGCTCGTACATGCGGGGCACGACGAGGGTCGAGCAGCCCAGCCGGTGGGCGGTGATGGCCGCGTCGACCAGCGGTGAGTCGCGGGTGTGCGAGAACGCGAGGACGACGGTGCCCGCCCGCAGCCGGATGATCGCGTCGGCCAGGTCGCCGTCGATGACCTCCAGACCGGGCGCGTGCCGGTCGGGATCGGGGCCGGAGTCGGCGAACGCGACGGGCCGCAGCCCGAACTGGGGGTGCTCCAGCATCGTCCTGGCGAGGTTCACGCCGACCTCGCCGGCACCCACGATGATCGTGCGGTCGCAGCGGTCGAAACGCCGCCGGCACCACCGGCCGAAGGCGAACACGCACCACCTGATCGGCTCGATGACCAGCGCGAACGCGATCATCGCCCACTGCACGGCGACGACGTCCCGCGCGGGCGCGCCGCTGATCAGGCCGATGCCGGTGAGCAGCGCGAAGGCCAGCGCCGTGCTCGCCGCGGACCGGGGCAGGTCCTGCAGCCACGACAGCCACAGGCGCCGGCGGTAGACCCGCCAGGCCGCCCTGATCGTGAGCACCGTCACCGCGATCGCCGCGCTCCACGCCCACCCGATCCGGCGGTCCAGGCACACCGCGGCCAGCGTGCCGCTGTCGACGAGGACGAGCAGCACCGCGACCGCGTTCACCCGGCTGAGCAGGTCTCTGGCCCGGCGGCGCTCCGGCCTGCCGCGGCGCAGCGGTGGTCGCCGGCGGCCGGCCTCCTGCGCGTCGTCCGCCTGCAGTGGTGCGGTCTGAACGGCCACCGCCGAGAATCGCCTCATTAGAAGATCATCCGATCGAAGGAGTTTTGGCTGCGGAACTACTCGAAAGAGTGAACTTGAGATGTGAAGTCACCGTTTCAGGTATCAAGATTCCCCCTTTGGTGTTCCAGACGAACGCGGTTGGTGAGGTTTCGACGTTGTTCTCGCCCTGAACTCGACAGGGCCGCCTCAAAGCTTTATCACGCCGTGTCAATAATTCCCCCCACCAACCGTGAGCCACCGAAGTGGGGGGTATTGAGTGAGAGTCGACGAACACGGCATCCGGCATTCGGCGGGGGCCACGACCGCGGCCGTGCAGAACGAAATCCGCACGTGCGGCGACATCCACGTCGTCCTCCCCGCCTACAACGAGGCGGCGGCGCTCCCGCCGTTGCTGCGGCGCATCGCCGACGTCGAGATCGCCGACCGGATCACGGTCTGGGTGATCGACGACGGCTCGTCCGACGGCACCGGCGACTGCGCGGCCGGGGTCCGCGGCCTCGACGTCCGGCTGGTGCGCCACCCGGTGAACCTCGGGCTCGGCCAGGCCGTCCAGTCAGGACTGCGGGCGGTGCTCGCCGAGGCCGAGGACGACCACGTCGCGATCGTCATGGACGCCGACGACACGCACGACCCCGGCGTGATTCCCGCGCTGCTCAAGGAGATCTCGAACGGCGCGGACGTCGTGATCTGCTCCCGGTTCGTCGAGGGCGGCGACGACTCGACGGCGCCGCGCTGGCGCCGGGTGCTGTCCCGCGGCGCGACGTTCGTGTTCAGCAAGATCGTGCGGTTCGAGGGCATCCAGGACTTCACCAGCGGGTTCCGCGCCTACCGGGTGAGCCTGCTGAACCGGGCCACCGCGCACTGGGGCGAGCGACTGGTCGAGGAACGCGGGTTCGCCTGCATGGTCGAACTGCTGATGAAGCTCCGGCACTGCGCGCCCGTGGTCACCGAGATCCCGCTGAAGCTGCGCTACGACCGCAAGCCCAGCCCCAGCAAGCTCCGGCTCGGCCGCACCCTCGTGCAGTACCTGCTCCTGCTCACGCGTGACCGGCTCGCGCCCGTCCCGTTCCGGAAGCTCTGATGGCGCCCCGCGTCCCCGCCCTCGTGGTGGTCATCGGCGGCGGCATCTGCGGCCTCGCGACCGCGCACCGGCTCGTCCGCGACGGCGTGGCCGTGACGCTGCTCGAGGCCAGTGACCAACTCGGCGGCCTCGGCACGTTCTTCTCCTCGCAGGGCCGCTCGGTGGAACGCTTCTACCACTGCGTGATGCCGACCGACTCGGCTCTGCTCGCCCTGCTGGACGAGGTCGGCGTGCGCGAGAGCGTCGGCTGGCGGCCCACGAAGATGGGCATGATCGTCGACGGCGTCCACCGCCCGTTCAACTCCGCGCTGGACCTGCTGCGGTTCCGGCCGCTGAGCCTCGTCGACCGGATCCGGTTCGGCGTGATCTCGGTGCTGCTGCGCAGGCTCGGCAAGGGCAAGGACCTCGACCTGATCCGCACCGAGGACTGGTTGCGCGGCCTGTACGGCGACAAGGTCTGGAGCCTGCTGCTCGCCCCGATGTTCGGCGCCAAGTTCGGCTCGGCGTTCGGTGACGTGCCCGCCCTGTACCTCTGGGAGCGGCTCGGCCGGGAGAGCAACAAGTCCGTCCGCGGGTACCCCGGCGGTGGCTACAAGAGCGTGATCGACGCCCTGCGCGCGTCCATCGAGGCGGGCGGCGGTGAGGTGCGGACCTCCACCCCCGTGCGGCTGCTGGAGGCCGGACCGGACCGGGCCCTCGTGACGTTGTCCGACGGCGAGACGATCGAGGCGGACCACGTGGTCTCCACGGTCCCGCTGCCCGCGTTGCGGGGCATCGCGGACGCCGACCTGACCCCACGGCTGCCCGACGTGCGGCTGCCGTACCAGGGTGTCGTCAACGCGTTGTTCTTCCTGCGCAAGCCGTTGACGGGCCACTACTGGGCGCCGGTGCTGCGGTCGGGCACCGAGTTCGACGGCGTGATCGAGATGTCCGCGCTCACCGGCACCGAGCAGTACGGCGGCCGGCACCTCGTGTACGTCATGCACTACACCGATCGCGAGTCCCCGCTGTTCCGCGAGGACGACAGCGCGATCGCCGCCAGGTGGACCGAGCAGCTGCTGAGCCTCCACAAGGGACTCCTCCAGGACGACGTCGACGAGGTCCGCGTCTTCAAGGCGCCGTTCGTGGAACCGGTGTACCCGCTCGGCTACCTGACCCAGCGGCCCGCCGTGGAGGTGCCCGGCAGCCGGCTGCTGCTCGCCACCACGGCCCACGTCTACCCGAACGTCACGAGCTGGAACTCGAGCGTCGAGCTCGCGAACTCCGTGACGGACCGCCTCCTGCACGACATCAGGAGGTCATCGACCCAGGAGCACACGGCATGGTCAGCAGAATCGGCGCGGTGATCGCAGCTCTGGCGGTCACCGCGGTCAACCTCGTTTCCTCCCAACACGTCCAGGCCGACCAGACACCGCTGCTGCCCGACCTGAGGCAGGCGCCCGTCGGGTGTCCCGGCGGTTTCTCCGGCAATCCGCTCACGTGCCGCGACTGGGACGTGTGCGTGGTGCGCGACAGCTCGCAGACCCGAGGCGGCTGCATCCACTCCGGTGGCCCGATCAGCTCGGTCCGTCTGCGGTTCACCACCTCGATCGACAACATCGGCGACGGCCCGTTGTTGCTGCACGCCCGCCGGTCCGGCCAGGGCGAGGCGACGATGAAGGTTCGCCAGGCCGTGCAGTCCAGTGTGGACGGATCGATCCCGCGCTCGTTCGACACGGCGCAGCGCGACACCCCGGCCGGCGCCTATTACGAGCCCGCCGAGACGCACGAGCACTGGCACCTGCTCGGGTTCGAGTACTTCCAGTTGCGCAAGCCCGACGGCGAAACCGTGGTGACGGACCGGAAGAACGGCTTCTGCCTCGGCGACCGGTACACCCTGGACGACGAGCTGGACCGCCGGCCCGACGACCCGGCGAGCCCGGCAGGCCTGCTCGCGAAGAGCCTGGACGGTCACATGTGCGAGCACCACAACCCGGCCGCGCTGGACGTGATGTTCGGAATCTCCGTCGGTTCCGGCGACGACTACCGGCACGAGGTCGACTTCCAGTGGCTTGATCTCACCCACGTGCCGTCCGGCGTGTACGACGTCGTCAACATCGTGAACTCCGACCGCATGTTGCTGGAGAAGAACTACGACAACAACGCGTCGTCGATCGCAATCCACCTGCAGTGGCCGCGCGGCGCGGTCGAGGCGCCTTCTCCGATCGAGGCCCCGCCGGCCGTGCGGCTGATCCGCAGCTGTCCCGGCAAGGCCCGGTGCGCCGAGTCGCTGGGCTGAGAAGTCTCCGAACCAATTCAGGGTGTCCGCCACGGCGGGCACCCTGTTTGCATTTGTACCGAGACAAACGATCGGGAAACCTGCTTTACCACAGCGCCTGCTAAGCGCACAATCCTCACTCTTTGAAACCGAAAGCGATCTCGCATAGCACGCGTGCGGGCAATCGCGCAATTCCACTCGTCCGCATCAAGCACTCTGGCAAGTCAATAGGCCGAGCGGTGCAATCTCGATCACAGTGCGAGAGTGTCGCACGCAACCCCACTGGCTCTTGACCAGGCCAGGTACCCAGTTGAGAGAATTCACGACGCGATTCCACCTCAACAGGACAGGGATCAACCTGTTTCCCCGGCCAAACAGGAGAGCCCCATCTTGAGCGCGGCAAAGGTCTCACTACGCGATTTCGCCGTTGGTCAACTGCACAACCTGTTGCGCGCTGTCGGATTGGCAAAGTCGGCAGACAGGTCGACAGAACTGCTGGGTGAGGCATTAGGACCCGGCTGTTTGCTCCCGCTTTCCGCAGTTCCCCATTGGCCGTCGAATGTGGCGGACGATCACACGCCTGTTGAATTCTCGGTGGCTTTGGCCCAAAACGAACCGCCGGCCGTTCGCATGATCGTCGAGTCCATCGCGGAACAGCCGGACCGGCGGACGAACCTCGCCGCGGCGCTCGGGGTGCTCGACCGGCTCGCCGAGCGGCACCAGCTGGACCTCCGCCGGCTCGACGTGGTGCGCGACCTGTTCCTGCCCGCGGATCCCCAGGGCGACTTCGCGTTCTGGTACTCGCTGATCGTCCAGCCGGACGTGGCGCCCGCGATCAAGGTCTACCTGAACCCCGAGGTGCGCGGCCGGGAGAGCGCGACCGCACTCGTCCGCGAGGCCCTGGACCGGCTCGGCCTCGGCGCGACCTACCCGACGGTGGCCGAGCACGCGTTGCGGCGCGAGGGGCTCGACCGGTTCTCCTTCTTCGCTCTCGACCTCATGGACGAGAAGCGGGCCAGGGTGAAGACCTACGTGTCGCACGACGACGCCGAGCTCACGGACGTGGTGCGGGCCGCCTCCGCGGTGCCCGACGTGGATCTGGGCCTGCTCTCCGACGTCGTCAAGCTGGCGGGCGGTGGCACCGGGCCGTTCACCCGGCGCCCGTTGATGTCCAGCTACAACTTCATGGCAGGCGACACCGACCGGCCGAGCGGCTACTCGATCTACATCCCCGTCCGGGACTACGTGCAGGACGACCTGGAAGCCTGTGAGAGGGTTCTCATGATCATGACCCGGTGCGGTCTCGACACGGCGCCGTTCGTGCTGGCGCTGGCGAGCATCGTCCGCAGGCCGCTCGGCGAGGGCGTCGGTCTGATCGCCCACGTCTCGCTGCGGCTGGGCAAACCTCGACCTGGAGTGACGGTGTACCTGTCGTCGGAGGCGTACGACGTCACCCCACCACGCACGAAGGCCATGTCGAGTTAGAGAGGTTGTGCCGTGGAGCCGTACCGGATCAAGGTCGTCGAGCCCATCCCCATCACCACCCGCGACTACCGTGAACGCAGGTACGCCGAAGGCGGGTACAACCAGTTCAACCTCACCGCGGACGACGTCACGATCGACCTGCTGAGCGACTCCGGCACGGGTGCCCTGTCCGCGGAGCAGCAGGCGGCCGGCATGCGCGGCGACGAAACCTACGCGGGCGCCCGGTCGTGGTTCCGGTTCCGGGACGTGGTCGAGGAGCTCACCGGCTTCGACCACGTCTACCCGGTGCATCAGGGCCGTGCCGCGGAACGGATCCTGTTCACCGCGTTGCTCAAGCCCGGCCAGATCTCCATCAGCAACACGCACTTCGACACCACCCGCGCGAACGTGGAGATCGCCGGCGGTGTGGTCCGCGACCTCCCGTGCCCGGAGGCCAAGGACCTCTCCAGCGACGAACCGTTCAAGGGCAACATCGACCTCGTCGCCCTCGAAGAGGCGTTGAGCGGACCGGACGACGTCGGCCTGGTGCTCATGACGATCACCAACAACGGCGGCGGCGGACAGCCCGTCTCGATGTCGAACCTCAAGAAGGCCAGCAAGTTGTGCCGCAAGCACGGGGTTCCGTTCATCCTCGACGCGGCCCGGTTCGCCGAGAACGCCTGGCTCGTCACGCAACGGGAAGAGAAGTACCGCGACCACAGCCCGCGTGAGGTCGCGAAGAAGGCGTTCCGGCTCGCGGACGGCTGCGTGGTCAGCCTGAAGAAGGACGGCATCGTCCACATGGGAGGGTTGCTGGCCCTCAACGACACGGCGCTGGCCAAGCAGTGCGAACTCCTGCTGATCGCCACCGAGGGGTTCCGCACCTACGGCGGGCTTTCCGGCCGTGACCTCGACATGTGCGCGCAGGGCCTGAAGGAGGTCACCGACCCGCTGTACCTGCGCGAGCGCGCGGACGCCACCGCGTACCTCGCCGAGTGTGCGCGACAGGCCGGTGTGGACAGTGTGCAGCCGACGGGTGTGCACGCCGTGTACCTCAACGCGGGCAAGCTCCTGCCGCACATCCCGCCGCACCGGTTCACCGGTCACGCGCTCGCGTCGGAGCTGTACCTCGCGGGCGGAGTCCGTTGTGCGGAACTGGGTTCGCTCTACCTCGGGGAGATCACCGAGGAGGGCGAGCTGATCACGCCCGCGCCGTTCGAGCTGGTGCGCCTGGCGATCCCGCGCCGCGTCTACACCCGCAGCCACCTGGAGTACGTGGCCGAGACGCTCGCGGGAATCGCCGAGAACCCCGAGCGGGTCCCCGGTTACCGGCTCACCGAGGCACCCGCCATGCTGCGACCGTTCCGCTGCCGGTTGGAACAGGTCAGGTAACGCCGAACAGCTAGTGGTGTGGCGCAGAACCTTGCCGGGTGAATTCGCGGTCAGACGGGTGCATCGTGGTGCCGCCCCCGCATCCTCATACTGGATGTATGGGGGTGCGGGGGCGGTGCCGCGAGGTGCCCTGCTGAGCGTGGATTACCCCGCCAAGGTTCTGCGTCGCACCACTAGGCGACCGCGTGGTCGAGCTTGCTCATCGCATGCTCGATCACGCGGGCCAGCACCGCCTTGCACGACTCGCGGTCGCGCGCGTCGCACAGCACCAGCGGAACGTTCTCGCTGACGTCGAGTGCGTGCCGCACCTCGTCCGCGGTGTAGGAGTAGCTGCCCTCGAAGCAGTTCACCGCGACCACGAACGGGATCCCGCGCCGTTCGAAGAAGTCGATCGCGCCGAAACCGCCGTCGAGCCTGCGGGTGTCCACCAGCACGACCGCGCCGATCGCCCCGTACGACAGCTCGTCCCACATGAACCAGAAGCGGTCCTGGCCGGGCGTGCCGAAGAGGTACAGCACGACCTCGGGGTTGATCGTGATGCGACCGAAGTCCAGCGCCACCGTCGTGGTGTTCTTGCCCTCGACGCCGGCGAGGTCGTCGATCTCCGTGCCGGCCTCGGTGAGCAGTTCCTCGGTCCGCAGCGGCGTGATCTCGCTGACCGTGCCGACCATCGTGGTCTTGCCCACGCCGAAGCCACCCGCCACGACGATCTTGACGGAGGACGGGACGAGCAGCTCTTCTTGCTGCTCAGATTGCACGGACACCATCTAGCACCTTCTGGAGTAGGTTCAGGTCCGGCGCGGTCGCCAAGCGGGACGGATCGCTGGTGATGACGTCGCCACGTTGGATCAGGTCACTCAGCAACACCTTCGCCACGACGAGCGGCGCGTGCAGGTACGCGGCGACCTCCGCGACGGAAAGCGGCTTCCGGCACAGTCTGATGATCTCCAGGTGCTCGACGGAGAGCGAGGCGGTCTCCGTCGAGGTGCGGATCGACCGCACCTGGGTGGCGAGGTTCAGCCGGCCCCACGTCGGCCTGGTACGGCCGCTCACCAACGCGTACGGGCGGACCATCGGGCCGGCCGCCTCGTCGTACCACCAGTCCGAGGATCGCGAGCTCATGACAGACCGAGGTGGCCGGGGACGCGCGGCGACGCGAGTGTTCGGGGCGCCGAGGACAGATAGCTGCCCACTCGCTTCACGAGCATGTTCATCTCGTAGGCGATCATGCCCATGTCCGCGTCCTCCTCACCGACGACGGCGAGGCAGGCGCCCTGCCCGGCGGCGGTGACGAACAGGTGCGCGCGTTCCATCTCGACGATGGTCTGGCGGACCTGCCCGCCGCCGAAGTGCCGTCCGGTGCCCCTGGCGAGCGACTGGAACGCCGACGCCATCGCCGAGAGGTGGTCCGAGTCGTCCTTGGACAGTTCGGGAGAGCGGGCGAGCAACAGGCCGTCCGCGGAGAGCACCACCGCGTGCCTGGCGCCGATCACTCTGGCGACGAGGTCGTCCAGCAGCCAGTTGAGCTCGGGGTGCCCGCCGGTCAGGTCGTCGTCCACGGAAACAGCCCTTTCAGTCGTGGGAATGATCACGGTTCGACGGCGTCGTCGGCCTGGCGGGCAGTTCGGGTGCCCTGCTGGAAGGCCGACATGCCGTCGCGAGTTCGTTCCGCCCGTTCCTCGGTGTTCGCCTCGGCGAAGTCGGGCTCCGGCCGGTGGTCGTCGTTCGCCAGCTGCGGCACCAGGTGCTGCTGCCGGCGGCGGCGAGGCAGCTCCGGCCGGGTGTCCTGACGTGTCGCTTCACTCTCGCGGGTGTCTTCCGCGGGCCACTGGTCGGCCTGGCGGTCGGGCATCGGCAGCACGCCGACGATGCTGCCGCTGTCGTGGTCCTCCGCGCGGCGGGAGTCCGGGACGTTTCCCACTCCTCCCCCTGCCCAGAACTCGTTCAGTCCCGGGGTGGACCTGGCGTCGAGCACGACGTCCTCGGCGTGCGGGAGGGCGGTCTGCGCGAGGGTCTGCTGCCGGAACGTCGGCTTGGGCATCTGCACGGGGTCCGTGGAGTCGGCCACCGCGCCCACCTCGCCGACGATCAGCTCGGACGGCACCAGCACCAGCGCGATGGTGCCGCCGGACGGGCAGTCGCGGAGCTCGACGTGGATGCCGCGGCGGGCGGCCAGCCGGGCGACGACGAACAGGCCGAGGCGGGACTCGCCGCGCAGGCGCATCGCCTCGAAGTCCGGCGGTGCGGCCAGCATCTTGTTGTGCTGCTCGCGGTCGTCCGGCTTGATGCCGAGACCGTGGTCCTCGATCTCCAGCACGAGACCCTGCGGCACCTCGCTGCTGTGCACCTCGACCTGCGAACGCGGGGAGGAGAACGAGGTCGCGTTGTCGACGAGCTCGGCGATCAGGTGGATCGTGTCCGCGACGGCGGCGCCGACCAGCGCGACCTCGGGCACCGGGTTCACCTTCACGCGGGCGTACTGCTCGGTCTCGGCGACGGCCGCGCGCACGACGTCGAGCATGCGCACGGGCTTGCGCCACTGCCGTCCCGGCTGCTCGCCGGTCAGGATGATCAGGTTCTCGGCGTTGCGCCGCGCGCGGGTGGCGAGGTGGTCGAGCTGGAAGAACGCGTCGAGGTGGTCGGGGTTCTCCTCCTCGCGCTCCAGCTTGTCGAGGATCTTGAGCTGGCGGTGCACCAGACCCTGGTTGCGGCGCGCGATGTCGAGGAAGACCCGGTTCACGCCTTCACGGGTCTGGCTCTCCTTCACCGCCGCGGCGACGGCGGTGTACTGCGCGGCGTTGAACGCGTCGGCCACCTGGCCGATCTCGTCGTTGCCGTAGTCGAGCGCGGGCACCTCGGTGGCGACGTCGACGTGCTTGCCTTCACGCAACCGCTCGACGATGCTCGGCAGCCGTTCGTGCGCAAGCTTGAGCGAGTCGCTCTTCAGGTTGGTGAGGCGGACGATCAACGCCTTGTTGACCAGGCGGTTCGAGATGCGCACCGCGACGAAGATGCCGGCGATCACCGCGACCAGCGCGACCAGACTGCCGATCAGCACCGTGGTGAACTTGTCCCTGCCGTTGGCCATGGCCACGTTCACGGCACCGTTGGACTGCTCCTCCACCAGCTTGGTCAGCTCGGTGGACACCGCGCGGTCGGCCGTCTCCCAGTCGGTCGCGCTGACGGACTGCCCGATAGGTCGTTCCGCGTTCTGCAACAGGCGGTTCTCGAGGAGCACCAGCTGCTGCCACTGGGCGCTGCCGACGACGGACTTGTAGTGCTCACGCACGGGCGGCAGGGCGTAGGGCTCGATCGAGTTGAGCGAGGACCGGTACGCGCCGACGAGGTAGACGAACTCGCGGTGCTCCTCCGGGGTGAACTTGCCGGCCGCCAGCGCTCCGGCGGCGACCGAACCGGCCCGCGACATCGAGTCGGCGGCCTGGAAGTACTGCACCGCGGCCAGCGCGCCCTGCACGGTCTCGGCGTCCGGCACGATGCGGGCCTGCGTGTTGAACAACGCGGCACCGGCGTCGAGGACGCTGTTGTAGTAGCGGTAGATCTCGGGCTTGGACGCGGTACCGGCCTCGAGCGCGGCCCGCTGCTGCGGAAGCTGGTCGAGCAGCCCGTTGAGCTTGCCGATCCCGTCGACGACCTCCTGCGGCGCCTGGGAGGCGAGCTCGGTGAACGCGGCCTTCATCGTGGTCAGGTCCGCATCCGTCGCCTGCTGCTGCTTGACCAGCGCCGACGTGCTCGAGCCCGGCTTGCTCAGGCTCGTCATGCTGAGCTCGCGTTCCTTCTGCAGCGACGCGAACGACTGCACCGCCGGGATCGACGCGTCTCGCACACCGGAGGCGACCAGCTGGAGGTACAGCCCCTCGAACACCGTGTAGGACGAGAACAGCGCCCACATGGCCAGAAGGACGATGCTGGGAACCACCACGACACCAGTGAGCCGTGAACGAATTGTCTTGTAATTCGTATCAGGCGCAGTCTTCAGCTTCACAACGCTCCACGACCACCCGAATTGGCGACGGAAAGATAGCACTACAAGATCAACACGATCAACAGCCGATGATCTTGTGGGGTGTGCGTAGAGACTACTCAGTCGGATGACCATCGCAACACCCCCGGTCCTCGGTTCCGGTCTCACCATGCGAACTGTGCTTGTCGTGCACGAACACGCTCTCGCAGGTAGAACGGCGACCGATGGTTCCGGTGCCCGGTGCGACGCCGAACTGGGCTTTTCCGAACCGAACTCGACAAACGCACCGGTCATTCGGCGTTAACTTGACACGACGTGCGGAATCTTCTATTGCAATAACGCATTGCAACCAGTCGTCGCTTACCGTCACCGGCAGTTTTCGAAATTCCCCCGTGCGGTACGTCGCAGGGGTCGTACCGACCTCATGACCGAAGACCTGCAGGCCCGCGCCGCCACCGGCCGAGGTGAGGGTGTTTCCGTCCTTGACGAACAGGTGGTGCTCCCGCGCCTGTGCCGAAGCACTCGTCCGCCGGACGGACCCCATGACATTCCTGCCCCTGCACCGCGTGACGTCCATTCGGCCCAGTGCGGACAGGTCGTGCGCGCCGGTAACACGGCATCTTCCGGACATTGCGCCAGGCCGTAAGGATCTTCATGTTTCCGGCACCGTCATCGGTGGAGTCCGCACCCGCGATTCGCGCGGCCTTGATCTTGCGAAAAGGATCCGCGGCGAAAGGGCGGGACCGACTGGGAAAACGCAGCTCAGAACTTCGTCGTGCCGCGGGAAAGCGAGCAGCCGGTCGAGATCGGGGTTCATCGCGCGTGCCGGAAAGGCGGTCTACCGTGGAGGGATGGCATCCGTGCACCCGCCCGGCCTGACCAGGTTCAGGACGCACGACCTCCCGGGCTCGCGCCGCCTCACCGGGTGGGAGGAGCACAACGCCCGCGCGCTGGTCGGCCTGCGGGCACTGCCGCTCGGCGACCGGCCGTTCGACGGCACGGAGATCAACCTCACCCTGCCCCGCCTGCAGGTGGCGCGGGTGACGGGGTCGCCGCACGCGGTGGAACGGGACGTCCGGCAGATCGCCCTGCACCCCGCCGACGGAGTGGTCGTCTACTTCGCACTGTCCGGTGCGGGACACTTCGAGCACCGCGGAGGCCGTGAGCTGATCGCGCCGGGACAGGGGCTCGTGATGGACGGTGACCAGCCGTTCCAGCGGACGTTCTCGCACGGCCTCACCGAACTCGTGCTGAAAGCCCCGCGTGCCCTGGTGCGTGAGACCTCCGGCCGTTCCGGACCGGTGAAACCGCGGGTGTTCGGCTTCCAGGACAACGCTCACGCGCAGGCGCTGGTGACCGCGCTGTCCGGAGCGCTGCGCGGCGGCCCCGCGGACTGGGAGGGGCTGGAGCGCGTCGCGACGGGTCTGCTGGGCGTGCTGCTCGGCGGCGAGCGCTCGGACACCGGCGATCTGGCGGCAGCGCACGCGTACATCGCCGCTCACCTGGCCGAGCAGGACCTGTCCGCGAGCCGGATCGCGGCCGCGATCGGGTACTCCGAACGTCATCTCTCGCGGTTGTTCGCCAGGTCGGGGCAGAGCGTGCCGCAGGCGGTGCTGACCGCCCGTCTCGACGCCGCCCGGCGCCTGCTCGCCGAGCCCATCTCGCTGGCGGAGGTCGCCACCAGGAGCGGTTTCGCCTCGCAGGCGCACTTCTCCCGCACCTACCGGGCTCGGTTCGGCACCACGCCGTGCCACGACCGCCGTCAAGTGTCCTGAATTTCGCGTCCTGAATTTTGCCTGTTTCCGCCATGTCACGGCCGCACGACGTTCCAGGCACCGCCGCGCTGCCACCGTTTCGGCATGGTGACCTTCCACGACGGTCTCGTCGAAACCTCCCCACCGACGCACACCGCGGTCGAGACCGATGTGCTGATCGTGGGATCGGGCCCGGCCGGGGCCTCCGCCGCACTGTTCCTGTCCACACTGGGCGTTCCGAACATCATGATCACCAAGTACCGGTGGACGGCGAACACTCCGCGCGCGCACATCACCAACCAGCGGACGATGGAGATCTTCCGCGATGTCGGCATCGAGGACCAGGTGCTCGCGGACGCCACGCCGCACCACCTGATCGGCGACACCGTGTTCTGCACGTCGATCACCGGTGAGGAGATCGGCCGCATCCTCACGTGGGGCAACCACCCGGCCCGGCACGCCGATCACGAGCTCGCCTCGCCGTCGCTGAACTGCGACATCCCGCAGACCTACCTGGAGCCGATCCTCGTCCGCAACGCGACCGCGCGCGGCACGCAGACCCAGTTCAGCACCGAGTACCTGAGCCACACGCAGGACGCCGGCGGCGTGACCGTGCGGGTGCTGAACAGGCTCACCGGTGCCGAGTACACGATCCGCGCGAAGTACCTGATCGGCGCGGACGGCGCGCGCTCCGCCGTGGCCGCCGACCTGGACCTGCCGTACGAGGGCCAGATGGACGTCGCCGGGTCGATGAACATCACGTTCAAGGCCGACCTCTCCGAACTCTGCCGGCACCGCCCTTCGGTGCTGTACTGGGTGATCCAGCCCGGCGCGAACGTCGGCGGCATCGGCGCGGGCCTCGTGCGGATGGTCCGGCCGTGGAACGAGTGGCTGATCGTGTGGGGCTTCGACCTCGCACAGGGCGTGCCGGAAGTGTCCGAGGACGACGCCCTGCAGATCGTGCGCAACCTCGTCGGTGATCCTTCGCTCGACGCGGAGATCACCGGTATCTCCTTGTGGGGCAACAACGAGCAGTACGCGACCCGGTTGCAGCAGGGCAGGGTGTTCTGCGCCGGGGACGCCGTGCACAAGCATCCGCCGAGCAACGGCCTCGGGTCCAACACCTCGATCCAGGACTCCTACAACCTGGCGTGGAAGCTGGCTTTGGTGCTCAACGGACAGGCCGGCACCTCGTTGCTCGACACCTACACGGCCGAACGCGCTCCCGTCGCGCAGCAGATCGTGTTGCGGGCCAACAAGTCCGCTCGCGAGTTCGGTGCGTTGTTCGAGGCGCTCGGTCTCGACGCGGCCGAGTCCGCCGAGCAGATGCACGCGCAGATCGAGGAGCGCAAGGACGTCAGCCCGGCCGGTGCCGCCAAGCGCGCCGCCGTCCGGGAAGCCATGGAGCTGAAGAACTACGAATTCAACGCGCACGGCGTGGAAATGGGCCAGTCGTACGAGTCCAGCGCCGTTGTTCCGGACGGCACGACCCGTCCGTCGCCTGCCCGCGACCCGGAGCTGTACTACGAGCCGTCGACCTGGCCCGGCGCCCGGTTGCCGCACGCCTGGGTCGGCGACAGCACGCGCAAGCGGTCCACCCACGACCTCGTGCCGTACGGCCAGTTCACGTTGCTGACCGGGATCACCGGCGAGGCGTGGGTCAGCGCGGCGCAGAAGGCGGCCGACCGGCTCGATGTCCCGGTGCAAACCGTCGTCATCGGACCTGGGCGTCCGGTGACCGATCTCTACTTCGACTGGTCGCGACTGTCCGGTGTGGACGAGGATGGTTGCGTGCTGGTGCGCCCGGACAAGCACGTCGCCTGGCGCAGCGACGCGCTGCCCGCTGATCCCGAGGCCGAGCTGATGTCCGTCCTGACCTCGATCCTCAGCCGGGAGGAGAGCGCGTGAAGTTCGACCACACCACCCTCGGCCAGCGCGTCCTGTTCGGCACCGGAGAGGCGGCCGCCACCCTCGCCGCGGAGGTCGAACGGCTCGGCGCCCGGCGGGTGCTGCTGATCGGTGAGGAAGCGATCGCCGCGGAGGTGGCCGCGAAGATCGACGTGGTGGCGCGCTGCACGGACGTGGCGCCGCACGTCCCCGTTGCCAATGCCGAACGTGCTCGTGCGCAGGCCGCGTCGTCCAACGCGGATCTGCTGGTGAGCGTCGGCGGAGGGTCCACGACCGGGCTGGCGAAGGCGGTCGCGCTGACCACCGGACTGCCGATCGTCGCCGTGCCCACCACGTACGCGGGCTCGGAGGCGACGAACGTCTGGGGCCTGACCGAGGCCGCGCGCAAGACCACCGGCAGCGACGACCGCGTCCTGCCGGTGACCGTCGTCTACGACGCGACCCTCACCGCGTCGCTGCCGCCGGAGCTGGCCATCGCCTCCGGCTGCAACGCGCTCGCGCACTGCGTCGACTCGATGTGGGCCCCGCGCGCCGATCCGATCAACCAGGCCCTTGCCGCGGAAGGCATCCGCGCGTTGAGCAGCGGGTTGCGGCAGATCACCGGCCTGGACGGCCGTGAGCAGACCCTCTACGGCGCCTATCTGTCCGCCGTGGCGTTCGCCTCCGCGGGTTCGGGACTGCACCACAAGATCTGTCACGTCCTGGGCGGCGCCTACAACCTCCCGCACGCCGCGACCCACACGGCGGTTCTCCCGTACGTGCTGGCCTTCAACGCTCCCGCGGCCCCCGAAGCAGCGCGCAGGATCACCGAAGCCCTGGGCGCGCCCGACCTGACGTCGTTGTACTCCGACATCGGCGCCTCTCACGTCCTGCACGGCGTCCCAGACGCCGCCGAGGCCGCCCGTCTGATCCTGCCGTCCGTGCCCCCGTCGAACCCTCGCCCGGTCAGCGAGGCCGACCTCACCGCACTGCTCGCCGCTGCCCAGGCGGGCCAGAACCCGACCGAGTGGAGCCGAGCATGACCGTCTCTGCCGAACAAGAGGCCCAGCAGCGCATCGAGGAGCGCCTGACGGCCGAGGTCGTCGCGTCGTTCGCCCGGACACCGGACCCACGACTGAAACAACTGCTGGAGTCGCTCACCCGGCACCTCCACGCGTTCATTCGCGAGGTGCGGCTGACCGAAGAGGAGTGGACGCGGGCGATCGAGTTCCTGACCGCCGTCGGGCACATCACCGACGAGAAGCGGCAGGAGTTCATCCTGCTCTCCGACGTGCTGGGCGCTTCCATGCAGACCATCGCGGTGAACAACGAGGCCCACCTGGACGCCACCGAGGCCACGGTGTTCGGCCCGTTCTTCGTGGAGCAGTCGCCTTTGGTGGGCAACGGCGGAGACATCGCCGCGGGCGCCCCCGGAACCCCGTGCTGGGTCGAGGGAACCGTGCGCGACACGGAGGGAAACCCGGTCGGTGGCGCGAGGATCGAGGTGTGGGAAGCCGACGAGGACGGCTTCTACGACGTGCAGTACACCGACGACCGAGTGTCGGGCCGCGGCCACCTGTTCTCGGAGCCCGACGGCACGTTCGCCTTCTGGGGCGTGACCCCGACGAGGTATCCCATCCCGCACGATGGTCCCGTCGGCGCGCTCCTGGACGCGGCGCACCGCTCCCCCATGCGCGCGGCCCACCTGCACTTCATGGTCTCGGCAGCCGGGTTCCGCACGCTGGTCACGCACATCTTCGTGAAAGGTGATCCGCAGCTGGAGATCGGCGACTCCGTTTTCGGGGTCAAGGAGTCGCTCGTCAAGGAGTTCGCCGGCCAACCGGCCGGCGCCCCCACGCCGGACGGGCGCGCGCTCGGCGACAAGCCGTGGGCGCGCGCCCGGTTCGACATCGTGCTGGCCCCGCAAGCCACCTG